>JALHRW010000004.1:0-60017 GCA_022841245.1 Planctomycetota bacterium
GCAGCACGCCGAGGGCTGGGAGCGGCTGCGTCCGCTGCTGCAGGCCTGGACGCCCGAACGCGCAGCCGAGGCCTGCGGCCTGCGCGCCGAGGCCATCCGCACCGCCGCCTCGTGGCTGACCGGCCGGCGCTGGATGAGTTTATGGACCATGGGTCTCAACCAGAGCAGCAGCGGCACCGACAAGGTCGCCTCGCTGATCAACCTGTCGCTGATCACCGGGACGGTGGGCCGGCCGGGCTGCGGGCCGTTCTCGCTCACCGGCCAGCCCAACGCGATGGGCGGCCGCGAGGTCGGCGGCCTGGCCAACCTGCTGCCGGCGCACCGCTCGCTGGCCTCGGCGGCGGACCGGGCTGCGGTCGAGGACTTCTGGGGCGTGGCCCGCGGCACCATCCCGGCCCTGCCTGGACTGACCGCGGTCGAACTGATGGCCGCGCTGCGTGAGGGCCGCTGCAAGGCGGTGTGGATCATCGCCACCAATCCGGTGGCCAGCCTGCCGGCCGCCCTCGGTTGCGACGCCGCCCTGCGGGCCGCGGAACTGGTCGTGGTGCAGGACGCCTATGCCAACGACACCCTGCCCTTCGCCGACATCGTCCTGCCTGCCGCCACCTGGCCGGAGAAGATCGGGGCGATGACCACCAGCGAACGCCGCGTGCACCTGGTCGAGGCGGCGCGGCCGGCTCCGGGCGAGGCGCGGGCCGACTGGCGCATCATCCAGGAGGTGGCGCAGGCGATGGGCTTCGGCCCGGCGTTCTCCTTTGCCGACGAGGCGGCGGTGTTCGCCGAGCACGTCGCCAGCACGCGCGGCACCGACTGCGACATGAGCGGCCTGTCGCACGCCCTGCTGCGGAGCCGACGCAGCGTGCAGTGGCCCTGCCCGGCGCCGGACCACCCCGGGACGGCGCGCCTGTTCGCCGACGGGCGCTTCCCCACCGCCGATGGCCGTTGCCGGCTGTGGAGCGGCGAGCCGGTGGAACGGAGCGAGGTTCCCAGCACGGAATTCCCGCTGGTCCTGACCACGGGACGCATCCGCGACCAGTGGCATACCCAGACCCGCAGCGGCCTGGTCAACAAGCTGACCCGCACCGAACCGGCGATGTTCTGCGAGGTGCATCCCGGCGACGCGGCCGAGCGCGGCATCGCCGGCGGCGATCTCATCGAAGTGGCCAGCCGCCATGGCTCGTGCCGGGTCAGGGCCCGCCTCAGCGACGGCATCCGAGCTGGCGTCTGCTTCCTGCCCATGCACTGGGGTCCGCTGCTGGGTGGAGCGGAAGGCCGGGCCAACGCCGTGGTCAGCGACCGGCTCGACCCGGTGTCGAAGGAGCCGGATCTGAAGCTCACCGCCGTGCAGGTGCGTCGCTTCGTGCCCGCACCGCGCCGCATCGTCGTGGTCGGGGCCGGAGCCGCCGCCTTGGCCTTCTGCCGCAGCCATCGCGTCGCCTGTCCGCAGGACACGATCACCGTCCTGGGCGACGAGCCGGAGGCCGGCTATGACCGCGTGCAGCTGCCGCATCTGATCGCCGGCGAGCGCAGCTGGAACAGCCTGCTCCGCCCCTTCCCACCTGGCGTGCAGGTGCGGGCCTCGGTCCGCATCGCCGTCCTCGACCGCACGGCGCATCAGGTCGTCGCCGTCGACGGCAACCGCTTCGGCTACGACCACCTCGTCCTCGCCACCGGCAGCCGGCCGGCGATGACCGTGCGCGGTCCGGGCGTGCTCGCCCTGCGCAACCGGGCCGATGCCGAGGCGATCCTGGGGGAGCAGGCTGCACACGCCGTGATCGTCGGCGCCGGCCTTCTCGGCCTCGAACTCGCCGACGCCCTGCGCCAGCGCAGCGTGCACGTCACCATCCTGCAGCGCAGCGACCGCATCATGGGCAAGCAGCTGGACGCCACGGCCGCGATGCACCTGACCGCCATCCTGCGGGCTCGCGGCATCGAGGTGCGGCTGAACACCCAGGTAGCCACGGTCGAACCCGGCGTCGTCGTCCTGGGCGACGGCACGCGATTGCCCGCCGACCGCATCATCGTCGCCACCGGCACCGAGGCGAATGACCAGCTGGCCCAGGCTGCCGGCCTTCCCTGCGACCGCGGGATCATCGTCGATGCCCGGATGGCGACCGCCGATCCGGACATCAGCGCGATCGGCGAATGCGCCATCGCCCACGGCCACCGCGTCGGCACCACCCCCGGCGCCACCGCCCAGGCCGAGGCCCTGTCCGCCATCCTCGCCGGCGATCCGGCGGGCCGCTGGCGTCCGGTTCCGCTGCCCAACCTGCTCAAGATCCACGACGTTCAGTTGGCGGCCGTCGGCGAGGTGGAGGAGCGCGAGGGCGACGAGGTCGTGTGCCTGCACGACCCGCGTCGGCGGCGCTACCTCAAGGCGGTGGTGCGCGCCGACCGCGTGGTCGGCGCCATCTGCCTCGGCGACCTCGGGCCCTGGCCGCAACTGCTCGACCTGTGCCAGGGCGGCATCGAGCTGGACGAGTTGCGCGAACGGCTGCTCGCTCCGGGTGGTGGCCAGGGCGCGGTCGAAGGCCGGTTGGTGTGCTCCTGCCTGCAAGTCGGCGAAGCTACGATCCGGCGAGCCGCTCCCCAGCACGGCGCCGATCCGGCCAAGGTCTGCGCCGCCACCCGCGCCGGCACCGGTTGCGGCTCGTGCCGACCGGAGGTGGCGCGGATCTGCGCCGCCATCTAATCCGGCCCAGCATGGACGAGCTGGACGGCAGCGCCGCACGCGATTTCACCCGCCGATATGCCCTGGCCCTCGGCCTGGTCGCGCTGCTCTCCATCGCCGCCCAGATCGCGGTGCAGGTCGCCCTGCACCGCGCCCGCTCCGACGCGGCCGTGGTCAATCTCGCCGGCCGTCAGCGCATGCTCTCGCAGCGGCTGACCATGACCGCATTGGCCGCCGAGCGGGATCCCGCCTTCATCGTCACCGTCGCCAGCGTCCTCGGCGAATGGACGGAAGCCCACCAGCGGCTCAGCCGCGGCGATGACCTGGCCAATGCCGGTCGCGACAACAGCCCGGCCGTGCGCCAGGCCTTCGCCGATCTGGAGGCCCCCTTTGCGGTGATGTCCCGCGCCGCGCGTGAACCGCTCGACCCCGCTGCGCTGCTGCGCGCCCAGGAAGATTTCCTCCCAGGCATGGAGCGCATCGTCGCCCTGTACCGTTCCGAGGCCGAGGCGCGGGTCAGCCGGCTGATCACCCTGGAGCTGAGCCTGTGCGGCCTGCTGCTGCTGGTCCTGGTGCTGGAGGCGCTGGTGGTGTTCCGCCCGGCGGTGGCCCGCCTGCGCCAGGCCATCCATGAGCGCGAGCGCCTGCGCGAGCAGGAGTTCGCCAATCGCGAACTGCAGATCGCCGCCGATACCGCCCGTGGCATCGGCCAGGACCTGCACGACGGCCTTGGCCAGACCCTGACCGCGTTGTCGTTCCAGGCCCAGGCCGCCAAGCAGCCTGTACTGGCCGCCGGCCTCGCCGAGGCCGTGGCCCAGTGCCGGGCCCAGGCCAGGCGCCTCGCGCCGGTGGCGATCCAGGCCGCGGGGCTGGAGGCCGCCCTGCGCGAGCTGACCGACAGCACGGCCCGCGCCGCCGGCGTGGCCTGCAACCTGGAATGGACCGCTCCCGGACCGCCAGCCGCTGGTTGGTCGGACCTCTTCCACATCTGCCAGGAGGCGATCACCAACGCGCTGCGCCATGGTCGCGCCAGGACCATCTCGGTCCGCATCGGCCCACGTTCGCTGGCGATCATCGATGATGGCCAGGGTGGGGCGAAGGGCGCCGATGGCGTCGGTCTGCAGTCGATGCGCGCCCGGGCAAAACGTCTGGGCAGTGAACTGGAGTGCGGTCCCCTGCCGGGTGGCGGCTGGGTCGTCCGCATCGTACTACCGTAGCTTTTTGCAGCAGCCGCACCCCCTGGCGAGGCCCCGGCTCGGCTGCATGCTGCGCCAATCGACATGGCCATCGACCATCGCCCACGCGTCCTGATTGCCGACGACCACCAGCTGCTGCGCATGGGCCTGGGGCAGATGCTCGCCGCCGATGGCGGCTTCGTCGTGGTCGGCGAATGCGAGACCTGCGCCCAGCTGGAACCGCTGCTCGGCCAGCACGATCCCGATGTCCTGATCCTCGATCTGCAGCTGCGCGACGGCTCCGCCCTGGAGCGCATCGCTCCGCTGATCGCCGCCTTCCCGCATCTCGCCATCCTCGTCCTCTCGATGCACGATCAGCGCGTCTATGCCGAGCGCTGCCTCAAGCTCGGCGCCAAGGGCTACCTGATGAAGGAGGAGGCGGCCACCCTGATCACCAGCGCGATCCGCGCCGTCGCCGACGGCAAGACCTTCCTCAGCCCGACCCTGGCCGGCACGACCGGCGACGGGCCGCCGATCGGCCGACTGTCCGACCGCGAGCTGCAGGTCTTCGAGCTGACCGGCGACGGCCTGCCGACCCGGGTCATCGCCACGCGACTGGAGCTGTCCGAGAAGACGGTCGAGGCGCACAAGGCCAACATCAAGAAGAAGCTCGGCATCGAGCACGGCACCGAGCTGGCCCGCCTGGCCATGAGCTGGCGCGAAAGCGGCGGAAAAGCCTAGATTCTCGCCAGATGCAGGCCGTAGGCGCGGTCTTCGACCTGGATGTGGCGCAGCAGCCAATCGCGTAGCGACAGGTGCAGGCGCTCGGCCAGTTCCTGGCGATCAGCCTGGGGCGATGCCAGGCCGGCCCGGACCGATTCCAGTTCGGCGGTGAAGCTGGCGTGCATGCGGCGGTGGCCTTCAAGCGCAGGATAACCCGCCTCGGCCATCAGTTGCTCCTCGTCAGCGAAGTGCTCGCGCACGTAGCTGTCGAGAAAGGCCATGGTCCGGTCCAGTTCGGCAGCGCCGCGACCGCTACGGATCGCAACAACCAAGCCGTTGAGCCGGTCGAACAGCTGCCGGTGCTGCGCATCCATGGCCTCGACCCCGACCGACAGGCCTGGCGTCCAACCCGACAGCAGCGGCAACGCGACCTTGAGCAGCAGGGTGTAGACGATCAGCCCCCCGGCGATGATGCCGAGGGTGATCTTCCATTCGGTCAGCGACGGCACGTATTCGACCATCTCGTGCAGGGTGCTGGGGATGAAGCCGGGGACCACCAGGCCCATGCCCTTCTCGATCCAGATGCCGACGAAGGTCATCAGGCAGGCGGTGGCGAGCAGGCCGGGCCGGCGGATCAGCCCCGGCCACAGGAACAGGCCGGCCGCGACGACGTTCAAGCCGATCGCGCTCCACATCCACGGCACCAGGGCGTAGTGGCCGTGGGCGCCGAACAGCAGGTAGCGCAGGCTGGCGGCATGCGTGCTGCCAGCATACAGGGCGGTGAAGCATTCGACCGCGAGCATGAAGAGGTTGATCAATGCGGTGATCTGCACCACCCGCAGCAGTAGGCGCACCGGCTTGTCGCCGAACGGATAGCTGCCCAGGCGCTGCAGCACCAGCAGGACGACGATGATGAGGGCCGGACCGGCGACGAAGGCGCTGGCGAGGAAGCGCGGGGCGAGCAGCGCGGTGTTCCAGAACGGCCGGCCGCCGAGGCCGCAGTAGAGGAAGGCGGTGACGGTGTGGATCGACACCGCCCAGATGATCGAGAGGAAGACGAAGGGCAGGTACAGGCGCGGCGACGGAGCGGTTCCGCGCCAGCGGCTCCACAGCAGATAGCCGCAGATCCACGCGTTCAGGCCGAGATAGCCGTTGAGCACGATGACGTCCCAGGTCAGCAGCGAGATCGGCCAGTTGAACCGGCCGATGCCGGGCATCATGTGCCAGAAGCGGTCGGGCCGTCCGAGGTCGACCGTCACCGAGAGCAGGCAGACGACGATGGCGCTGATCGCCAGCAGTTCGCCGACGATGACCGCATCATGCATCTCATGATCGTGGTAGAGGTAGGCCGGGATCACCATCATCACCGCTGCCGCCGCGACGCCGACGAAGAAGGTGAAGTTGGAGATGTACAGGCCCCACGAGACATGGTCGCCCATGCCGGTCACCTGCATGCCGGAGACGACCTGGTTGGCCCAGGCGTTGACCCCGACCAGGGCGACGCAGGTCAGCAGGGTCATCCAGGCGTAGAACAGCGAACCGCCATCGGTGGCGTGGCCAAAGGCCTGGCGCAGGAAGGGCAGCAGGCCGGGACGATGCAGGGCGATCGCTGGCATCGGTTCAGGCCTTGCCGAGCCGGTCGACGGCGGCGTAGAGTTCCGTCTCCTCGGCCTTCACCCGGGCGACGATGGCGGCGACGATGCCGCCGAACGCCTTGGCGAATCCGGCACGGTCGGTATCGATGGCGGCACCGGCGTTGTAGGTGTGGTTGAACGCCTTGAAGGCGGCCCCGAGGCCGCCCATCTCACTGGCGAACCGCTTGGCCATGGCGGCGACTGCCGTGTCCGGCGAGGACTGCAGCTGCGGATAGACCATGCGATCCTCGGCCGCGAGATGGATGGTCAGCTTGCCGCTGAACTCGATCAGCAGCTTGCGCAGTTCCGTGCCTGGCTTGCCTGCCTTGATGGCCTGATCGATGGCGCCGAGCTGGGCGGCGAGCCCGGCATGCTGCTCGCGGAGTGATGAGGTGAGCATGGCGGCTCCTTATTTGTCGAAGAAGTAGAAGAACCGCGGCTTGGTGCCGAGGTCGTCCTTGAGGATGAAGACGCGCTTGTTCGCCAGCACCCAGCGGATCTCGCTGTCGGGATCGGCGAGGTTGCCGAAGACGCGCGCGCCGGTCGGGCAGGCTTCCAGGCAGGCCGGCAGCCTGCCCTCGCGGGTGCGGTGCAGGCAGAAGGTGCACTTCTCCATGACGCCCTGCGGTCGTACGCGATTGCTCAGGTAGCCCTGGTCGGGATTGATCTCTCCGGCCGCGATCTCGGGCTTCTTCCAGTTGAAGCGGCGGGCGTGGTAGGGGCAGGCGGCTTCGCAGTAGCGGCAGCCGATGCACCAGTTGTAGTCCACCACCACGATGCCGTCCTCCTCCTTCCAGGTCGCCTCGACCGGGCAGACCTTGGTGCAGGGCGCGTTGTCGCAGTGGTGGCACTGCACCGGCATGTAGTACTTGCCCTTGGCCGGCACCGGATGGTCGTAGGTGGCGTCGCCGGTGGCGAGATCGATCGAGCCGTTGTCGAGCTCGAAGACGCGGATGTAGCTGTTGTGGGTCGAGCGGTCGTGGTTGTTCTCGGTGTGGCAGGCCTCGGCGCAGCGCCGGCAGCCCACGCACACCGAGAGATTCAAGGCATAGCCGAACTGCACCCCGGGCTGCGGCGGCGGAGCGGCGACATGCACGTCGATGCCATGCGTCGTCTTCGCATCAGCCTCGACCCGGCGGCAGATCGCGGCCAGATCCTCGGGCGTCAGCTCCTTGTAGTGGCGGCGCAGGAACTCGTCGACCGACTCCGCCGGCTTCCACTGGGTCAGCGGTGCGATGGCGGCGGCGAAGGCGGTGGCGCCGAGGGTCGCACCAGCCGCCTTCAGCACTGTACGGCGGGTGAGGTCACTCATGGGCGGCTCCTGCCTGGAAGCGATCGCGCGGGCGCGGCATCGGGACGGCCGGCTGGTATTTCGGCACGTGGGGATCGTGGCAGTCGACGCAGGTGTTGCGCACCCGCCCGCCGCGCGAGAGGTCCCAGTAGCCGTTCATCCCGCCGTGCGCACCGTGGTCATAGTCACGCCGTTGCGGCCCATGGCATTGGCTGCACAGGGTGATCGAGTCCTCGAAGGCGACCTTGCGGCCGTCAGCCAGCTTCAGCCCATCATAGTTGCCGGCATCATGGCAGGACAGGCAGGTGTTCGTGCCATGGACGATGTTCAGGCCCTGGTGGAACTGGTCGAGGTCGGCGCCGGAGCGGTTCTGCGGATCAGGCGGCCGCACCGCATGGCAAGTCCCGCAGGCGATGGTCGCTGGTTGGCCGGCACGATCGATGGCGCCGCTGAGCACGCGCGGTGCGGAATTGCGGTTCACCACCACCGGATGGCGCGCAGAGGACGCGGCGGCGACCGGCTGATCGGCGACTTCGGCGGCGAATACGGCCACGACGAGGAGGGCGACGGCGATGCCGATGACGCTGATGCGTGCTGACATGGGGACTCCGACGCCGGCATGATGGAGATCGGCCCCACGGACACCTTGATCTGGATCAACTCGCCAAGGCGGGCTTGATCCAGATCAAGGCATTGCGGGCCCGCATGTGGATGTTGGCAGCATGTCCATCAGCAGCCTCGTCCTCGACGTCGCCGATGACGCCACCGGCAGCGAGGCCTTGCGCCTCATCGCCGCCGACACGCGTTTCACCATCGGGCCGGCGAACGGTACGCGCCACGCCATCGTCCTCGACACGGCCTCGGTCCTCGATGACACCGTCGCCTTCGATTGGCTGCGCGACCTGCCAGGCATCCGCCTGGTGACCCTGGTCCGCGCCTACCTCGACGACGAGGCGCTGCCTGCCGGCGCCGCCGCCAACTACCTCTAGGAAGCCCATGAACGACCTCGACCGCCGCGCCTTCCTCAAGACCTCGGCCATGGCAGCGGCCGCCGCCATGATCCTGCCGCAGCTGGGGTCGGCCGCCGAGGGCGACACCCCGGCCGCCGACGGCATCCGCTGGGACAAGGCGCCGTGCCGCTTCTGCGGCACCGGCTGCGGCGTGCTGCTGGGGGCCAAGGACGGCAGGATCGTCGCCATGCAGGCCGACAAGGAGGCCTCGGTCAACAAGGGGCTGTGCTGCGTCAAGGGCTACCACGTCGGGCTCATCCTCTACGGCCAGGACCGCCTGACCGTGCCGCAGAAGCGGGTCGATGGCAAGCTGGTGCCGATCTCGTGGGAGGAGGCGATCGCCATCATCCGCGACCGCATCTCCGCCGCGCCGGCCAAGTTCGCCATGTACGGCTCCGGCCAGTGGACCATCCCCGAGGGCTACGTCGCCAACAAGTTCGTGAAGGGCGGCCTGGGCCACAACCACATCGACCCCAACGCCCGCCTGTGCATGGCCAGCGCCGCCGCCGGTTTCAACGCCACCTACGGTGTCGACGAGCCGGCCGGCTGCTACGACGATCTCGACCACTGCACCGTGCTGATCGACTGGGGCAACAATCCGGCCGAGATGCATCCGGTGCTGTTCTCGCGCGTCATGGACCGCCGGCTCAAGGGCGACAAGGTGCTCTACATCGACCTGACCACGCGGCGCACCCGCTCCAGCGAGCAGGCCGACCACGTCGCCTTCTTCAAGCCGAACAGCGACCTCGCGATCGCCAACGGCATCGCCCATCTGCTGGTCAAGGCCGGCTTCCTCGACAAGCCGTGGGTCGACAAGTTCTTCCGCCTGCGCCAGCGGGTCGCGGAATACGCGCCGGATCCAACCAAGCGCGATATCTACGATGCCGAGGCGATCCATCCGAAGAACCTCAACGGCAAGGACATCACCCGCGAGGAGTACGTGAAGAACCTGGAGTTCTACACCCCCGAGAAGGTCGAGGAGATCAGCGGCGTCCCGGCCTCGCTGATCCGGCTGATGGCGGAGAAGATGGCGGACCCGAACGAGCGCGTGCTGTCGTGGTGGTGCATGGGGCCGAACCAGCACACCCGCGGCACGGCGATGAACTCGCTGCTGCATTCGATCCACCACCTGAGCGGCCAGTGGGGCAAGCCGGGCGCCAGCGCGTTCTCGCTCACCGGCCAGCCCAGCGCCTGCGGCACCGCGCGCGAGGTCGGCACCTTCGCCCACCTGCTGCCCGGCCATCTGCCGGTGCTCAACCCGCACTACCGCGAGGTCACCGAGGACCTGTGGCACCTGCCCAAGGGCCGCATCTCGGACAAGATCGGCTTCCACACGGTGAAGATGTGGGAGGAGTTCTGCACGGATGGCGGCGCGATCGACACCATCTGGGTCCAGGTGACCAATCCCGGCCAGACCCTGCCGCACCAGAACAAGCTGTTCCTGGCCAAGAAGGAGCGGAAGGGCAAGTTCCTCATCGTCAGCGACGTCTATCCGACCGCGACCACGGCGCTGGCCGATCTCGTCCTGCCCTCGGCGATGTACGTCGAGAAGAACGGCATGTACGGCAACGCCGAGCGCAAGCAGCAGCAGTGGTTCAAGATGGTCGAGCCGCCCGGCCAGGCCCGCCCTGACGCCTGGCAGGTGCTGGCGGTCTCCAAGGCGATGTTCGACGCCGGCTTCCCCGGCATGAAGGACAGGGATGGCGAATGGATCTTCGCCAAGGCGCTGAAGCAGGCCGACGGCTCGCTGGTCCCGGCCTGGGATTTCGCGCACTACTACGACGTCAACGTGGACGAACGGCTGTTCGAGGAGTACCGGCCCTTCACCAAGATCAAACACAAGGACCTGGCGCCCTACGCCGTCTACGCCAAGGCGCATGGCCTGCGCTGGCCGGTGGTGGAGAAGACGCCGGGCAACTGGGAGGAGACGCTGTGGCGCTTCGTCGAGGGCAAGGATCCCTACGTCAAACCCGGCGCCGGCCTGCAGTTCTACCACTCGAACACCAAGGATGACAAGGCCTTCATCTGGTGGCATCCGTACGAGGCGGCGCCGGAGGAGCCCGATGCCGAGTATCCGTTCTGGCTGTGCACCGGTCGCGTGCTCGAACACTGGCATTCCGGCACCATGACCATGCGCGTGCCGCCGCTGCAGCGCTCGATGCCGCATGCCTACATCGAGATCCATCCCGACGACGCTGCCGCGATGGGCGTCAGGAGCGGCGACAAGGTGACGGTCGAATCGCGACGCGGCGCGCTGACCCTGCCGGCCTGGATCAAGGGCCGCGGCCAGCCGCCCAAGGGCAGCTGCTTCGTGCCGTTCTTCGATGAGCGCCTGCAGATCAACCTGGTGACCAAGGACTACCACGATCCCTTCTCCAAGCAGCCCGACTTCAAGAAGTGCGCTGTGCGGCTGCGGAAGGCCTGAACATGGTCGTCCCGTCCAAGATCCTGGCGATCGGCGCCCTGGGCGTCGTCGCTGTCGCGCTGGTCGGCATGGTGGTCGGCTTCGGCCATCCCACGCCCGGATGGCAGCCGGCGGCCGAAGAGCCGGGCGATCGGCTCAGCGCCGCCCTGCCAGCCGTCCACTACCGCGACATGGACGGCAAGGCGCGTGGTCCGAACCGCGCCTACACCAGCAGTCTGGACACCTTGGTCGGCCAGGGTCCAGCGTTGATGGATGCGGTGGTCTTCGATCCCAAGCTGCGGGCCGAGGCGGTGGCGCGACGGGCCGCCCGCCGGGCGTACAGCGGCGCTCCGCCGAGCATCCCGCATCCGGTCGACGCCAACGACGTCAGCAGCTGCTACCAGTGCCACGGCGAGGGCAAGGTCATCGGCACGCTGATCGCGCCGAAGATCAGCCACCAGCGCTACACCAACTGCACGCAATGCCACGCCCCGGTGGTGAGCGAGACGCCCGGAAACAGCCCGGGCCTGGAGGTGAAGAACGAGTTCGTCGGCGTGGTCTCGTCCGGCCGCGGCAGCCGCGCCTATATCGGCGCTCCGCCGACCATCCCGCACGCCACCAGCATGCGTGAAAACTGCACCAGCTGCCATGGCACGCTCGGCCTCACCGGGTTGCGCTCATCGCATCCCTGGCGGGTGAACTGCACGCAATGCCACGCGCCCAGCGCGGTGCTGGAGCAGGCGCGCTTCGACGATCCCAGCCCGCCGCCGTGGGCCGGTGAGACGACCGGCAAGTAGCATGACCTGCGCCGCGGCACCCTGGTGGCGGCGCTGGAGCGTGTGGCGCCGCACGGTGCAGCTGCTGTGCCTGGCGGGGTTCGTCGCGCTGATCGTCGCCACCGCGACCTCGGCCGAGCGCGCCTACGCCGTGCCCGGCATCGCCTGGCTGCCGTTCCGTCTCGATCCGCTGGTTCCGCTGCTCGCCATCGTCGCCGGCACCGCCACCGTGGCGGTGGTGCTGTGGGGATTGGCCGCCATCGCCTTCGCCCTGCTGTTCGGCCGCGCCTTCTGCGGTTGGATCTGTCCGCTGGGTACGGCGATGGATGTGGTGCGGCGGATTGGTGCCCCCCTGCTGCACCGCGTACAGCGCTCGCTGAATGTCCGTACCACGGGCTGGCTCGGATGCATGGGCCGGTGGCCACTGATGCTGCTCATCATCCTGCTGCTGGCCACCGCGCTGGGCAGCCCGCTGCTCGGCGTGCTGGAGCCGCTGGCGATCGGCGAGCGGGCGGTGGCCACTGCGCTCGGACCGTGGAGCAGCCAACTCGGCCAGCGCTGGCACGACGCCGGACGTCAGGCCGAACGCGAACCGGCCCCGGGATTCATCGACGACTACCGTTTCATCGGCGCGCCGGTGCGTCAGGTCGGTCACACCTACCCCTGGGGCTGGCTCAGCGCCGCGGTGCTCGGCGGCATCCTCCTCGCCGAACTGGCCATGCCGCGCTTCTGGTGCCGGAGCCTGTGCCCGACCGGGGCCGCCCTCGGCCTGCTGGCGCGCTGGTCGCTGATCCGTCGGCTGCCCGGGACGACCTGCGGATCCTGCCGCGCCTGCGTCGACCGCTGCCATCTCGGCGCCTTCACCCCCGAGGGTAGGCTGATCCCCAGCGCCTGCACCGCCTGCATGTCCTGCCTCGATGTCTGCCCGAGCGGCGCCGCCCGGCTGCGTCCGGCTCCGTCGATCCCGCGCGACGGTCCCGACATCACCCGGCGCGGCCTGCTCGCCGCCGGCATCGTTGGAGCGGCGCTGCCGCTGGTCGGTCGCATCAGCACGGGCACGCCCGATCCGCACGGCATCCGCCCCCCGGGGGTCAGCGATGATCGGCGCTTCCTTGATGCCTGCGTCCGCTGCGGCGCCTGCGTCCAGGCCTGCCCGACCCACGGGCTGGTTCCCGCCCTGTTCGACGACGGCCTGCCCGGCCTGTTCGCCCCGCGTCTGGTCCCGCGCCAGGGTCCGTGCGAACACGGCTGCAACGCCTGCGCCGAGGTCTGCCCCACCCACGCCATCCCGCTGGTCGAACTGGCGGAGAAGTTCCGCACTCCGATGGGCGTGGCGGTGCACGATCACCACCGCTGCATCCCATGGTCCGGCGGCGGCGAATGCCGGGTGTGCTGGGAGCACTGCCCGGTGGAGGGCAAAGCCATCACCCTCAAGCTGGCCTTCGCCCCCAATGGTCAGGCCATCCCCATGCCAGGCGTCGATGCCGGGAAGTGCGTCGGCTGCGGCACCTGCGAGTTCGTCTGCCCGATCGAGGGCGCCGCCGGCATCCGCGTCGCGGCCACCGCCCAGGCCGACGCCGTCCGGGCGCGGCTCCAGCCGCAGGCGCGGACATGAGCTGGTTCGCGAACCTCCTCGGCCACACCGCCGCCACGCCGAGCGATGATGCCCGGGCGCTGAGCCGCCGCGCCTTCATCACCGGCGGGTTCCTGCGCCAGCCGGCAACCCCTGCGGCCGCAGCGCCACGACCGGCCTTCCCCGTCCTGCGCCCGCCCGGCGCCGTCGCCGAAGCCGACTTCCTCGCCGGCTGCACCCGCTGCGGCGACTGCATCCGCGCCTGCCCGCACCAGGCCATCCGGCTGGCACCTGACCGGCTGCGCGCCGCTGCCGGCACGCCGATCATCGATCCCACCGTGCAGCCCTGCCTGATGTGCACCGACACGCCGTGCATCACCGCCTGCGCCCCGGCGGTGCTGCGGCGGACGCCGGAGACGCCGGTGCCGGCCATCGGCCTGGCGCGCATCTCCACCGTCGACTGCCTCGCGCATCAGGGCACCACCTGCTCGACTTGCAGCGAACGCTGCCCGATCGACGGCGCCATCCGCCTGACCGGCAGCCGGCCACAGGTGGTGCCCGACGCCTGCACCGGTTGCGGCATCTGCCACCATGTCTGTCCTGCGCCGCGCAATGCCGTGCTGATCATGCCGAAGAGGCGGACATGAGCCCGCTGACCACCGCGGATCTCGATCCGGCGACGCTGGCGGCGCTGTTCGCGGATCTCGAAGAGCTGACCGAAATCGACGCGGTGCTGATCAAGGGGACCGCATCGTCCCATGCTGGCGTTGCCGGACTGGCCCAGGCCCGCCTGGCCTTGGACAACGGCGCCCGCGCCATCCAGATCCGCTACCGTTGGGCTGGCAAAGCCTGGCTCGACACCCTCATGCGTACCCCCGACGGTATACGTCTCGTCCGTTCACCCATCGTCTCCACTCCGGAGGTACCATGACCGATCTCGCCGAACTGCACCGCGAACACCTCGCCCTCGGTACCCTCGCCGCCTCGATCGAGCCGCTGGAACCGCTGTCGGCTCCGGCGGCCGAGCGGCTGCGCCGTGCCGTCCTCATGTTCTCGACCCGCCTGAGCGAGCATTTCGCGCACGAGGACCCCATCCTCAGCGAACTCTGCGCCGCCCCCGACGGCTCCGCCGTGCGCCTGGCCGGCCAGGCGCGCCGTCGCGAGGCCGAGTCCCTGGCCGCCGCCACCCGGGATTTCACCAGTCATTGGGCCCGGCCTGGGATCATCGAACACAACACCCGCAGCTTCGCCTCGGCCTGGTCGGTGCTGCACGCCGCCCTCTTCCGCCTGGTCAAGCGCGAGGAGGGCGAGATCTATCCGCTCACCGCCTCCGCACCGTGGCAGCCCAGGCCGGTGCTGGTGCCTCCGGAGACCGGCATCCGCGAACTCGACGATGACCACGCCGAGGTCTTCGCGCTGATCGGCGGGCTGCGTGCCGCCATCGGCGGCGGCCGAATCGATACCGACGGCAGCAGCGTGGCGACACTCGCCGCCTATGCCGAACGCCACTTCGCCCGCGAGGAATCGCTGATGGAAGGCAGCGCCTATCCCGGCCTGGAGGACCACCGCCAGGAGCACCACCGCGCTCGCGGCATCCTCATGGGCTACCGCAACGACCATCTCGATGGCCGGCATGTCGAGGCGGCGACGGTGCTCGCGTTCCTCGAAGACTGGCTGCTGTCGCACATCGCCGAGGCCGACCAGCGCATGGTCGCCCACCTGCGGGCCAGCGGCCGGCTGCCCGGCTGAGCGCTACCAGATCAGCGTACCACTGATCGCCCGCTCGACCCCGGCGAGCACCAGGGTGCCGGGCAGGCCGGGCGGCAGGGTGACCCGGCCGTGCGCACCGCGTACTTCCACCCGGATGTCGCCGAGCGGATGCGGCCAGGTGCCGGAGGCATGCTCCAGCGTACCGAGCATGGGCGCGATGCGTACCGCCGTGAAACCGGGCGCCGCCGGACGGATGCCGAGGATCGACGCGAGGCGATGATAGAGCGGATGGGCGCCCCAGGCATGGCAGTCGCTGCGGCTGGGCTCGGGCGCCTCAGGCACGGTGGTAAAACCCTGCCCGGCGAGCCCGCTCCAGAAGGAGAGCCGCGGCAGCATCAATTCGGGACGACGGAAGCGGGCGGCGACCTCGAACAGGTAATGGCTGAAGTAGACGGTGGTACGGGCCAGGTCGGGGTCGGATGCGAGACGGTCGAGCATGCGCGCTGCACGTTCCGCCGGCAGCAAGCCGGAGAGCAGGGCCATGACCTGCGCATGCTCGCTGTAGGTCGATGCGCCGGCGAGGTCGCGGTACAGCGAACGTGTGTCGTCCCAGCAGGCTTCGCAGCCGGCGGCGATGCGGCGGGCGGTGGCGCGATCGCGCTCGGCCAGCGCCGGCTCGCCGGCCCAGTCCTCCAGCTCGGCCGACTGCATCAGTGCGCAGGCCAGCAGCCAGGCCACCACCGACGAACCGCCGGTCTCGGCCCCGGGCGGCTCGCCGTCACGCCAGCTCGGCACCCAGTCGACGAAGTTCCAGCCTGGTTCGCTGGCCACCACGCCATCGGCGCCGACCCGCGCCCGCGCCGTCTCGCGCACCGACCGCATGCAGCCGAGATGGGCCCGCACCAGCGCCGGATCGCCGTACAGCAGGACGTCGTGCAGCATGCCGATCCACAGCATGCTGAAGGTCGGGATGTTCTGCTCGTGGCGCGAGGGGTAGCGGCTGCACAGCAGGCCGCGGTAGTCGAGCGACCAGGCGAACGAGGACAGCGCCTTGTCGGCCAGGCGGTGGTCGCGGGTCAGCGAGCGCATGGCCAGGCATTCGAGGCGGGTGTCGCCGATGTATTGCAGCTGCTCGTAGTACGGGCAGTCCATGAAGGCCTCGTGCGCGCAGCGGCGCAGTACCCGCACCATCAGATCGCTGCTGGAGTCGAAGCCGGCATCGCCGCTCGCCCAGGCTGCCTCGACGCGCAGCGGGTAGCCGGTCTCGCGCCAGGCCAGCCCCTGCACCACCAGCGGCCGTTCGCCGGACTCGACCAGCAGGCGGACGAAGCGGCCGGATTCCCACCACAGGGTGGACGCGGTGCCGGCGGGCCCGGTGAAGACGAAGGTGTCGCCGACGCCGCGGAACCACAATCCCTCGATCGCGGCACGGTCAGACTTGCGATCGCCATCGGGCAGGGTGAACAGGGCCTCGGACCATTCCGCGCGGATCCTGCCGGTTCCCGAGGCGGTCACTTCGGGATAGGCGCAGCGGTAGTGCCCCAGGTCGAGCAGCACCAGCCGTCGCGTGCCGGGCGGCAGCTCGAGCCGGCCGGTGCCGTCGAGCACGGACTGCCACGCTGCCGTCTCCGCGGACAGGTGGTCGGCCGAGCGCACCGGGGCGTCGATCGCGGCGGTGGAGATGTGGCGCACCCGGGCGCCCCGCATGACCACCTCCTCCTGCGGCGGCAAGGTCGCGGGCGTCAATTGATACGTACCGCGCTGCCCGGCCTCCCGCCCATGCCAGCGCACGTTGGCCGCACCGAGAACGCGAACCGGCACCCAACCCAAGCCACCGCCACGAGGTCCGTCGAGCAGATCCTGATCGACGGTGACCTCGACCTTGCTGCCGCAGCCCCAGGCGACGCCGCGCTCGATCGAACGCCAGGCACGCTCGGGACGGCACTCCCACCCGGCCGAACCGGTGTTGAGCAGTTCCTTCGCCACCCCCTCGGCGGCGCACAGCCAGCCCAGGCGCTGGGTGAGCTGCGCGAACGGCGCCTCGGCCAGGCACCACACTCGCGCGACCAGCAGATGCTCGCCGGCCGGCAGGTCGAGGTCGTGACTCTCGTAGTGCCATTGGCCGAGATCGCCGCGCTCGGGCCCGCGACCGATGTGCTCGCCGTCGATGAACGCCTGATAGCGCTGATCGGCGCTCAGATGGATGCGCAGGACGCCGCCTGGCCAGGCGAAGCGACGGCGGAACAACGCGACCTCGCCCGATGCCGGGCAATCGACCCAGGAAGCCGGCCAACAGCCGCGCGTCCACACCTGCTGGCCGTTCAGCGGGTGCTTGAAGGGGTCCGAGGCGGACGGAATGAGTCGGCGCATGTGCTGCTTTCTGCTGGCGTTCCGCTCATGGTCGCGGTTGCTGGCGGGTCCGGCAAGCCCCCCGAACACACCCGGAATAAGCACGCGATTGATGACCGCCGCGCACCGCCGATCCTCCCGACATGCAGATCGCAGGCGCCATCATCGCTGGAGGACGCGGCAGCCGCATGGGCAACCCGCACAAGGCGGCTATCCGTCTGCACGACGGCACCAGCTCCGCGCAGCGCCTGGCAGCGGCCCTGCACGAAGCCGGATGCTCCCCCGTGGTGATCGTCGCCAACGATGCGACCCCCTACGCCGGACTGCGCGTGATCCCCGATCTGCGGCCAGGTCTGGGACCGCTGGCCGGCATCGAGGCCGCCATGCTGGCGCTGGCCCCGGCCGCGGTCTGCCTGGTCGCCGGCGACATGCCCTGTCTCGGATCCGCCGACCTGCGCCAGCTGATCAGCGCCTGGGACGGCCGCCTCGCCGTCGCCTGGACTGACCGCATGCAGCCGCTGTGCGCGGTGGTCGCTCCCGACTTGGCGAGCGAGGTGTCAGCCGCGCTCGACCGCGGAGAAGGTGGCGTGCATCGGCTGTGGGAACGGCTGAACGCCGCGCAGGTGCGCTTCGCCAGCGCGGCTGCCTTCAGCGACCTCGATACCCCAGAGGATCTCGCGACCTGGCGCTGAATGCGCCTAGCCGCCGATGCTGGCCATGACGCCAGAGCGCTCGAAGCGCGGCGGCGGGGCCTTGGCGGCGACGGCCCGGCGGATGGCGGCGTCCAGTCCGGTCAGGTCCTCGCCGCGCAGGAGCGGCAGCAGGTCGACACCCTGCTCGTCGAACAGGCAGGTGTGCAGCCGGCCCTGACTGGTCAGCCGGATCCGATCGCATGTGGCGCAGAACGGACTGGTGACGGTGGTGATGAAGCCAAGGGTGGTCGCAGCCGGATCGACGCCATCCACGGTCCACACGCGGCTGGTCGGCTCGTCGCGATCCGGCGACTCGGTGATGGCGAGGCCCTCCTGTTCGATGCGCTCCCGCAGGGCGATGGCCGGGATATGACGGCTGCGCCAGTCAGCATGAGCGACGCCGATGTCCATGAGTTCGATGAAGCGCAGGTGCACGCCTTCGGCTATCGCCAGGCGGGCGAGGGAGGCCGGATCGGTGTCCACGGTAGCCACGGCATTGATCTTCAGCGGAACGAAGCCTTGGTGCTTGGCGGCGCGCATCGAGGCCAGCACGGCAGCGAAACGATCGTGACGAGTGGAGCGGCGGAACCCCTCGGCATCGGCGGCATCCAGGCTGATGTTGAGCCGGTTCAGCCCCGCTTCGCGCAGTTCCGGCAGCAGGCGTTCCAGCACCACGCCATTGGTGGTCAGGCCGACCGTGGGCACCAGCCAGGCGGCGGTGCGGATGTGCTGGGGCAGCGTCGGGCAGAGCGTGGGCTCGCCACCAGTCAGCCGGATCTTGGTCACGGGCACAGCAGCGCAGACCGCAGCCATGAGCCGATCGAGTTCGTCGGGCGTTGCACGGGACGGCGCGAAACGCGCGTCCTCGGGTAGGCAATAGGTGCAACGCAGGTTGCAGCGGTCGGTAATCGACACGCGGAGGTACATCTGGGTGGTCCTTTCCTCGGCCTGCGGGATGCAGGCGTCATGGGAGGCGGGCCCGTTTCCAGGCCAGCCCCGCCCGTTGCACCATGGCCCGGATGGACGGTAGGTGCGACGGATCGGATCAGGTCAATACATCAACGAGCGCTCGGCTTCAGATCGTCGGCGGCTTGCTGGCCTCCTCCGACATGCCCTTCTTGAACTCGCGCGCACTGCTGCCCAGTCACGCATGATCTCGGGCAGGCGGCGGACGAACAGCATCAGGGCAACGAGAAGGATGATGAGCATCTCCCAGCCGCCAAGGCCGAACATGGCCAAGCATAACAGCGGATGTGGGGATGCATCGACCGGTTGCACCTGGATGCCGTTGTCGGGCCTGTCCTCTACACGACGTGGGAGCGGGGCAGCACACCTCCGTTGTTCCCTCGGCTCTCCGGCCTGGTGCGGATCTCGGCCTCGGCCTCCAACCAATGACGCACATCATTGCCGGGAACCGAACCCTGCTCGACATAGCGATTATACGCCTCGCGCGCGATGTCTTCGACCGGCGTGGTGTTCACGATGTCCGACGCCTCGACAAGAGGACCAGGAACCGTCTTGGATGGATTCTGGGGCTGGATTGGCGGGTTGAGTGTCATGCGTGATTGTGCAGATGCAGTAGGCTGTTGGCCATGGGGTGAAGCCCGCTTCTGTGGTATTCACCGCGTCAGCCGCACCGCAGCGTCCGCCTGGGGCAGCGACGACGACCGCGATCACCACCGGTCGCCAGGGCGCTGGCGAAGCTTCCCTCATGGAACGTCACGCCGTCTGGCGTTGACAGAGGAACCGTTATTATATCGTTCATCTACGATGACCGATAAAGCATGCACGCCGTCCTCCTGCGCTCCCAGACGCTCGGCGACTCCGTTGGGAGACGACGAACAGGAACTGGCCGACCTGGCGAAGGCTCTCGCCCATCCGGCGCGGGTGCGCATCCTCAAGATCCTGGTCGAGCGGAATGCGTGCATCTGCGGGGACATCGTCGAGGAAATCCCGTTGGCGCAATCCACCGTTTCCCAGCACCTGAAGCAGCTGCAGGAAGCCGGGTTGATCCAGGGCGAGATCGACGGTCCACGGGTGTGCTACTGCGTCGATGCCGCCCGGCTGAAGCGCCTGAAGGTGCTGATCGCCGGTCTGTGATTCCCCCATCGTCAATCAACGAACATCTCATGTCAGACCAGCCCCGCCTCTCCTTCCTCGACCGCTACCTGACCCTGTGGATCTTCCTCGCCATGGGCCTCGGCCTGGCGCTTGGCCATGTCGCACCGCAGATCGGCCAGGCGATCAATGGCCTCTCGGCCGGCACGACCTCGATCCCCATCGCCATCGGGTTGATCCTGATGATGTATCCGCCGCTGGCGAAGGTGCGCTACGAGGAGATGCATCGCGTCTTCACCGACTGGAAGGTGCTGGGCCTGTCGCTGGTGCAGAACTGGGTCGTCGTGCCGGTGCTGATGTTCGCCCTGGCGCTGATCTTCCTGTCCGACCGGCCGGAGTTCATGCAGGGTCTCATCCTGGTCGGCCTCGCACGCTGCATCGCCATGGTCATCGTGTGGAACGACCTGGCCAAGGGCGACAGCGAGTACTGCGCCGGCCTGGTCGCCTTCAACGCCATCTTCCAGGTGCTGTTCTTCGCGGTCTATGCCTGGTTCTTCCTGCTGGTGGCCCCGCAATGGTTCGGCGTCCAGGGCGTTTCGGTCAACATCACCATGGCAGACATCGCCCTGTCGGTGTTCATCTACCTCGGCATCCCGTTCCTCGCCGGCATGCTCACCCGCTTCGCCCTGGTGAAGGCCAAAGGCAAGGCCTGGTACCATGAACGCTTCATCCCCAAGATCAGCCCGATCACCCTGATCGCGCTGCTGTTCACCATCGTGGTCATGTTCTCGCTGCAGGGCGAGCAGATCATCGCCAAACCGCTGGACGTGGTGCGCATCGCCGTCCCCCTGCTGCTCTACTTCGCGATCATGTTCCTGGCCTCGTTCTGGATGGCGCGCAAGGCCGGCGCCAACTACGCGGTCAGCGCGACCCTGTCGTTCACTTCAGCGGGCAACAACTTCGAATTGGCCATCGCCGTCGCCCTGGCGACTTTCGGCATCGCCCATGGCGCGGCCTTCGCCGCCGTGATCGGCCCCCTCGCCGAGGTCCCGGCGCTGATCGCCCTGGTCAGCGTGGCATTCTGGCTCAAGCGCCGCTGGTGGCCCGACGATCCGGCGACCATCTCTGGTGCTGCGCCGTGCCCTGCGTGCACTACACCCCCGAAAGACAATCCATGAGACAGAAGATCCTCTTCCTCTGCACCGGGAATTCGTGCCGCTCCCAGATGGGCGAAGCGTGGGCCCGAGCCATGAAGTCAGACCTCTACGAGGCCTACTCCGCCGGCACCATCGCCAAGGGCCTGAACCCGAAGATGGTCCAGGTGATGAAGGAGGTCGGCATCGACCCGACCATCCATCAGACCTCCAAGACCTTGAAGAGCGTGCTCGACGCCGGCGTGCAGCTCGACCTCGTCATCACCGTCTGCGGCCATGCCCACGAGACCTGTCCGATCTTTCCTGGCGGAACCACCAAGGTCGTGCACGTCGGTTTCGAGGATCCGCCCGAACTGGAGAAGTCCGCCGCGACGCCTGAGGACGCGCTGAACCACTACCGCCGCGTGCGTGATCAGATCCGCGATTTCGTCTCACGCCTGCCTGGGAGCCTGCCATGACCAAGATCGACATCCGCACCACCGTCCGCGAGCAGTACGGCGCCATGGCCCGCGCCGGCTCGTCCTGCTGCGGCCCGTCCACCAACGGCTGCTGCGCCCCGGCAGCCGATCCCACCGCGCTGGCATCGGCCATCGGTTACGATGCCGCAGAGCTGCAGCGCATCCTGCCGGACGGCGCCAATCTCGGCCTGTCCTGCGGCAACCCGGGAGCCATCGCGGCGCTCAAGGCGGGCGAGGTGGTCCTCGACCTGGGCAGCGGAGCCGGCTTCGACGCCTTCCTCTGCGGTCCCAAGGTCGGCGCCACCGGTCGCGTGATCGGCGTCGACATGACGCCCGACATGCTGGCCAAGGCGCGTGGCAACATCGCCGGATACACCCAGCGCACGGGCTTGGCCAACGTCGAGTTCCGCATGGGCGAGATCGAGCACCTGCCGGTCGCCGACGCCTCGGTCGACGTGGTCATCTCCAACTGCGTGATCAACCTCTCGCCTGACAAGCCGCAGGTGTGGCGCGAAATCGCCCGTGTGCTGAAGCCGGGCGGCCGGGTGGCGGTGAGCGATATCGTGCTGCTCAAGCCGCTGCCCGAAGCGGTGGCCACGGCGATCAACACCTACGTCGGCTGCATCGCCGGAGCCTCGCTGGTCGACGAGCTCAAGCGGATGATGCGCGAGGCGGGCCTGGTGAAGGCGGTGCTGACGCCCAAGTCGGCCTACGTCGAGACCCTGATCACGGGCGACGATCCGCTGTACCAGCAGGTACGTGCCGGATTGCCGGCCGGCGGCTCGCCGGTCGACTACATCACCAGCATGGACATCGCGGCGGTGAAGCCCGGCGCCTGCTGCGCTCCCGGCTGCTGCTGAGCGCCGATGCGCGGGCCGGACCGGCGCACCCGCACGATCATCGGCCTCGGCATCGCCCAGACGCTGGCGTGGGGTTCGACCTACTACCTGCCAGCGGTGCTGGCACCGGCGATGGCCCGCGACCTGGGCATGGCGCCGGCGATGCCCTTCGCCGGCCTGTCGCTGGCCCTGGGCATCGCCGCGTTTCTTGGGCCGGCCGCCGGCCGCTGGATCGATCACCACGGCGGCCGCGGCCTGCTCGCTGCGGTCAGTCCGGTGTTCGCCTGCGGCTTGGTCATGCTGGCGATGGCCAACGGTCCGGTGCTGTATTTCGCAGGATGGGCCGTGCTCGGCCTGGCCATGGGTTGCGGGCTCTATGAGGCCGCCTTCGCCACCCTCGTCCGTCTGCATGGAAGCGAAGCGCGCGGTCCGATCACCGGCATCACCCTGATCGCCGGCTTCGCCAGCACCGTCGCCTGGCCGTTCACCGCCTGGCTGGAGCACGCCGTCGGATGGCGTGGCGCCTGCGTGGCCTGGGCGGGACTGCAGCTGCTGGTCTGCCTGCCTATCCACCTGCGCCTGCCGCAACCTGGGCCACCGCTGCCGCCGCCGACCGTCGGGTCGGCCGAGGATGGTGCCGGTGGTACCGCCTGGGCCGCCGCGCTGCTCGCCATCGCCTTTGCCGTGACCTGGTTCACCAGCACGGCGATGGCCGCGCATCTGCCGCTGCTGCTGCAGATTGCCGGCCTCGGTGCTGCTTCTGCCGTCACCGCCGCCGCCCTGGTCGGGCCGGCGCAGGTAGGGGCGCGCATCCTCGAGTTCGGCTGGTTGCGCCGGGTGCATCCGCTCCTCTCGGCCAGATTGGCTGCGACGGCGCATCCGCTCGGCGGACTGATCCTGCTCGCTCTCGGCGCTCCCGCTGGCTTCGCCTTCACCCTCCTGCACGGCGCTGGCAACGGCATCCTCACCATCGCCAAGGGCACTCTGCCGCTGGTCATCTTCGGCGCCCACGGCTATGGCGCCCGCCAGGGCTGGCTGATGGTGCCAGCCCGGATCAGTCAGGCCGCAGCCCCCTTCGCCTTCGGCGTAGCGATGGAGCACTGGGGTATCGGCGCGCTGTGGCTGTCGATCGGACTGGGCATGCTGGGATTGGTGGCGCTGGTGGCCCTGCGTCCGCGCGGTGCGCCGCGTGTTGCGTCCTCAGCCGCAGTGGCCGGGTAGGCTGACCCTTGCTTCGCATATCTATTTTGCTATTATGCCAAATAGCCATGAATAGCGTCAGCGCCGACATCCGTATCCACGCGCAGATCTTCAAGGCGCTCGGTCACCCGGCCCGCCTGCACATCGTCATGCTCCTGGCCGATGGCGAACGCTGCGTGTGCGATCTCACAGATCAGGTCGGACTCGACATCTCCACCATCAGCAAACACCTGTCGATCCTGGTCCAGGCTGGCGTGCTCGTCAACGAACGCCGGGCGAACAAAATCTTCCATCGCCTGCGCACACCCTGTGTTCTCAAGGTGTTCACCTGTCTCAGCGAAGTCCGCAGAACTCCTGATAGTGCCGCGCTCGTGGGATCCTCATGCTGTCCGTGATGTCGCGCGCAGGCTCCATGTTCGATTGCGTCGCCGTTATTTCGATAAACGGATCTTCATATCCATACTCACCGAACATCAGAACCACCGCCTCTCCTGCGCACACGCGGACACAATTTGGCTATTCTGCCAATAAGAAATCAACGCCATGAGTGCCGACTGGAAATCCGAGGGCAAACCGCTGCTGATCCTGGCCGCCATCTTCGCGGCCTGTTACGCCCTGCCAACGGACTCTGCGCGCTTCCAGGGCGCGATCATGGAGGGTTTGCACCTGGTGAAGTGGTACGCCCAGGAACACATGGCTCTCTGCGTGGTGCCAGCCCTATTCATCGCTGGTGCGATCGGCGTGTTCGTCAGCCAGGGCGCGGTCATGCGTTACCTCGGTCCCGGAGCCAACCGCTTCGTCGCCTACGGCGTGGCCTCGGTGTCGGGATCGGTGTTGGCGGTGTGCTCGTGCACCGTGCTGCCGCTCTTCGCCGGCATCTATAAGCGTGGCGCTGGCCTCGGTCCCGCCGCGGCGTTTCTGTACGCCGGGCCGGCGATCAACGTCCTCGCCATCATCCTTACCGCCCGCATCCTGGGCATGGAACTCGGCCTCGCGCGCGTCGTCGGCGCGGTCGGCTTCAGCATCGTCGTCGGTGCGATCATGCATCTCATCTACCGCCGCGAGGAGGCCACCCGCGCCGCCGCGACTCCACCGGCCGCTGAAGCCGAGGAGGGCCGCCCCCTGGGTCAGACCATCGCATTCTTCGCAGCCATGATCGCCATCCTGGTCTTCGCCAACTGGGCGCCGTCGAAAGCGTCGGTCGGTTGGTGGGATGCGATCCACAATGCGAAGTGGTGGATCACCAGCGGGCTCAGCGTCGTCTTCGGCGTCATGCTGGTGCGCTGGTATGGCATGGCCTGGTGGAAACCGACTCTGATCGGTGCTGGCGTCCTGATCACCGCCCTGGTGCTCCCCGATCTGCACGAGTTGGCTTTCAGCATCGGCACCATCGGCCTGGGTTTTTTCGCTTCGCGCAGCGACGGCGAGATGGGCGACTGGTTCGACCAGACCTGGGGCTTCACCAAGCAGATCGTGCCGCTGCTGCTCGGCGGTGTGCTGGTCGCGGGCATCCTGCTCGGCCGTCCCGGACATGAGGGATTGATCCCGTCGGCGTGGATCTCCGCCGCGGTCGGCGGCAACGGCCTGCTCGCCGCCTTCATCTCGTCGCTGGCCGGCGCATTCATGTACTTCGCCACCCTGACCGAGATCCCCATCCTGCAGGGCCTGATGGGCTCGGGCATGGGCAAGGGCCCGGCCCTGGCGCTGCTGCTCGCCGGTCCGGCGCTGTCGCTGCCCAGCATGCTGGTGCTGCGCTCGATCATGGGCACGCAGAAGACCGTCGTCTTCGTGTCGCTGGTCGTAGTGATGGCCACCCTCACCGGGTGGTTCTTCGGTCTCCTCTTCCCCTGAATCCATCGAAAGGAATCCCATGAAGAAGCTCCAGATCCTCGGCACCGGCTGCCCCAAGTGCAAAAAGCTGGCCGAGATGACCGAGGCCGCCGCAAAACAACTCGGCCTCGAATACGAGCTGGTGAAGGTCACCGACATCAACCAGATCACCGGGTTCGGCGTGATGATGACGCCGGCCCTGGCGGTCGACGGCAAGGTCAAATCCGTCGGCAAGGTGCCGAGCGTCGAGGATATCAAGAAGCTGATCGCCTGAACCAACCGCTGGGCATCCCGCTCGGCCTGACATGGAGTCCCACCATGGCCTGTGTATGTTCCTCCGCCCCCACCCTCATCTTCCCCTGCTCGGGAGGCTCCGATTGCGGCGCCGTCTCCGACCAGGCAGCCCGCAAGCTGACCAAGGACGGCGTCGGCAAGATGTACTGCCTCGCCGGTCTTGGCGGCGACGTCGCGCCGATCATCGCCAACGCCAAGGCGGCCGGAAAGGTCCTGGCCATCGACGGCTGCCATCTCGACTGCGCGAAGAAGACCATCGAGCGCGTCGGCATCGCTGTCACCGCCCACATCCGCATGTCCGACCTGGGCATGGAGAAAGGCAAGACGCCGGCCAACGAGGCCAATATCGCCACAGTCGCGGTGGCGGCTCGCAGCGCGCTGGCCAAGGCCAGCTGAGATGTTCAAGCCGGTCCTCCGCTACGGGCTGCTCGCCTTCGTCGCCGTATCGCTGGTCACTCTGGTCGTGCAGACCGCCCGGACCGGCGGCGTGCAGCCCTCGGTCGCCGTGGCGCCGTCGGCCACGGCCTCCCGTCTGGTGGCGTTCTACTTCCACGGAAACAAGCGCTGCGACGCCTGCAACAGCATCGAGCGACTGACCCGCGCGGCCTTGAAGCCCGATACCGACGCGGGAACGGTCGAGATACGCTCGATCAATGTCGACGATCCGGCCCATGCCCATTTCGTCACCGACTTCGCGCTCGCCGTGCGCACCGTCGTCCTGGCCGAGGACGTTGGCGGCAGATTTCCACGCTGGAAGCGGCTCGACGAATGCTGGAGCCGATATGAGGAACCGGAGGACTTTGCCGCCTACCTGCAAGCGAACCTGCAGGCCTTCCGCATGGCGGCACCATGAGCACGGAATGGTTGACGGCGCTCGGCCTGGCGGGCTGGTTCGGCATCCTCACCGCGATCAGTCCCTGTCCGATGGCGACGAACATCGCCGCCATCGGTTTCCTCGGCCGCAAGGTCGCCAGCCCGCGCGCGGTGCTGCTCTCGGGCCTGCTCTACACCATCGGGCGCTCGCTCGCCTACCTCGGCGTCGCGGTCGCGGCGGTCTGGGGGCTGACCTCGATGCCGGCCCTCTCGCAATTCCTGCAGGGCGGATTCAACACCATCCTCGGCCCGATCCTGATCCTCGTCGGCATGCTGCTGACCAGCCTGCTGGAACTGCCGTGGTCGCTGTCGCTCGCCGGTGATGGACTGCAGGAGCGGGTCAGCACCGGCTGGTGGTGGCCGCTGCTGCTCGGCGTGCTGTTCGCACTGTCCTTCTGCCCGGTCAGTGCCGCGCTGTTCTTCGGCAGCCTGGTCCCCCTGGCGGTGAAGAGCGGTTCCACCGTCGCCATCCCGCTGGTCTACGGTATCGCCACCGCGGTTCCGGTGGTGGTCGTCGCCATCATCATCGCCTTTTCGGCCGGCTCGTTGGGCCGCACCTACGATGCCATCCAGCGCTTCGCCTGGTGGGCGCAGCGCGTCACCGGAACGATCTTCATCCTGGTCGGCATCTACCTGTCGCTGATCTACATCTACGGTCTGCCGCTGAGCGGGTGAAGGTGGCTGCCTCAGTGCCCTGCGTGCGCCCAATCTGACTCACCTGTGCTGAAACGCGTAGTCATTCCGGGCAGCAGTGGTGGATCCGGCGTCCAAGCTCGTTACGGACGGGGGTGCGCCAGATGCTTCTCTTCTGCATCCTTGCCGCCCTAGCCGCCAGCGAGGGACCGGTTCAACTGGCCGAGGCGCATCCAGAGCGGGCCGTCGCCCTGCTCCAGGGCGTCAGCCGCGAATTGGCATCGGCACCGCCTGACCGGCAGGCCACCCTCGCCGACCAGGGCGATGCATTGGCCCGCCGACTGCATATCGGCGGCTGGCGCGTGCCTGATCGTGAATCGCTCGGCTTAATCGTGCGCACCATCGAACGCGGCGATACCCTGTCGCGCATCGCCGCCCGACACGGCACCCCCTACGACCTGCTCGTCCGACTCAACCCCGGCATCGATCCCCGACGTCTGGCGGTAGGCGCGCGTGTCACGGTGCTCGATGCGAAGAGCGTCCCGCTCCGCCTCGATGTCCGCCTGGCCGCGACCCGCCTGCTGGTGTGGCGCGGCGATATCCTCGTCCTTGCCTGCCCGGTGGGCATCGGCGCCGGCGGCTCGCCGACGCCAACTGGCACGACGCGGTTGGCGGTGCGGGCGAAGGACCCGGAGTGGCGCGACCCCGTGAGCGGAACCGTACATCCACCACGCAGTCCGGGCAACCTGCTCGGCGGTTACTGGCTCGGCTTCGATCCTGGCCCTGACCACCGCTTCCGCTCCATCGGCTGCCACGGCTGGACCGGCAGCGATCCAACTGAATGGCTGGGCAAAGGTGGTAGCCGTGGCTGTCTGCGCCTACGCCAGCAGGACATCGCTGATCTCTACGACCTGCTGCTGCCAGGTGTAGCCGTGGTGATCCGCTGATCCGAATGAACGTAGGATCCGTCGTTCCGGCAAGCGGTGTCAGGCACCGCTGGTTCTGGCAGCGTTGATCCTCAGGTTGGAAAGCCATTATTCCTGGTTGCGGCGATCCTGTAGATCCGCCGCAATTCGCAGACCGGATCGACATGATGATCAACCCTGATATCCACCGTATTCAAGGGCCATGTCTCCCGTCTGCGCTTGGGAATCACCAGCAGCGCCGCCGATTCGCATCCCAGCGAGTCGCCTCCCTCCTGTTTCCCTGCTTCCAGTGCCAGCAGCAGCCGTTCGGGAAACGGCTTTGCCCGGGTTCCATCGAAGGCGGACACCATCGCGGCTACGACGGATGTCGAAACCAGACGATTGCCCGCTGCAACGCAGTGGATGCCTTCGAGATGGGCATGTGGGACGGCGCATGCGCGGCCTGTCCATGCGGCCTTCATGCCCGTTTGGGAAATCGCTATGATTTGGCGATTCGCAGCGTCCGAATCGGTCGCAAGAACAGCCTGAAGCGCCTGGCCCGGTTCCTGGCCATCGGATATCTTTCCGAGCAATTCCTCTGCGATGCGCTGATTGCAGTAGTGCTGGGCATTCACCACGCCCATCCCTTGACGACAGTGTGGCACCGCGGCGCCGACCGCCAACGCGCAGCTTGCCGAGGCTGAGCCAAGCAATCCATTGTCGGGATCGGCGGCTACGATCGAGAAGGTATGGATCACGTTGTCCCCTGTAGCGGTGCATGACGGCGTTGAGCGGTCATGCGACATCCGGACCACCGCAAGAATCACCGCTTCGTATGATACGATCCGCATACTCCGTAAATGCCCTCGGGGTCCAGGCATGGGCAGAGTCACCCAGGACAGTCCGATATCCAATCGATGCTATATCCAGAGACGACCTGATGGTTGGTCTTCCGAGGAACGAAATGCAATTGACGCTACTCGTTATCTTATCGATGGGAATGTAAAACCTGATGCCTGGCGTGTACGTTTCATCCTCCCGGCAGAATCGCCCCTTCTGCTTTGATGCGACCACGATCTCCGGAGCGATATGCCCCATGACTCCGAAATCTATCAGGTCCCTGTAGTCTTCCGGCTCACCCAGCTCACCACGACCGAATTCCGCGAATTCAATGTTTTTTGAGCGAAGCGCCTTCCAGGAGTACAGCATGCCGGTTTCCCTGATCTGCGTGCCGGATCGGAGATCCGTCGAATGCACCACATACCCGCCCGACATGTCGAACGGAGGATCCTGCTCGTTCATGCTCGTCCCGGAGATGATGAATACGAATGGCCGCCTCCCCATTTCGGATTCATAGCGGATAAAGTCGGCGATTATCCGCTTCAGTCCCACGGCCTTGGCTCCGACCCTGTATCCGAATAATCCATGTATTTTACCGCAATACATCACATTGCCCGGCTCGATGATCATCACGATGGAGCCTTTCCTGTCGCTGACATGGCGATCCACCTCGCCTGTCCCTGATATCTCGATGAGGTCGGGCATGGCTCGCTATCCTTCCGGTCCGGTGATGACGGTGCGCGCGATATCGTCGATGAAATTCCTCACCACCGGAACGATCATGCGCCTGTATGGGATCGGGCTGATCCGAAGCTCATTGCATCGCATCAAGGCCAAACATGTGATTTCCAATTCCGTTTTCCATTGCGGCAATAAGCGCTGAAGATTTGGCATCACATCCGAAATGGCGAACGTCTTGAAGGCGTTCTTTGCCATGAGGTAGTAGGCTCCGTCCAGCAACATGTAATTCCTCGCCAGCTTCCTTGAGATGTAGAAGTCATTTGCGTGTTCTGCCGAAATTACGCTGGGAATGGCGCCGCCATACAGCTCGGCTGGGAAGTCGTTACGAACCAATCCGTCGAAACATTTCTCCATCCAACCGATCCTCTTTTTTGCCCATGCACCATTCGGCGATGGGATGCGGTCTCCTTGCCTTTCGCATTCCGTTACGACATCACGGCCGAAAGCCAGATGCGCATTATACCTGAATATAAACAAGAGCGTCTCATTGCGCATGAAATATCGCGACCAAAGATTGATGTGGTAGTCTTTCACCTGAGGGTGATCTCTCCGCACGGCTTCCTCGATGGAGCCCTTCCATGCCCGATCATCGGCCGTTGGCTCCGCCCCCAAAATAGCGAAACTATCGACATCGGAATGGTATGGCAGGGCCTCGCCACGAGCCACGCTGCCTCCGACGTAATAGGCGATCAACGACCCCGAAAAACGCCTTCGCAATTCCCCGATAACGCGCTCAATGGGAGCGGTGAACTCCGGTTGCCCTGATGCAACGCCCGTCAGCATGCAACTCATGGGTTTTCCTGCCCCGCACGACGAATAGCACGGGATGGCATCATCGACCCGCGGTCTCCTCGGAAGCGGGTCGCCGTCTGGATAATGCCGGCAGCCTGATCATCTGACGACATACGGTTCCTTCCACAGCGTCCGCACATCGTCAATCCCATATTTCAGCATCGCCAGATTCTCAAGCTCCATCGCGATGACGTGGCCTCCGGCCCGGTCGGGATCGTAGCCCGCATTCCTGAGGTACTCCGCCTTGAACATGCCGCAGCCGCAAACGCCACGCCAACGGCCATTCAGGCACGCCTCTACCCGATAGCAGGGAGATAGGGCAGGGAGCCTAGCGGAGGCAAACCGCAACTCGACCGGTCCAAGCACGGCCGCCAGGATCTCCGCCAGGGATTGCTTCATCCGGGCTTCGTCGCCATCATTCTCGATGCACACGAAATCGCATTGGTGAAATACCGAGAGTGCCGTAGAGTTCTCTGGGCAAGCGCGGAACGCACGTCCGGCGGTCATCAGCCTGACCGGCGGCACCCTGCCCTCCAGTGCGTCAAAGGCGATGAAGGTGGTCTCCGGCCGCAGATACCTGCCCTCACCGACAGGAAAGGCGAACTGAAGCATCCATGGATTGACCACTTTTCCCCGCTCCACGATCTCTTCGCCGGTTATTGCCTCGTATTGTAGGGAGGCGATCCGCAAGGCATCGTACACCTGACGCACCGGATGCCCTTCCCATTCGAGCAATCGCGGCCATTTCAGCAGCTTGTCGGTGATCTTCTGGTCAAATCGCCTGCTTGGTGCGATCCCGGCAAGCGCATGCTCGACCATGTGGAGCATCTTCGCTTTCATGCTCTTGCGGGCTGCGTTCAGCCGGTTCTTCACGGTAAACAGCGATACGCCGAGAAAATAGGCAACTTCACGCTGCGAATGACCGCCGATATAGAAGAGCGTCATCACCTCACGTTGCGCCGCCGGCAGTTCGTCCAGGACGGCAGCGACCATATTCCGAGTCTCCTCTTGCGCTAATTGTTCATGTGGCGATGGCTGATCGCTGGCGATGTCGATCATGTGCTCAAGCGTGGAGGTCTTGTTCACTCTACGGCGGCGCATGATGCGGCCGCATTGAGATACGACGATCTGACGAAACCAGCCGGGGAAGGCCTCCGGCTCCTCAAGCTGTCCCAGTTTGTCGAATGCGGTAATGAACGCCTCGTGAGCGGCGTCTTCTGCCAGATGGGCATCTCCCAGCAGGGAGTAGGAGCATCCGCATGCCATGTCGCGGAATAATTCGATGAGTCGGCCATAGGCTTCGACCCGATCGCTCAAGCGAGCGGCCGTCCGGATTCGCACTACGAGATCGCGCACCTCGATCATATGCCCGTTTCCTGTCGTCGATCAACCTTAGGTAGGAGCCTTTTCATACCTGTAAGGATTACCTGATTCCAACCCGCTCCTTCCACTATAGGTATATACGGACCCATTCGCCGCCTGCTTGACTAGAGGCCCCTTGTGGGCTGTGAACGACCGTCAGCTGGGCTCGCGGAGCGAAGCCTGCGCCGTGGAGCAGGGCAGATCGTCAACACCACCGGCCGCCAGACCACCGTCTAGCTGCACCATGGATCAACCGCCGCCACCCAATCGAGTCGGCTGTGTGCTGTCGTTGCAAATTCGTCGACCGCTAACGTCAGTCAGCGGTCGGCGGACGCTCCACGTTCTGTGATCCCGTCGCGGTCAGTTGACGGCCGGCGTCATCGCAGGTTGGGCCCTTGAGCACCGCAAGGCGTTGACGGACATCGCCCGCACCGCCATCGCAAACCCGCGCACCTGCGCTGCCGCACACCATGCGTCGAGGGTTCGACGCTGGCATGGCAACCAATGCCCCGCTGGGACGGGGCGGACCCCGCGAACTACTGCGCCTCGACGCTGATCGCCATCGCCTCAGTGATGGTGATGATCACCTGTTCACCGACTTTGCGCAACTTCAGGTCGACATCCGGCCGAACCTTGACCGCCCGCTTCGATCCATCCGGAAAGGACAGGGTAGCCAGGCGGCTCGCCTGATCGATCGCCACCACGGTGGCGGTGACGCGGCCGGTGACGACGGTGACGCCGGCTGGCTTGGAACCTTCGGGGGCGAGGACCACGGCGGCACCTGCCCCGTCCTTGACCGGGGCGGCGGCGTCGGCCATCGCCACAACCATCTCCTCGACGACGCGGACCTTGATCTTGTCGCCAACCTTGATCTGGGGGAAATTGACCGCCTCTGGTCCGACCTTGACCTTCGCCTCACGACCTTCGCTGCGCACGGTCAGGATGCGCGCCGCAGCATCGATCGCGAGCACTTCGGCGCTCATCTGCATGGTCTGGACGAAGGTGCCACCGGGCACGCCTGGCTGCACCGTGGCGCCAGCACCGCCTTCCGCGGCCTGCGCCGATGAGGCGAGAACACCGGCGAGAATGGCGGGGACGAGCAGGGCGAGGGAGGGTCGCATGGTGGAATTTCCTTGGCTTCACCTTGTAGGCAGCATCAGCCATTGGACAAGATGGCCATCCGGCGCGTTCCGATCCTTCCCTGGATGGAAACGCTTCGTACATCGCCACCATGTCCGCGACCTTCGCCTACCTCGCCGTCGCCCTCGTCGGCTTCCTGATCCTCGGCGGGGCGACCCTGCTCATCTCCAAGATCTTCAATGTCCCCGTATTCGGCACCATGCTGCTGCCGGTAAAGCTGCTCTTCATCGCCGTACTCGGCTTCTGCGTCGCCTACACCCTCAACGACATCCTCGCCCGCTTCGCCGACGTCGACTTGCGCGATCGGCTGGAAAAGAGCCTCGAACGATGAGCCCTCACGCCCCGGAGTCCACGCCATGATCAGACACATCTGCGCCATCCTCCTGATCGGCGCCGCTGGATGTTCCGCACGCTACGTCGGACCTGGCAGCGGCACTCGCGATGAACGCGTCCTGGAGCGCGAACAGCGGAAGGCGGAAAGCACCGAGGTGGTCGATCCGGTTCGGCCTGTCCCGGTGCAGAAGGCCATCGATAACAGTGCCATACCGGTCGCGCCATAGTGCGGACGCGAAGGACTCTGAGCGATGCCTCCACGCCATGCCCCAACCCATCCCCCGGTAACGGGCTACCGCGGCGGCAGTCTGGGTGCCGTGCCGGGGCCTGGCGGAACCACCTTCCGGGTCTACTCCAAACATGCATCCCAGGTCGACCTGCTGCTGTTCGATCGCGTCGAAGACGTCGAACCGGCGCGGGTGATCTCCCTCGATCCGCAACGCCATCGCATCTATCATTACTGGTCCGTGACGGTGCCCGACGTCGCTGCCGGCCAGATCTACGGCTTCCGTGCACATGGTCCCTGGGATCCGACGCGCGCACGCCGCTTCGATTCCAGCAAGGTCCTGCTCGATCCCTACGGACGCGCAGTCGCCGTGCCGTCAGCGTACGACCGCAGAGCGCTGCATCATGGAGTGGACAATGCGGCGACCGCGATGAAGAGCGTGGTGGTCGACACCGCCGCCTACGACTGGGAGGGCGACACCCCGCTGCGCATCCCGTCGTCGCGCACGGTGATCTACGAGATGCACGTCGGCGCGTTCACCCGGCACCCGTCCTCCGGCGTGACTGCAGAGCGGCGTGGGACCTACGCTGGGCTGATCGAGAAGATCCCATACCTCCAGCAGCTCGGAGTTACCTCGGTCGAGCTGCTGCCAGTGTTCCATTTCGATACCCAGGATGCACCGGACGGCCGGAGCAACTTCTGGGGCTATGCCCCGGTGTCGTTCTTCGCCCCGCATCCCGGCTACAGCTCGACCCCAGATCCGCTGGGCGCAGTCGACGAGTTCCGCGACCTGGTCAAGGCCCTGCACCGGGCCGGCATCGAGGTCATCCTCGACGTGGTCTACAACCACACGGCTGAAGGCGGAGACAACGGACCGACGTTGTGCTTCCGGGGCTGGGCCGACAAAGCCTACTACATGCACGAGCGGCCGGCTGGCCAGCCGCTGCGCTACGCCAACCACAGCGGCACCGGCAATACGCTGAACGCCAGCCATCCGGTGGTGCGCCGCCTGATCCTTGACAGTCTGCGCTACTGGGTCCAGGAGATGCACGTCGACGGATTCCGCTTCGATCTCGCCTCGATCCTCAGTCGCGATGCCAATGGCGCCCCCCTGCGGGATCCCGCCGTCCTCTGGGACATCGAATCAGATCCGGTGCTGGCGGGCACCAAATTGATCGCCGAGGCGTGGGACGCAGGCGGCCTGTACCAGGTCGGCTCGTTCGTCGGCGACGCCTGGAAGGAATGGAACGGACGCTTCCGCGACGATGTGCGCGACTTCGTACGTGGCCGCCCAGGCATGACCGGCGCGCTGGCCAGCCGCCTGCTCGGCAGCCCGGACATCTATGCGCACAAGCGCCGTGAGGCCGAGCAGAGCATCAATTTCGTCACCTGCCACGACGGCTTCACGCTCAACGACCTGGTGTCCTATGACGCCAAGCACAACCTCGCCAACGGCGAGGCCAACCGCGACGGCTGCGACGACAACCGCAGCTGGAACCACGGCTGCGAAGGGCCTTCTGACGATCCGCGGATCGAGGGCATGCGCGAACGCCAGGTCCGCAACCTGCTGGTCCTGACCATGATGTCGCTAGGCACGCCGATGATCCTCATGGGAGACGAGGTGCGGCGCAGCCAGGACGGCAACAACAACGCCTACTGTCAGGACAATCCGCTGGGCTGGTTCGACTGGTCCCTGGTCGAGCGCCACGCCGGCCTGCTGCGCTTCGCCAGGATGCTGATCAGCCAGCGCACTCGCCGCAGCACAGCCGCGGAGGAGCAGCGTCTCGATCTCAGCAGGCTCCTCACCCTGCATGGACTGACCTGGCATGGCGTGCAACTCGATCGGCCGGACTGGTCCCCGAGTTCGCATTGCCTTGCCCTGACCACCGCCTCGCTGGACGGCGGACGCCGGTTCCACTTCATGTTCAACGGCTGGTCCGAGGACCTGCCTTTCGAGCTGCCGACCGCACGTGGCGGTTGGCGGCGCTGGATCGACACCGCCCAGCCATCACCGAGCGACATCGTTCCGTTGGAACAGGCTGAGGATCAGCCGACAGGCTCCTGCCGGGTCACCAACCGCTCGATCGTGGTGCTGACCACCACCGCCACCTGACCAAGTGCCCGGCTCATCGGCCCGGGGTCCCCGAGGATGCGCACGAATGGTTTGCAGCGGTTTCGTTGCACAGACCGTTGTCGTTCACACCATTATTGCACAACATCCCTAGCCGAGACGCTTCAAACTCGTCATCGCCCCTGCCCTCCACCACTCCGGACGATCCCATGAACGAGAAAAAGACCGCGCGCAAGGCTTACGAGAAGCAGCTGCGCAAGTTGCAGATCGAGCTCTGCCACCTCCAGACCTGGGTGAGGCACAAAGGACTCCGTGTCATCATCATCTTCGAAGGCCGGGATGGAGCCGGCAAAGGGGGGACCATCCGCGCCCTGACCGAGCGGGTCAGTCCGCGCGTCTTCCGTACTGTCGCTCTGCCCGCGCCTTCGGACCGGGAGAAGTCGCAGATGTACATCCAGCGCTACATGGCGCACTTCCCTGCAGCTGGCGAAATCACCATCTTCGACCGCAGCTGGTACAACCGGGCCGGCGTCGAACGCGTGATGGGATTCGCCAGCAGCGAGCAGGTCGAGCGATTCCTCGAGCTGTGCCCGCAGATCGAACGCACCATCGTCGAGAACGGCATCATCCTGCTGAAGTATTGGCTGGAAGTCAGTGACGAGGAGCAGCTGCGCCGCTTCGAGAAACGGGCCGAGGATCCCATGCGCCAGTGGAAGCTCAGTCCCATGGACCTGCCATCGCGCGAGCGCTGGTACGAGTACAGCAAGGCCCGCGATGCGATGCTGGAAGCGACCGACACCAAGCACGCTCCGTGGTACATCCTGCGCTCCGACGACAAGAAGAGCGCCCGCCTGAACTGCCTCGCCCACATCCTCGGCCGGATCCCCTACAAGCGGATCAAGGCGGATGCGATCAAGCTGCCCAAGCGGGACAAGAAGCACGCCTACGACGATCAGGCTCCATTGAAGAAGCGACGCTTCGTGCCTGAAGTGCACTGAGCTGCCGCTGGGCCGGCGGTTGACGGCGCTGCCTTGGCGTGCCGGAACGCCAGCACTCCCTCCCAGTCAATGAAGGCACTGCCCATGACCCCTCCTCTCGCCCGCGCCCTCCTCCTCTGCAACGCCCTCGGCCTCGCCTGCGCTGGCGACGGTCCGGTCGTCGATGTGAAGCTCGGCTATCTCGCGGCCGAAACCCGGCACTATTCCACCGACACCTACGTCGGCCTGGTGCCCACGGCCGGCGGCGGGACGGCTGCTGTCGCCTTCCTCGGCTTCTTCCCGGACGGCGGCGTCTCGAACGGCAACGGCCTGCGCCTGTCCACCGCCCTATCCGGCCGGTCGCGCCTGACCTGGTACGCCGATGCGGCCGTGGAACTGCTGGCCGACGAACAAGGCGGGATCGACCATGGTCGCAAGGAGGTGCTGATCGGTGGCGGTCTGCAATTCACCCTGATCGGTCGGCTTGCGCTCAAGGGCGGAGTCGAATTCGGCTATGCCGATCTCGACTTCGAGACCCGCGACCGGTTCGGCAACTACGTCGAGATCGACGGCTCCGGGCAGTCCAAGGCGGTGAAGATCGGCATCGAACAGGGTTTCGACAAGCACGTCATCGGACTGAGCCTCCGTCAGGCGCTGCGCAGCGAAGAGATCGACAACCCCTATAACAGCGTGTCCTACGAGGATGAACGCCTGGAGGTGTACATCGAAGCCGGCTTCCGCATGTAAGTCGACGAACTGGGTTTGACCCTGCGGCCACATCCGCACATTGGCCCCCTATGCTGCCAGACCTGAACTCGCTACTCGACCAGCCGCGCGCGCAATCACTGCTGGAGGGTTTCTGCGATGTGGTCGGCATCGGCGCCGCCATTCTCGACCTGCACGGAGTGGTGTTCGCGAGCGCCCGCTGGCAGAAGACCTGCACCGGCTTCCACCGCACGCATCCGACTACTCTGGCCGGCTGCATCGAGAGCGACACGGCGCTGTCCAACCAGCTCTCAGGCGGCAAGCCGTATGCCATCTATACGGGCAAGCAGGGCTTGGGCGACGCTGCTTCGCGCCTGCATGTCGATGGACACCATGTCGGCAACGTCTTCGTCGGGCAATTCCTCACCGCCCCGCCCGACCTCGACGCCTTCGCCACTCAGGCAGGCGAATTCGGCTTCGACCGCGAGGAGTACCTGCAAGCGATCCGCGCCTTGCCGATCATCGAGGAGGCACGCCTGCCGGGCATCCTGCGCTTCCTCACCGACCTGACCGGGGTGATCGCCGCCATAGCCACCGAGCGCTCGCGCAGCGGCCGGCACCAGTTCCGCGCCGTCATCGAGGCCGCACCAGACGCCTTCATCATCGCCGGTGCCGATGGCCGCATCCGCCTGGCCAACGCGCAAGCCGAACGTCTCTTCGGTTGGACTCGCGACGAGCTGCTCGGCCAACCGGTCGAACTGCTGCTGCCCGAGCGCCTGCGCGGCGGCCACCATGCCCACCGCAAGGGATACCACGCCCACCCCACCGTCCGCAACATGGGCCAAGGACGCGAACTGCTCGCCCGCCGCAAGGACGGGAGCGAATTCCCGGTCGAGATCAGCCTCAGCCCGTTCACCGCCGAGGACGGCTCGGCGGTGGTATGCAGCGCAATCCGCGACATCAGCGAACGCAAGCACCTGGAGCGCGAATTGGCCGCGCGCGAGGAGCAGTTGCGCCAGATCCTCGACTCGTCTTCGGAGGGCGTGTTCGGCGTCGATCAGCACGGTGTCGTCACCTTCGTCAATCCCGCATGCTGCCGCATGCTCGGCTATGCCCCCGCCCAGCTGATCGGGCAGCAGGTCCATGCGCTCATCCATCACCATCACAGCGATGGCCGCGATTATCCGTTGGAGAGCTGCCCGATGTGGGCCGCCTACACCCGCGGCGAGACCCACCACATCGAGGATGAGTGTCTGTGGCGCGCCAACGGCAGCCAGCTGCCGGTCAGCTACGGAGCCACCCCGATCCGCAAGGACGGCGCCATCCTCGGGGCGGTCATCACCTTCACCGACACCACCGACCGGCGCAAAGCGGAGCATGAGCTCAAGCAGGCCCACTTCCTCGCCGACACCGCGCTGGAGCTGACCCGCGCCGGCTACTGGCACGTGCCGCTGGATGGCTCCGGTTGGTTCAACAGCTCCGAGCGTGCCGCGGCCATCTTCGGCGACCCGCCGCGCCCGCCGGACTGGCGCTACCGGGTGATGGAGGAATGGGGTGCGGCAGTGGTCGCAGGCGATGCCGAGGCGGGTAAGCATACGTTCGCCAACTTCCAAGCGGCGATCGATGGAACCGTCCCGCGGTATGATTCGACCTATGCCTACAAACGGCCGATCGATGGCCGGGTGGTGTGGATCCACGCCTTGGGCAATGTCGTGCGTGATGCCTCCGGCAAGGCGACCGACATGTATGGGGTGACCCAGGACATCACCCCATTCAAGGAGCTGGAACTGCAGTTGCTCAAGGCCAAGGAGGCGGCCGAAGCTGCGACGCGGGCGAAGAGCGACTTCCTCGCCAACATGAGTCATGAGATCCGCACGCCGATGAACGCGATCATCGGCATGTCGCACCTCGCACTGCGCACCGAGCTGAACCCCAAGCAGCGGGACTACGTCAGCAAGATCGACCGGGCTGCACGCAACCTGCTCGACATCATCAACGAGATCCTCGACTTCTCGAAGATCGAGGCCGGCCGTCTGGAGATCGAAAGGGTCCCCTTCGAACTGGAGGCCGTCCTCGACCAGCTCTCCACCCTGGTCTCGCAACGCGCCCAGGACAAAGGGCTGGAATTCGTGCTCAACGCCGATCCGGCGTTGCCGCAGTCGCTGGTCGGCGATCCGCTGCGGCTCGGTCAGATCCTGCTCAACCTGTGCGGCAACGCGGTCAAGTTCACCGAATCGGGCGAGATCGTCGTGTCGGTTACCGGTCAGCCATCGCCCGATGGCCACCTGCGTCTGGCCTGCAGCGTGCGCGACACCGGCATCGGCATGACTCCTGAGCAGCGCGGCAGGCTGTTTCAATCGTTCTCGCAGGCGGACAGCTCGACCACGCGCAAGTACGGCGGCACCGGCTTGGGCCTGACCATCAGCAAGCGCCTGGTCGAGATGATGGGCGGCACGATCGCGGTGGAGAGCACGTCTGGAAGCGGAAGCACGTTCAGTTTCACCGTCGAAGTCGAGGTCGGCGAACCCCGTGCCGCCCGCCACGCGGTCGATCTGGTCGGCCTACGTACCCTGGTGGTGGACGACAATGCCAGCGCCCGTCAGGTGATGAGCGGACTGCTCGAATCCCTGCGTCTGCGCGCCGACGCGGTGGCCAGCGGCCCGGCTGCGATCCAGGCCGTCGTCGATGCGGTGCAGACGGGCGATCCATACCGCCTGATCGTCATGGACTGGCGCATGCCGGGCATGGACGGCCTGGCCGCCAGCCGTGCCATCCTCGCCTCGGTCGATCCACCGCCCAAGATCATCCTCGCCACCGCATTCAGCAGCGACGGATTGATGGACGACGTGCATCAGGCTGGGATAGAAACGTTCCTGACCAAGCCGGTCAGCCCGTCGACGCTGCTCGATGCAGCCATGCAGGCATTGGGGCATTCCGCCTCGGGCATTCGGCGACCGGTAGCCACCGCCGATCCGGCCGCCAACCATCCGCGCCTGCGCGGTGCCCGCGTCCTGCTGGTCGAGGACAACGAGATCAATCAGCAGGTCGCCAGCGAACTGCTCGAACAGGCCGGCCTGCTGGTGACCATCGCCAATCATGGTCAGGAGGCGGTCGAGCGCATGACGACCGAGTTCGACATCGTGCTGATGGACATCCAGATGCCGGTGATGGACGGCTACACTGCCGCACGCACCATCCTCGCCGATGCTCGTTTCGCTCGCGTGCCGATCCTCGCCATGACCGCGAACGCCATGGATGCCGACCGTGAACTGGCCCTGGCCGCCGGCATGCGCGAGCATGTGGCCAAACCGATCGACCCGTCACGGCTGTTTGAGGCGCTCGACCGCTGGCTGCCCACCGGCGCTGGTGGCGGTGCTGGCCCGGTGCGGACCGCGCATGACGAACCTGCCGAGCTGCCGAGCGAGCTGCCGGGCATCGACCTCGCTGCCGGCCTGCGCCGCGTCGGTGGCAACCGTGCGGTGTATCGCCGTCTGCTGATCCAGTTCTGCAGCGCCCAGGCCGATGCCGTGGCCCGCATACGCAGAGCTCTCGCAGGCAATGATCGTGAGTTGGCGGTGCGCGAGGCCCACACCGTCAAAGGCGTGGCAGCGAATCTCGGCATCACCAGCGTTCAACTTCCAGCAGCAGCGCTGGAGACCAGTTTGAAGGCCGGCTCGAACGGAGCATCTGAGCAGGCTGCCCTGGCCGCCGCATTTGAACCGGTCCTGGCCGGCCTGCGTACCCTCATGCCATCGGCCAGCCGCACAGCGATCGCCGATCCAGCCGCCGCGCTCGCTGGCCACCGGTCGGAGCTGGCACGGCTGCGCACCCTACTCGCCAGCGATGACACCGCCGCCAGCGAACTCGCCGAGCAGCTTGCCGCCGCCACCAGCCATCCGGTCCTGGCTGAGGTCCACCGCCTGGCCAGCGACTTCGACTTTGCCGCCGCACTCGCCAGGCTTCACACCATCGCCCCAGAAGGCACCCCATGAGCAACTGGTTCGCCAAGCAACTCGGCCGTATCGGACTGGCCGACAAGCAGGCCGAGGATCTCGCCTCGGCAGCGCCGTCCGGCGCTCCGGTATCGATCCTGCTGGTCGACGATACGCCGGCCAACATCCAGGTGCTGATGGAGACGCTGAAACCGCTCGGCCACAAGCTGCTTGCGGCCAAGGACGGCGAAGCCGCCCTGGGCATCGCCAAGCGCTCGCGACCCGACCTCATCCTGCTCGACGTGATGATGCCGGGCATCGATGGATTCGAGGTCTGCCGACGGCTGAAGGAGGATCCCGAGCTGGCGCAAGCGGCAGTGATCTTCTGCTCGGCCCTGGACGACACCGCAGCCAAGGTGCGCGGCCTGCAACTCGGCGCAGTCGACTTCGTCACCAAGCCGTTCGAACCCGAGGAGGTCGTCGCGCGGGTCGGCTCCCACCTGGCGATCCAGCAGCTCGCGCGCAGTCTGGCGGCGCGCAACCGCTCGCTGGCGCGCGAACTGGCGGTGGCCCAGGCCGGCAAGCAGGACGCCCTGCGCCGGGTCGATTGGATGCTGCTCGGTGGCAGCGAGGCGATGCAGGAGGTCAAGGCCAGCGTCAGGGAAGCTGCTGCCGACGTGGCGCCGGTCCTGCTGCGCAGTCTACCGGCTTGCGGGGCTGAAGCGGTCGCCCGCGCCATCCACGATGCATCTGCGCGCCGCGCCGGTGCGTTCATCGGCGTCGATTGCATCCGCCTGGCTGCTTCCACCGCCGGGCTCGACGGACCGGCCTTCTCGCTCGGCGGCGAGGTGCCGTCCCGGCTCGAACTGGCCGACGGCGGCACCTTGTTCATCGAGCAGATCGACCGCCTCACCGGAACCGACCTCGAACAGTTCGCCAGCTGGGTCGCAAGCGCGACCGCCGCCCGTGAAGCCGGCCGCAAAGCGGTACCGGACGTGCGCGTGATCGCCGTCACCGGACTGGTCAGCGGCAAATCGCTGCCCGAGGGCTTTCCCAGCCCGCTGACGCTGGAACTCACCTCCCACCTGCTGCCGCTGCCCAGCTTGGCCGAGCGCCGCCCCGACATCCTGCCGCTGGCGAGCGAGATCCTCGTTCGCCAGAGCCGCTCACTCGGGCGCAAACTCAAAGGTTTCGATCCCACCTCGGTGCAGCGCCTGCAGGCGCATGACTGGCCGGGCAACCTGCGCGAACTGGAGGATGTGGTCGCCCGCAGCGCCGTCGCCAGTCCGGCAAAGGCCAGCATGGCCACCATCGACCCGGCATTGCTGCAGAGCGGCATCGCCTTGGGCAGCTACCGTCTGGTCCGCAAGCTCGGCGCCGGCGGCTTCGGCGAGGTGTGGGAAGGCCGGCATCAGATGCTGGCGCGACCAGCTGCGATCAAGCTGATCCTCAGCGAGGCGGCATCCGCGCCCGATACGGTCGAGCGATTCCGCCGCGAAGCCACCGCGACCGCCAGCCTGTCCTCGCCACATACCGTCACCCTGTACGACTTCGGGGTCAGCGACCAGGGCCAGTTCTACTACGTCATGGAGATGCTCGACGGCTTCGACCTCGAACACTACCTGGGCCAGCACGGCACCATGCCGCCGGCCCGCCTGGTCCACTTCCTCATCCATGCCTGCCGCTCGCTGGTCGAGGCGCACGCTGCCGGCCTGGTCCATCGCGACCTCAAGCCGTCGAACATGTACGCCTGCCGGCTCGGGCTGGAAGTCGACGTGCTGAAGATCCTCGACTTCGGCCTGGTGCGGCAGGCCGGCGGCAGCCAGCCACGCCTGACCCAGGCCGACCTCATCGTCGGCACACCGGATTTCATCGCCCCGGAATGCGCCTTGGGCAAGGACGACCTCGACGGCCGCACCGATGTCTACTCGCTGGCAGCCACCGCCTACAATCTCGCAGCGGGCAAGTCCGTGTTCACCGGCGCCAACCCGATGGTCGTGGTCATGCAGCATATCCAGGCCAAGCCCGTGCCGCTGGTCACGGTCGCACCGCATGTGCCGCAGGGCCTGAGCGATCTGCTCATGGCTTGCCTGGCCAAGTCGCCAGCCGACCGCCCCGACGCCCAGGTCCTGCTCGCCGCATTGCTGGCCTCCGGCCTGGCACAGGGCTGGACCGAAACCGACCGCCAGGCCTGGTGGGCGGAGCACCGCCAGGCCAGGAAGGCGTGACTCGTCACATGATCGCCCGTCTACTCCTGCTGGCCCTGATCGCCACGACCCTGCTGGCGGTCGAGAGCGCCCCTCTGAACTGGGATCAGCATGCGATCACGGTGCTGCGCGTCCCGCTGGCCGAGCACAGCCCGACCGAACGCGTTCGCCGCGCAATCGACCGCTGCGAGGAACTGGCGAAAGGCGATGGACCGCTGCAGATCGCCTCACGCGAGATCGCCGACGGCACCCTGCTTGAGATCGATGGCCAAGGAGTCCTGGTGCTGACCGATGGCGACGCGGACCGCCTGATCGGCGAGAGCCGGGCAGAGGCGGCCGCTGCCGCAGGCCGGCGTCTGCAGGCGGCACTGCTCGAGCGTCAGCAGGCCAGGAGCAGCCAGGGATTGTTCGACACCGTGTTCGTCGCGGTCGCTGCCAGCATCACGTGGCTCGTCACCTGCTGGCTGGTTCTGCGGGCCAGGCGCGTCCTGGTGCGACGACTGGCCCCGGTGGAGGGATCGCGCTCTCCGGCCACGGGTACGGTTGCCATGCGCATCGTGCGCACGCAACTGCTGCGCACGATGTCGGTCTGGGGCGTCAACCTGCTCGCTATCGGCACCTTGCTGACGATCACCTCGGTGTGCTCGACCATCGGCCTCAGTTCACTGCCCGCGACGCACCGCTGGGCGACGGAACTGATCCAGACGCTCAGCCAGATGCTGTGGGAACTGTTCATCGCGGTCTGCGCATCGCTGCCCGGTCTGCTCATGGCAATGGTGATCTTCTTCGCGGCCGGAGCCATCCACCTGATGCTGACGCGCTTCTTCCGCAGCGTCAAGGCCGGTCGGCTGCAGCTGTCGTGGATCGATGTCCACACTGTCCGGCCAACCAGCCTGTTGGCCACCGTCGTGCTGTGGGGTGCCGCAGTGGTCATGGCCTACCCCTACCTGCCAGGCAGTTCGAGCGACGCATTCAAGGGCATCAGCGTGCTGCTCGGCCTGATGATCTCGCTGGGCGCCTCCTCACAGGTCGGTCAGCTGGCGAGCGGGTTCATCCTCATCTACCTGCGCTCGCTGCGCCCCGGCGACTACGTCCGCGTCGGCAGCGCCGAAGGCACGGTCAAGGATATCGGACTGTTCACCCTCACCATGGTGACGCCGTTCAACGAAGTGGTGACCCTGCCCAACGTGGTGGTGCTCGGCAGCCAGGTGATCAATTACTCCCGGCCGGCCGGTGCGACCACCGCCCAGCTGCAGGCCGAGGTCACGATCGGCTACGACACCCCGTGGCGGAAGGTCCACGAGCTACTGCTCGCTTCGGTCGACGGCATCCCCGGCCTGCTCCAGGCCCCGCCCCCGGTGGTCCTGCAACGCGCACTGTCCGACTTCAACGTCCAGTACACCCTCTGCGTGCGCATCGCCGACCCCACCGCTCGGGTTCCCGTGCTATCGCAACTGCACGCCGCGATCCTCGATCGCTTCAACGCGGCCGGGGTGCAGATCATGTCGCCGCACTACCTCGGTGACCCGGCCAAGCCGAAGCTGGCGCCCACGACCTAAAAGGCGAAACCCTCCGTCAGGTGCAGGGCCCAAACTCGTCGCGGGGATCGACGGCCGCTTCGAGACGAACCGGGCCGACCGGCGTGCGATAGCGTAGGCCGGCGCCGGCATCAGAGTGCGACCCGGTGACGATGGAAGATTCCGGACGTTCCACACCTATTCTGCACATCGCCCTTGTCGTCGAGATCCAGATGCCGCGACTTCGCTGACATCCAGCGTCATCATCCGTTCACTTTGCGGTTAGTTTTTTCAGCACACTCTCGCCCATGAAACTCACACGTGACGCACGTTCGCCAAAAAAATCACATATACTCGTAGGCTCAATGGCCTGCTTATGCGCGTGCTTCATTCAACTCGGATGCAGTACGGCGGAAGACGATTCATCCACGTCGACCACTGGGCCAGATCTGACCTTCACCTCGATAGCTTGGTCTCCCGGATCTCCGGTGGTGGGCAACGCCACCGCAGTGACCGTTGTGGTGTATAACGCCGGCACCGACGCATCCACACTGACGACCTACAGCTATACCTTCCAGGGTGAGACCTACACAGGCAGCCTGCCGGTGATCGCCTCGGGTGGCAGCACGACCCTGTCATTCTCGGTACAGAGCAACGTATATGGGGCCAGCTCCCTGAATGTCGTCCTTGATCCGAGCGACTATGTGACGGAGACCGACGAAACCAACAACTCCCGGGCCCGGACCATCAGTTGGACACAAGACCCAGTCGGTGACCTCATCGTCCGCAACCTCGCCCCGGCGCGCATCGCCGCGGTCATGCAGCCCAAGGTCGACGGCGCCTGGATCCTCCACAGCCTCACCCGCAAACTGCCCATCCGGCACTTCGTCGTCTATTCCTCCATCGCCTCCCTCATCGGCAACCCCGGACAGACCGCCTACGTCGCCGCCAACGCCTTCCTCGAAACCCTGTGCGAGACCCGCCGACGCCTCGGGCTGCCCGGCACCGCCATGTGCTGGGGGCCCATCGCCGACACCGGCGTCTTCGCCCGCGCCGTCGCCGCGGGTGGACACCAGCGCCTGTAGTACCGAGTCAGCCACGACCTGCTGCAACTCACCAACGGTCCGGACCTGGCTGGGCCAGCTGATGGGAACCCCCAGCGACTACGCAGTGCAGAAGATCACCGATTACGGTCGCTCCCGTTGGTTCACACGTGACGAACGCAGCTGGCGGGTGGCCCAGATACCCAGAACCCTGGTCAACTTCCATACCCACAACCTCCTTGAAACGGGGCATGGGCCGGAGGTGGACGTGGTGTTCCTGCGCAATGTGCTGATCTATTTCGATGATGCATCGAAACTCCAGGCTGTGCGACATGTCGCCGGCCGCATGGCCAGGGGTGCCTGGCTGTTCCTCGGCGGCTCCGAGACCCTGCCGCCGGGGTTCGGCGATTTCCGCCCGATCCGTCCGCAGATCTTCCAGAAGGTAGCCTGACATGGACTACTCCGCCTTCGACAGCGATGCCACGATCAGCGAGTTCCTCGACGAGGCGCGCACCAACATGACGACGGTCAACCGCCGCCTGCTGGAAGCAGAGCGCGGTCCGCTGCAGACCGAGGCGGTCAACGAACTGTTCCGTGGTGCGCACTCGCTCAAGGGTCTGGCTGGCATGTTCAACCTGGCGCCGATCTGCCAGACCACCCACGCGCTGGAAACCGTCTTCGATCGCATCCGCAAAGCGACGCTCACCTTCACTCCGGAAGTCATCGCCGCCTCATTCGAGGCGGTGGACCTGATCGGAGCACTGCTCGACGATCTGGCCGAGAAGAGCGCTTCGGAGCGCGAGATCTCGACCACCGTGCAACGGCTGCAGGCGATCGTCCCGGCCAAGCCGGAACCGGTCCAAGCCAACCATCCGGCGTGGAGCGGCATCCCGGAGATGATGCTTCCGGTCTTCGAGGGTGTCGATCTGTCGGACCTGGTTGTGGAATCGGCCGGGAAGACGGTCTGGCTGCTGCGCCTGCCGGTCCAGGAACTGCTCGCCCGCCAGCGTGACCTGGTGCAGACTTGGCTGGAGCTGGAGCGGGTCCTGAGCATCGTCGCGGTCCGGCCCATCGGTTCTGGCGATCCCTCGCTCTGGGTCCCGCTCGATCGCTTTGACTGGCAGCTCGGCTTGGTCGTCATGACGACCGGCGACCTGCAGGATCGCTTGGCCCCCCTGCTGCTTCCGCGCCACGACGGATGGAATCTCGATCTGACCAAGCGTACGGGCGAGCGTCGGATCTTCCTTCCAGCCCCATCGACGATCCAGGCAGGAGGCAACCTGACTGTGAAAGAGGGCATGGAGCAGCATCTGCCCATCTGGTTGGCCGAGACCCAGGAGGAACTGGAAGGCCTGGATGAGGCGCTGTGGTCGAGCAGCACCACGACCGGGGCGATGCGGGACAGCTGGTTGTAGGTCTGCAAGCTGCGGCTGCGGGTGATGATCAGGTCGGGATGGACGCCGATGACCGCCTCCATGTTCGGCATCTGGCCGCCGTGCACATTGGGGATCCAGGGAACCCCCTGCAGCGCCTCCGCGAGGTAGTCCGGGAAATTGCCGTCGCCGATCGCATGAGCCACCGGCATCACCCCGATCGAGAGCAGTTCGTCGGCCGCAGTCAGCGCACATATCCGCTGCGGATGGGCTGGGATGCGCGTCACCCCGGCCGCGTGGCGTACCACGCGGAAGCCCTCGCCCTCCTCCAGGACCTCGACCGGCCGCGCGCCGGCCCCGGGCGGGGTTTCGCCCGGGGTTCCACGTGGCCGGCTGACGCCCTCGCCATCGATGTGGCGGACCGACCCGAGGCCTGCCAGCAGCAGGAGGGTGAAGGCGATGGCCGCAGCCAGCGGATACCATCGGCTCGCGAGAGGTATCCAGCGCACCAGGCGCTCAGAACTTCATCGACAGGCTCAGCTTCGCCGAGATTCCGACCGCGTCCGTCGACTCCTCGGTGGTCGTCGCCGTGGTGCGATGCTTGTCGATCGTCTCGTCCAGGAGGTTGTCGATGCTCAGGGCGACGGTGGCTTGCTTGGCGATGCGCTGCTCGGCCTTGGCGCTCAGATACCAGGTCGCATCCGTGATCGTCGTGTCGGTCGCGGAGGAGATCCGCTCGGACTCGCCCTGGTACTTGGCGCCCAGGCCGAAGCTTGTCCCGGTGCTCTCGATGTCGTAGTCGGCCCCGAAGCCGAACAGGACATTCGACTGCTCGCTGAGCTGCCGGGTGATGCCGGTCCGCGTCTCGGTGATCTCGGATTCGAGGAAGGTCTCGCTCGCCCAGATGGTCACAGCACACCATTCCTGATTCAGGTCACGCAACGACAATCGCTGATCGAATTCGATGCCTTGCACGAATCCATCGCCCACATTGTCGTACTGCAAGACGTCCTTGCCGCCGCTATCCACACCCGTATCGACCACTTCGATGACGTTTTCCAGGTCTTTGCGGAATACCGTGGCGCCGAGCATCGTCCTGCCGACCCCGTATTCCAGGCCGGCTTCGTAATTCCATGCGGTCTCGGGAATCAGGTCCGGATTGCCGAGCGTGATGGTGGTGCTCCCCTCGTTCGATGTTGGCGCCATATCGCGGTAGCCCGGTCGGTTGATCGATCGCGCTGCCGACGCGCGCGCATTCAGACCATCTGCAATCTGGTACAGGACATGCATCGACGGATTGAGGTCGGATGTGGTCGAAGAACCCGTCTGATCGTTGAAGGTAGATTCCGTATCGGTCGTGACGTATTCGTAGCGAGCCCCCAGCATCACCGTGAGCTCCTTGGTCACCTCCATGGTGTCCTGGACGAAGGCGGCGGCGTAGTCCTCGCGCAGGATGAAGTTGTCCTCCCAGTTCGTGGTGTCAGTGACTACGCCGGATGCACTGGTGTTCCACTTGTCGTAGTCGGAATCGAAATCCCGCTTCCGCACCTGGAATCCGCTTTTCAACTCATGGGAACAGAGCTGTTCGAACCGGTAGATGGTCTTGGCACCGAATTGGCCGACCCAGTGGGTGATGCTGCGCTGGTTGCTCTCCGTCCTGATGAATACCTCGTTGGTGTAGACCTCCTTGTCGGTGTACTTCTCCTCGGTCGCGACGAAGTAGTGGGCATCCCAGCGCAGTTCCAAGCTATCGGTGAAGTGGTGCCTATGGTCGAGCGTTGTGCCATAGGTCTGCTGCGGCCGATCCAGGCTCGTGACCTCCCGCGACGTGGTTCCGCTCGAGTTGGTCGTGAGGGCATCCGTGGCGCGGACCTCGTTCTGGTAGAGATACATCGGCCGGATGCGGAATTCCCCATGATCGTAGAGGAACCCGAGATCGGTGACCAGATTGGCATTGTCCCAGTGCTTATCCTCCTCGCTGACCACATCCTTGGTGACCGCCCCCGCAGTATTCCTGGTGACCGTATCGACGTAGCTGACCACCGGAGTCCGATCGACGCTGCCATAGATGTTGAAGCCGAATCCTTCGCTGACCCTGGTTCCGGTTGCGACGGCCACGTTGTAGCCCTCGGCATCCTGATCGGAGTTGGACTCCGTGGTCATGCCGTAACCGACCTTGGCTTCGAGGTAGGTGTGATCGGGGATGGCGCGTGGCGTCAGCAGGATGCGGCCTGCGATGCCGTCGCTGTCATACTCCGGCGTCGGACTGCGCAGGATGACGATCGAACCGATCGACAACGGCGACACCTTGTTCAGGCGGAAGTCCCGGCCAGGACTGATGTCAGGCAGGGTGATGCCGCCGTATTCCATCCGCGTCCAGCCGTGCTTCAGGCCGCGGAGGCGGGTGTCCTTGTTCTCGCCCAGATGCTCATCACCTCCCGAGAACACGCCCGGCATACGATCGACGATGTCTCCCAATCTGTCGTTCCGGGTCCATTCGCTGAACTCTTCACGCGACACGCCCATCAGCGGGTTGGGGCTGCCCAATCGCACTGCGTCAAGGCCGGTAACGGATTCAGCAGCCTCGATCGCTTCTGGTCCACGTTCACGAATGGTCTCCACCGTCAGCGTTTCGCCCTGGTGGGGCCGGGGAACCGCGTCTTCGGCGGCCAGCGTCGGAATGTTGACAGCGAGGAGCAGGAGAGTGACGGATATCCGGGTGTGTGTGGACATTGGCTTGCGGCTCCTGCTCCGGGGTACGCTGGAGAACGCGCAGGTTAGTGGAGGCCAATGTCCTTCTAGCTGCCACCCGTGCACAAGTCATCGACATCGGCAGTCTGTCCGTGCCCGGACTACCGACATCGCCGTCACCTCGGTCCTGAAGCGAGCAAATCCATTCGGCCGGATAGATACATTGATCGCGCTTCATCACCGTTCGCGCGTGCACCGGCCCCATAGACACCTGTGCGCGGTGGGCGTTCTTCCCGATGGCGAAGGGACCGATGGCACGTCCTACGGCTCAACCCCGGCATCGATCATCGGCGTCTGGCCGTCGTGGGCGTCGGTGTCGGCGGCTCGCCGACTCCAATCGGCACGACTTGGCTGCCGTGGCCAAACGCATCTCATTTACCGACAACATATTGCGAACAGCCACTGCTCAGTCCGCAACTAGCATCCGATGGCGATTCTCGCTCAAGGCGCACGCAGAGCTCGAAAAGGCGCCGAAATCGCATCTCCGGGTCGAGGTTCGACTGGGAAGCGAGGCCGGCAATAGCGTGCAATGACAGGACGCTCGTGATTCCGGCCACCGCAGGAGGCATCCATCCACCGCCGCATCCACCAGACTCGACGGCGCAAAGTTCGCTCTACCACATGCTGGCGATTGACAGACGTCAGAGTCGTATGGTAGAGTGCCCGTGAACCCCTGCTGACGCCAAGCAGCCTTTCGCCGCTCTCGGAACCCATGAGCAACCGAACCGGACCCATCAACTTCCACAGTCTCTTCGAAGCCTGTCCGGGGCTCTACCTCGTTTTGCATCCAGACTTCACCATAGTCGGGGCAAGCAACGCCTACTTGAACGCAACGATGACGCGCAGAGAGGACATCGTTGGGCGCGGCATATTCGATGTTTTTCCCGATAATCCCGCAGACGTCCACGCCAACGGGGCTTCAAACCTCCGCGCCTCGCTGGAGCGCGCGCTGCGCAGCCGTCGACCCGACACCATGCCAATCCAGCGCTACGACATACGCAGCGAAGACGGTCAGTTCGAAGAGCGCTTCTGGAGCCCCCTCAATACGCCTGTCCTCGACGAGCATGGCGACGTGCAACTCATCATCCATCGCGTCGAGGACGTCACCGCCTACATCCGTCTTCAGAACGCGGAGCGGACGCAACAGGCGCAGATGGACGACCTGCGATCGCAGACCATTCGCATGGAGGCCGAGATATTCGCTCGATCCCAAGAGATTGCCCGCGTGAATAGCAGTCTCCGCCAGATGCACGCGTCGCTCGAGCGAGCACAAGCCGAAAAGGATCTGCTCACCGGTATGATCATTCATGACTTGCGCAATCCCCTGGCCGCATGCCTGGGCCACGTGGAAATGGCGATCGACAAGGCAGCAAGGACCGATTCGGGCCTGACACGGCACCTGGACGGAGCACGAAACGCCGGAGAATGCCTGCAAAATATGATCAATGGAATCATCGACATCATACGCATGGAAGACGGGAAGATGCCGGTAACGCTAGCCGACACCGATATCCATGCCATTATCGACGCCAAGACCGTCCAATATCAGGGCGCGGCCTCGAAATCAGGACTCACGCTGACACACGACACAGCAGCAACCACGCTTCATCACGTTACCGATGGAGCGCTGCTTGATCGGATAATCGACAATCTGATCACGAACGCGATCAAGCATACTCCATCTGGCGGAGCCGTGAGAATACGGAGCGCCCGATCACCATCTGACAACAACATCACCATACAGATTATCGATACCGGAGAGGGCATTGCGCCCGCAAATCTTGGGAACCTATTTCAGAAATACGGTCGCGTCGAAGGACAAGCCATGGGCAGAAGCAACGATACTGGCCTGGGCCTGGTGTTCTGCCGTATGGCCATTGAACTTCTTCACGGATCCATTGCAGTCGACAGCGCATTGGGGAAGGGGAGCACGTTCACGATTACCCTGCCGGGAGCATAGGCAGTCGCCGCCGATGGACCATGAGCGACGTCAGCCATATGCACGGGGTAGGTAACGGAGCGGATCGCTTTCCAGGCATCCGTTGAACCTTGCATGCTCCAGTCGGCCGAAAAACCATCGCCCACATGGCCGAACTGACAACCGAGATCGCCAATCGCACCAGGTCACGAGCTGCCAGGATGGATGATCCTGGACATTCCACACCTATCCGTGAAAATCAGACATTTCTGCTTGTCAGGCAATCGCTTACGCAGACATCCAGCCTGGGCTTGGGGTGGACAATCCTGGACGATCCTGACCATTCAAGGTCCGGTAGCTCATCGCCGTGTCGCCTCGCTCCGTGGTATCCGGCCGATCAAGTCGGCAAGGCCTGCCAGACCAGGCACGACACCGGCCACCCACTGCGACCACGCACACCGGAACCCAGGCTTCGATCTCCTTCATCGGTCCCGGGAGTTGCTTCGACCACCATGACTTGGTTCCGAGCATGGACTTGAGGCGGGGAATGGCGACATTGAGGTTGACGTGGTCTGGCTTCTCAGATTCCAGCGTGCTGATCTCTTTGAGGATGTCGGCGTCTTCCCGATCCAGAAACCACTTCTTGTCCTGCCAGCCGTGTTCGGCCAGCACGGCATCTATGCGAGGATCGTTCGAGGATGAACGGCGAATCCCCACATCCCAACCCAGGACACCAGGTATGACCACCTCATCGCCGTCGTGGTGACCCTTGCCAAGAGCCCGTTCCCGGAGCTTCCAGACGGCATCGTTCCGCTTCTGATCTGAATAATCGAAGAGCATGTCCAGGCCAATGGTCACCGTCTCGTTCAGAAAAACCGGCACGCCAATGTAGGTAAGCTTCTTTCTCGACAAAGGGCGCTGCGAACTTCGTCATCACTGACCGAACTCTACGCCCATCTGACGGCCTACGACGACGACATCGGTCGGCTCAACAACCCGACCCCGGTCGAGAAGTCCGCCCAGCCGGTCGAGAAACCGGCGTGACCCAGTGGCTTGAAGGCGGCGAGGGCTCCGAAAGGGGCCCCCGCCGGTCCTTCCTTTAGTTGTCACTGCCCTGCGGCGACTGCGCTAACACTGGATGAGTCAACATGAGCCAACGAGTGCTAGCGCTGTTGAGAACCGCGCTCACCTGCCTAACGAAAAACCCCGGCTTTCGCCGGGGTTTCGTCTGGTGCGCGGGGGGGGACTTGAACCCCCATGAGTTTTACCTCGCTAGCACCTCAAAACCCAGGCCGAAGCTAATCGCAAGTGCTTTATCTGATTGATTTTATGATCTAAATACACACGGCACTCGCTTGGACATTCGTGGACAAACTTGGCCAAGACTAGACATGCTTGGACAGTCGTGGACACAATCTCACCCCCCTACGCGCGATTGTCTGCTCGCGGCGTCTCGATGTCCGCCTAACCAAGACGCGCCTACTTGTCTGGAGAGGAGGCAGCGATCGGCGCCGTTTCGGCGAGCCAAATCAGCCCGACACCGCTGGCACCCGATCGCTAGGCGCCTGCTCCGCCAGATCCGCCAGCGTCACCGCATGCCGCGTGGTCAAGCCGTCCACCATGTCCAATAGATCGTCGATGACCTGGGCCCGGCCCTGTTCACGGAGTAAGTGGCGGAGTTGGTCGCGCCAGCCTTCGGCTTTCCGACAGGTCGGTGTGTCAGCAATGGATGCGATGTACAGCCGGGCAACGGCAGCCAGCAAGGGCTTGTCGGACTCAACGCGGTAGATGAAGGTTGTCGTGGACACGGTTGGCGTGGGATTGGCGGAGGATCAAAGTACGCAGAGCGCTTCATACAATCCAGTCCAGATAGTGTCGGTTTTCCAGACATCCGTTGAATCCCGCATGTTCCGGTCGACCGAAAGTCTCTTTCGTCTTGAAAACCGAACACTTACAGCGATCGCTTTTGCCTGTTGGCTACCAGCCTCTCGCGTCGCATGCCGAACTCCCCTCCTACCCTGGCTGACGCCCAGTCGCTCCCCCTCCGCATCCGCTTCGGCTTATGGATGATGTGCGGGGCAGCCCTCGGCCTGCCGGTCGACGACTTCGTCACCGCAATCGACCAGCAGTTGATCGCTGCGAGGGGCACTCTGCACGGCCAGCATCTGCGCATGACCACGGTGGAGCGTGTCGCCCATGCCAGAACCATGGAGCGCTTGGTTGGCCCGTTCCGCAACCTCTTCCATTGGATCGTCTCGCCGGAGGCCCTGATCCGCTGGCTCAAGCGCCACCAGCAACGCAGGGCCAATGGCGATGGAAAGACCGAGCCGAAGAAGCCCGGTCGGCCCTGGATCGGCCAGGAGAAGGTCGATGCCATCCTGCGCATCTACGACAGCGGACTCACCGGCCTCTCGCGCATCGTTGGCGAGATGGGCAACTGCGGCCTGAAGGTCGCTGAGAGTTCGGTCCGCCGCGTCCTGACCCAGCACGGCCGGGAGCCGACTGGCCACAACCGACGCCGGGGATCAACCTGGGCGCAGTTCTGGACCCGGCATGCCCACAGCACCGTCGGCGCCGACTTCATCCAGATGCCCATCGGCCTGCTCGGGAAGGTCGTCAACGCCTTCGTCTTCGTCGCCATCGAGCACGACACCCGCCGCGTCCACCTGCTGGGCATAACCATCCACCCCACCGATCTCTGGATCGCCCAGTGCCTGCGCAACGCCACCATGGACGGTGAACCGCTGGCTGGCCGGAAGCACTGGATCCTCGACAATGACAGCAAGTACGGTGTGCGGACCACCGCCGTCCTGGGAAGCAAGCTGTTGCAGACCTCCATCCGCGCCCCGGACATGAACGCCTATTGCGAGCGCTTCGTCAGATCCATCTCCGAGGAGTGCCTCGACCACATTGTCTTCCTGTCCGAAGATCACCTGCGCGAGTACGTCGTCGGCTATCTGAAGCATTACAACGGTTCTCGCCCGCACCAAGGCATCGGCAACGTGCCCATTGGACCATGGCATGTCGGCACCGGCGAGATCGTGTGCGACGAGTCGCTGCACGGCCTACTGAAGTCGTTCCGCCGAGCGGCATGATGTTCGTCTACCGCTGATTCGCATCATCGGCCCAACGGCCCGTTGCCGGAGCTTCGTTGGCTTGCTATCCAGAATTGACTATCGCATCGGGGTGCGACCCGGCTGGGACAGACGATCCTGGACGTTCCACGCCTATCGGTTGTCAATCGGACGACTATATTTCACCGATCAGCCGTCACTTCGGTGTTTTGGCACCATACGCTTCGGCCTCGGCCACAGAGGCGACGAATTGTTGAACAACTATTCATTTCCGAAATCGCGCTGGACAATTCGACCTATGATTTGTGTTGTTGAAATGCCGTTATCCTTCATGTACTCACTTAAAAGCTTTCTGTTCCTGTCAAACTGCAACCAGTCAAAAATAACTGACCCGTTGGCTCCACGCTGAAAACCAAACTTATTCCATATTTTTCCTCCTTCTTGATTCTTGATTATAAAGTGGACCCCGTCAAATAGCACACCGGTCTTTGACAATTCTTCCAATGCTCGAAACATTTCACGATAGACAATCGGCGACTGGGATATCGCAACCTCGTGATCAACCAAGATATCGCCAGTAAATTCAGCCTTCTTTCTTCTGGAAACCACATTCTCCCAATCCCAAGTTAAGGCGCGGGCAGCCTCAGGAAACTCGCCATTATCAATATGACCAGTCGTTATCTTCAGCATTTTACTCATGTTTACCAACTCATTGGGCGTAGCGTAGCGGTACTGATCATCTACGTATGCGACCGTAGGATCCTGAAATCGAGAAAGACGCCCTTCGTCTCGACACGCAACAATATCTGTTCTTATCCTATATAGGACTTCCTTAGTAAGAATCCCATACGCTTGAATTGCCTTAATGTACTCGCGACGTTCGTCTGGCGTCAGTTTCCCTTCATTCATGAAATCATCCGCAAAATCCCTAAGTGATGACATCCTTCGCTGCATTTGATCAATTCGCAAAATTGCAGCGAATTTCTCATTCACATCGAGCTGCTTGGCAAGTGCATATGTATAAACCTGAACCATGAACGCCTTGTCGGAGTCTATGGTCTTTAATTCCCTAGATATAATCTCCGCCTCTACAGTTGATTCAGCGCAAAGCGTTGAAACCAACAACAATAATAAAGCGTAATGAGTCATTGAATCAGGCCCTCACAATTCAGCAACCAGGCGCAAACCGCTGCCAGGAGTCCACTCATCCTCGCCGTACAGACACCTATTGTACCTAACGATGGAATCCAATGCATAGCTATACTCACCCCCCTTGGCAATAAAATACTCCCCGCGGGTATTATGGTAGTCAGTCGCGCTGTCTGGAAGTCGTATCAATTTTGGCTTGGATGGAAACTTGTTAGATCGGTCAGATTTATCCGATACAAACTCAGATACCAAACCGATAGCGTCAAATATGCCAAAACCATTCGGCTTCCGAGTTCCGACTTCCACCATTCTCTTCAAAGGCACTTCAATATCGGGCGCGTTTCCAAATACCTCATATTGATCTGCTTCTTGAATGACATGTGGCTGCCGGAGTTCGCGGGACGATGCAAAGGTAGCATTCGTCCAATGCAAATCACATTGCGAACCACCTGAAGCATAATATTCGTATTCCAATTCGGTAGGCAACCTAACTGGCCGTCCAAGATACTTGGAAGCTGCATCCGCAAAGGAATAGCAATCGCTCGGTGACAAGCAATCCGCTGGCAAATCCTCGTCGTTTCCAATGAGGATTCTATCATTAACCGAAGCATAACGAGACCAAGGGGTGGTTTTCATGATGGAATACCAAAAGCCCCGTGTAACCGGATGAGCCATGACCTCAAACGCTTGGCTTATCATATATTGCCTAGACCCTTTGGAAAACGATGCTCGACCCTCCGTAAGTATCTTTACAAAATACGGAGATTGGGGGGAGAGAAAATTGACGGAACCGGGTTCCATTCGAACAAAATAAGGTGTTTTCATGGATAAATGGCCTTTAGTTTAGCAAAGTGCTGTCCTAACAAAAGATTAATCTCACCTAACTCAACCCCCTTAAAAAAGTCCTTGACGCCCTTAGTCATGTCTAAATGCCATGTAGCTTTGTCGAACCCAGTTACAAGTCCATTTCCATCACGAATCAACGCATTTTCAAATGTATCATTCATTAGCTTATGCCAGTCCCCGGCTACGCCTAACCCACGCATTGGCGGATTCAGGTTAGGATACCAGCCATGACCAAGCTGATACTTTTTATTATTCACCCAGATGAACCCGTCTTTGCCCAAGCCCTTAGCATTGAACCACAGCTCCTTAGCCGGCGATCGCAACGCATCCATTGCCATCATGAGTTTATGCGCAGCAGCACTATCGACAGTTTCAGACAATATTTTCGATACATTGGTGCGCGGTATCCATTCATGGAAGCCCGGGGTGATGTCATACATCAACTGAGAAATGGCACGCGCCGTTGACTTAAACTGCATCGGATTGACTTTTGAGGCCGTTGCAGCTAATTGATAAAATTGATCAAATTTCGTGTAGTCTGTCAGGAGCTTGCGCATGCCACCAACCTCACTTCCTCCGCCAAGTTGGTGCAAAAACAGAACTCCACATTTCCCATTGTGAACAATTATCGACCTGTCTGAAACTACAAAGTTTTGGGCCCATCCAACCGTCAACCCGACTACGATAGTTGGACTATTTAGACGCAGATAATCAGATGACTCAACTCGAAATATCCCTTCAACCCCAGTGAGGTAATCTCCTGCACGAACCGCACAGGCAGGCTTCCATTCCTGCACACCACTTCGATCTGATAGCAATAGATGATCTGGCGTGCATTCAATCACCACGCCACCAACTTCAATTCGCTGAATATTCGTGGTTTCACCAAATCGCACCTCGCGAATCGCCTGCTTCTCTACACGCCGGTCCCCAACGGCGACCAAAATCTCATCTCCGATTGTCAGTTTTTCAATAGCTGTTCTTCCATTCCCGGTTTGTACCAACTGACCAGCTGCGATACACCGATCCCCTTGACACATGATTGTCTTTGCCCACTTAGGCCAAACTTTCCCGTATCGCTTGGTAAGGATGTCAGCGAAATCCGTCAACTTATCCTTTGAAAAGATGTCTGGCGCTTCATTTCTAAGGGACGCGAGCCATTCAATTTCATCTGCGGTCATCTTCAAAATGGCTTCACTGCCAGGCTTCGGCAGACCATTCACCAAATCGTCCACTTTAAATATCTTGAGGTCTTCAATTTTACGCCATGCAACTCCTCCCACCTTCTTGAATGCCCCAAGACAGGGAGCCATATCTAGAATACCCCATAAATCGCCGTCGCGCAATTTTGCGACACCGATTATGACACTGCCAGCACCGCTTGCACTGAAGGCAAACTCAAACGTATTTCCGTAGACATTGACTACTTTTAAGAGGTCAACACCCCACTTTTGACGCATATTGTTCGACCTCTGAATTATAATATCAAATTCATCGTTCCCCATCACCACAAGGCGATAATCATCGTAGTAACCAAGCGCACTCCAAGGAATGGTATTTTTCTTTTTTAAATCCTCGAGGAAGGCGATGTAGTGATTAAACAACTGACCGGCCGCCTGGACAAGAGAGAGGTTTTTACCGGGAATTTTAACAATAATTCTGTCAATATTATTTTCTCGCTCTAGTGAAACCATTACCGCAGAAACACTGTCATCCTTGACAATGAGATGGTGCGGGTGTCCCGGATTTCGAATAAACTGAACAAGTTTCTCTCCGACACCATTAGCTTCTGCCGCTTCTAGGAATCTCAGCACCGACTGAGGATCTTCGATTGTCTGCTCTGGAAGCTCAACAGTAGGAGGATCGTCCCAATAGTCCTGAGCATCGCGCGGTGGCCCTTCGAAATACAACTCATCCTGCGTTACACCGTCGCTTGTCACAATATAATTGCGCCACTCGAAGGGGAAAACATACCTAGTGACAACTTTTACGAAATCAGGGTCAGAGGTCTTTAATAACGCAATTACATCAGGAGAACCCGCCAGGATAAAAACTTTTCCGGGGTGCTGCGGACTTTCATAGACGTACTGGTGATCATCAACGCCAGCAGCATTCACTGTTGTCGGCAATGAAGATAGTAATGCAATAATGGATAAGGGTATCCATGCGAAGTAAGCCAAGAATGTCACGGCGCGGTCTCCTGGGGAATTGCTGACGGCTTCAGATCGAGCATAACACCTTCGATGTCCAGCTTTGGCACTTCATCTAAAGGTGGACCGCGCACATTGAATACCATCATATAGACATCGCCAATTTCTGGCAGAGTTTCGGACAGCGGCGCAATCGTCACGCCTGATGGCGTCCACAAATGGGGCTCATCTGGGCCATTCTGTGTTATGATCCGATCTACATGCATAGCCAACGTAGCCTTGCATAACTGACCAGCAATATCTTGATACTCCAAAGATATAAACCCGAAATCGTCTATTTGTACGGTGTCATCAATAACGAACTCGCCCGTTAATGCTCGGCGAGTCCAGACCGCATCGCCAGCACTGAACGTCGCTGGGACAGCCAGCAACTGCTCGTCATTCACATACATCTTAATGATTCCCGGGCCGGCATCGCCTTTGGTTCCAAATGCGCCCACGGGATCAGTCACACGACCGACAATCCGAACATTGACAACGCCATCGGTAACGCTTGCCTCTGCACTCGATATGGTAATGCCAGGCTCGTGACTGGAATCGGTGTTGATTCGAGGCGCC
>JALHRW010000004.1:60027-77727 GCA_022841245.1 Planctomycetota bacterium
CTACAACTCCACTACTGGTTCGACGTAGCATGTATGAAACATAATCGCGACTCGTTGTATGATCCTGATCAATCACCGGCCAGATCTCAGAGTCTTGCGCGTTGGGACTCATCGTAGCACACCAGCCTGCCTCCGCCTGAACAACCACGTCATTGGACTGCGATGAAGGAACGGCATACCCCTGCACGTACCCAACGGAAGATCCACTTACATACTGAGCCAAGTCTACATCTGATGGTCCACCCCAGTATTCATTCTGCGGATACCCATCCAGTGACACCCGGCCTCTTCCACCACCAGATTTGACTCCGATGCGGAGATCAACATTGAACGGTATGGGGATGCCGCCTACTGAACTATTTCTATGCATGGCGAATATCGGAACACCAACAGCCTCGGTCACTTCATCAGTGACCACTGGCGGCAACGCATCGCCCGATGCGTTCTGCACAACCAGATGATGTATTTCAGCTCGTCCAACTTCTTCACCATGGTATTTAACAACAATGCCTACCATATGACGACCCACGGGCAGCGTTATCTCCTTGGATGAATTCAATCCGCCGCGGCCAAAGATTGCGCCAATCCACTCCACCGTATAGTCGACAGGCGACGTGCCCTCTTGTGTGTTATTCGTCATTGCGGTCAACGTCCATCGATTCGTTCCGCGCTGTACGGTGCCCTTAAGGCTACACATCTCAGATCCCACAACGTCACCACCGCTATCAATGCGTATGACCGGATCGTAGATGGTTCCCATCCGCTTTTCAATCATCCGGGTGCTTGCCGGAATGGACTCGGCTTCTCCCTCAACACCACACAGGATTACATCAATCGTTGGCTTCTGTATTTTCAATGCATCCTTCATGCGATGCGATCCCCCATTACCCGGTGATATGCTGTACGGAGAACCGCCATGCACGGCCCCTAATTTTACATCTACATGGGCAATACTGTCAGTAATTTGATATCCAACCGCCAGCCGCAGGACCAACCGTTGCTGAGTGTCCGGACGGATACGATCAGCCACAAGCGCTTGGCCGATAATGCAAATCTTATCATCCGGCAATGCAGCGCCACTCTCAAGCAGTCCTTTGGCCGTAGTATAGGGCACCGTGATGTCGTTTCCGCCAATTATAAATCTTACTGGATCCGCAGATTCAGGGTCAAAATCGGAGAGCGAGTTCTCATCATCAATGAACCCACTTGAGATACTCAAGTCACTCTCGGTTCCCGACATCACCACGTCACCCGTGATCTTCACTGATCTCAACCAGCAGTCGCCATGATTCTCCCAGCTCAAAGCAGCAGCAGAACCGTCAGCCTTCCAGCCCTTTGCGCCATACCTGAAGTCAATGGCACTGCCAGAATTGAGGCCACCGTTCCCGGCAATTATGCGGAAGGTGGTTTCAATAGCATACTCATCGGCAGCCTCCACCGATGCGGGGAATACACCGGTCCTCGTGTATGCCGCAGCCCAACTCTGGGATTTCGAGCTAAATCCGGGAAGCATATCCTGCATCTGCGTCATCCCACCATCCGTAACGTCAATGATATGCTCGCGCGAAGATTCCCACGACGGTGGAATCGAAATAATAAGCGACGAAGCGGTATCTTGTGGCGAGCATGGATAGACGGCTACAGCAGTAGTGTACTTAGGATCCAGGAAGTCAGTCAACGACGTGCGTGACAAACCCGTGAGCGGCGGCATAGGCGGAGGAACGACGGTGCAAGGATCGCTCCACGCCCTCTCAGAATCCGGGACAATCGGATAAATGGGGTGGTAATGATTTCCGCCGCGAAATGTGTAATAGATATTGACTGATTGGCTCGCCCCCGACGAGTAGTTATCCCGGTGGCCATACAACCCCGCGTCATGTGCCGTGAAAGAGGCTTCTCCATACGGGATAGTGCACGACCCTCCTGCAATTGTCGCACCGGACGAAGCAGAATAGATGTCCGGGGGCGAGGACGAACTTAAGGCGACAGAACGTGAAGTTTCTGCCATAAACTTTTCAAGGTTCTTTATTGTTACGGTGTATTCGTAAGGAGTACGATTTCCCTTTCGTGTATAACTGCCCTTCACCTTGTTGTATGGGTTCCTGCCAGCGTTAATCGAACTAAAGAGATAGTCGCCCGTATCAATCCACAATTGACCCCATTCCAGATACGATGGCTCATATGTCGTATCGTTGAAGGAAGAGACACCCTCTCTTTCGAAGATTTTGCTCGTTCGCTCATATTGCACATCAATCTGATTTGAGATATTCCCGAAACTATCAATACCCACGAGCGTTGTGCCACTTCCAAACGAGATCGGCGTCGGCAGCCTCCAACGGCATACGAAAGGTGCCGCATCTCGCACTGAACCAGGTGCAATTTCTCCATTCTGCAGCAGGTACGCCATTTGAGCAGATTGTCTGCCAACGGATCCGCTTGGCGCATAGAAGAGACTCATATTGTCGAGGCGTCGCAACGGGGAACATACGCCAGTTAAGACCATAGTTGACTGCGCTGTTGTGTTACCGACCGAGAGAACAGGGCGTCGATAGGATGCCCAGATGGACTTACAAGGCACCTCCATCTCGAGACCAGCTTTCGTCGTGACGTGCAGACTGACTGAATATTGACCATCAGCTAGCGCAGGCGCAAGAACACGCGCAACTGCCGTTCGACCATCAGCAGCATACTGCAACGGAAGGCGCGAACGACTTGACGTATAGGGAACTGTGCCTCTCGACCAAGCAACATCAACGGATCGAACGGCAGTGGCATTATCGATATTCACGTCTACCCACGTGTGCCCCTGCAGCGACGATGCATTGAACACCGGCAATCCACAGGATCGCAGCCACTTATTTCCCGTTGGACCATCCTCGTCGTTGACATTCAACAGGAAGGTATTGGACAGTTCTATCATCATCCTCGTCGATGGTGACGCATCAGGGATATACGTCAGCGATACATCTGGAGTCGAGGACTCAACGACGATATATAGTGCGTTCGAGTCTGATTCTCCACCGTCGCTGGCACCAGCTCCGAAGGCGACTAAAGCATGAGGCCCCATTGTCAGCGTAATATCTGACGTGTCGACACCCTCCGGAACATTCGCAATGACATTCGGACCATCGAATATATTCAGCGCCTCAGTTGAACCTTCATCGCGACGAATTCGCACACGGACACTCCCGTTCGATGTGTAATAAGTTACACCAAAAGTCGTACTTTCCGTCCGCATCTCAGCCAGCGCTGCGGCATCAAGATATAATTCCGCCTGAGTCACTACAGCGATCTGTACGCTCGCCGATACGCCCTGCGACTCTGCTGTAATTGTTTGTATTCCCGATGCCGGACCGGCATGGAACTGCCCACCAACCATACTGCCTGATCCAGAAATGGTCCAATTGGGCGACAGAACACCAGGAATATAGTCACCGAATTGGTCACGACCGGTCACAGTCAAGCGCACGGCGCCATTGGTTCGTACGGTTGTCGAAGCAGCCTCAATTTGTACATCACTGATGATACGCAGCACACTCACATGCGTGGACGCCGTCGCGCTCATGCCCGAAGCCCGTCGCGCCGTTACGTCAACGCGATAGGTGCCAACGGCCGACATCTGCATATCCAGGTGTGGCGGTCCCCATGGGGTTGTTATCTCGGTGGCGGATCCACTTCCTGACACAGGCTGCAATCGCCATTGGTAGTCAAGGACCTCCCATGGCGTATCAGAAACGGTGGCCATACAGGATAGACGCACACTTCGACCGTCGGGCTGAACGATCACTGTCGGCAACTGTGTAAATACGGGAAGCAAGGAAGTTGGTGCACCTGTCCAGACGTAGCGTACCTTATCTGATGTTGCCGCACCCTGCGCGTCCGTCACCACGCATTGAAACACATAGGTGCCCGGCACCGTTACGGTAGCTGATGCATGTGCCACCCCAGCGTCCAAGAACGTGGCGCTGGCTGGTGCGGGCTCATCAATCACGGTCCATTGGTACGTAAGATTCGCGTCTCCGCCATCATCCATGGCGGCTACCGTCAAATCGGTGGCACCCGGAGTGGGCCCAGCGATCGCCGCAGCCCCAGCTTTTGCGGGCTGAGTGATTTGTGGTGCCTGATTGCCTGCAACGCCGCAGGTTATGAATACCTCGTCTGTCCAGGTGCCCGCGGTGGCGCGCACGGACCACGGACCAGTTCCCTCCATTGGTGCCGTGAACCATCCGTCCGTTGACACCGTACCTCCCACCGCCGTCCACTGTACGGTTGGCGAAACCATCGGCGCGCCAAATTGATCATCTAGGACCAAAACAAAGGATTGGGTCCCACCCAGTGCCACCGTTGCTCCCGACGGTGCGATGTGGGCGTGTGTTGGCGACGGTGTGACGGTAATGACCACATCGCTGGCCGCCGTCCGCCCCAAGACATCTGCCACTGTGACTCGTACCGCATACACACCGACGGCCGTGAAAGTGACGACAGCATCTTGCGCTGCCATCGTGCCATTTGGCACAAAGTGCATCGGCACTTGCACGGCTATGTCGTCAGCGCTCGACCAGGTATAGGTCAACGCCGTAGGGCCTCCGTCGTCAGTAGCCCGTACGCGTACAGACACATGCGTTTCATTCACCGTAGCTGATCCGGTCTGATCAGGCTGACCTTCAATCAGGACCACAATGGGCGTGGAAATGACTGGGGCCGTGCCTGTCATGACATCCAGAACCGCTGACATCCCTGAGGTTCCACCTGAAGCGGACACCGCCTGGACCGCGTAATGGTAGACTGCATCAGGCACCACATTGACGTCGGTCCAGCTGGGGACGGCCGCGGATGCCACCTCAACCAGCGCCAGTTCACCCTGTCCACGCCACACCACGTAGTGGTCCGCGCCGGCAACTGCATCCCAAGCGATGTCAGTGCCCCCAATACTCTGCGCTTCGACACGGAGCTGTCCTGGAATTCCAACAGCGACTTCCTCAACCAGAATGCGTCGAACGAGAATCTCAGGCGACCAGACTGAGCGATTCCCTTGGGCATCGAAGGCCCGAACGGCATAGGTGACGCTCACGCCATCCAGAATGGGGTCGTCGGCGATACGGCCTTGCGTCGGCACGTTGGATGAAGCATTGCGCAGGATCTCATACCCGGCAACCCCCACCGCATCCGTGGCAGCGTCCCACTGTAGGTGCGCTGTTCCATTCGCGTCAATCGCAGCCATGAGTCCGGTCGGCACCGTGGGAGCAACCGTGTCCTGAGCCAGCAGGGGTATCAGGGTCGTCCAGGTTGATCGCCGCCCATTAACATCGACGGCACGAAGGCGCACGGTGTGAGCAGAGGGCAAGGCAAGCCCGGACACTGACCACGTGCATTGACCGTAATATTCGGTTACATCCGCATATGGTGATGTCATACCCGGGGGCCATGTCCTAGACATCACAACACCATCAAATTCAATTTCACACCCGACAAGAGTTGAAGTGATGTTGCCGCTGTTGTTATATAATGAAAATACAATAGATGGCACCTCGCGTGCGCTAACAACATTCACAACATAGGGTGGCTGTATTACCTCATTTGTCTGCAACAGGAAGACTGGAAGAACGCCGGCAGACACGACAGGGCGGAATCGTTCTGCCCACGACATGATACTAGACCCAGCATACTGCCCCTCACTACCAATCGCATCAATGTCACTCCATAGTTCAGGGTCAACCGCACGGGGTCGCGCCGCTATCACGATAACCTCATTGATCCCATTCGATCGCAGGGAGCTTCTTGAAATTGACACCGAAGTGGCTGTCTTAGGAAATACGTTGTAGTATTGACAAGAATTATAACCGGAATTCGATCGATATCCAACATATACATGATAGGAATAAGTATCGGTCGGTATTACAGACGGCGCATCCCATGAAATGGTTATGACGCGGTCATTCTCATCGCTAACTCGCATATGCTGCGGTGCAGGCAATGGCTCAAGTTGAGACATGCCCATCTCCTGCAGAAGCTCCGGGGTCTGCGTTTCTACAAATGACGCATCCGCGAAGGGGATGTACACCTGTGAACAGACACTCATCAAGAAGTCAGGGTCAGCGATAACCTCTTCCAGTGAGTATGACGATCCATTCTCATCTACGGGCATGATCACATACGCAAACATCTCCCCCTGGGGCAGCACCAGATCCTCGATACTATTACCGACCCACACAGTACCCACCGGTTGGTAGTTACTAGAAATTCCTAGATCGGCACCTGGCCACATCACCCGATACACGCTGAAATACTGAATCGGCGAACTGCCTTCCGGGCGAGTATCGATGTAGTCATACCAGGAGATAAGTGATGAGTCAGTTCCCCCAATGTTGGTCGCTATGACATTCTTCACATACGGCGGCTTGTCTGAACCAGACGGTTCTAGGTAGACTGTGGCTGGCTCTGAACTGAGCGACTCATTGCCAAGATAATCGCGGGATCGTATCGTATAGACATAGATTGCGCCACTCAGCCCCGCATCGTAATATTGTCCATCCGCACGGGATCCATCCCACCCACCCGCTGCCGCCTCTGCCGTCCACGAACCAATGAGCAGGTCATTGCGATATATATCATACGCAACGAGACTTGGGTCCTCACCTGATCTAATGCGATTATCCCACTGAACATACACGGCGCTGGGATTCTCCCAGTCGACATAGGCGTAGACGTTCGTGGGCGTAGGTAAGACCTGAGGCTCGACGACCACCACGTCGGAGGTTGCGCTGAGGTCGCCTACTTGCGCGACAATCTGACACCCGCCCGGAGCGACCGTATCGAAGATCGCATATCCGTACGTTGGCGAACTCAGTGTGCCAATTCCCTCTGCCTGCGTCGCTGACCAAGCCACATCCATCATTGGCAGGTAGGAATCGCCAAACTGATCGAATGCGTTCAGCTGAAACACCACACTACAATTCGGCAAGCATTTAATGGATGGAGGAATGATTCGGATACGCCGTAGCGCCTGATCGACATGAACCGTAACGGTACTCGTGGCCAACTGCCGTTGTGCATTGACAGCATCAACGCGAAATTCGTAGACTCCTGCACGGTACACCGTAGCTCCTGTGTGGTTCGCCTCTGTCGACCAATTTGTATCAAAAACCACGGGGGCTCCGGGGCCCTTGTTAATGGACCATATGTAGGTCAGTGGACCAGTCGATTCAGCGTCTTCCGCCACAACTGAAAGATCGATGCGATTCGTTCCCGGTTCGTGCACTGCAACTGCCTGCGCAGTGATCTCGGGCTGGGTATAGTAATGACTCTGTATGGCCACCTGCTTGGTTATGCCCGTGGCAGTCTGCACGGTGACCACTCCTTCCGAGATGGAAGCAGTTGAGACCGACAGTTGCGCGCTTGTCTGCGGGTTATCACTCACAACATTAACCGTTCCAATCGCCGGATCACACGACCAGGCTAGAGGCACAGTCATGATGGTGTTGAACTGCGAATAGACGGCTGCCTTAAACGGAACCACGGCACCAGGTCGCGTTTGTACTGTGGTTGGCGCTACACTAATGCGGCTAGGCGTATTATAGATCGGCAACACCATATTGTCTCGGGTTACTCCGCCATGTTCGTCCTGCACCGAAACGACGATGGTAGCAGACCCGCTGCGCGCAAATGTCACCACCGTATCGCACGACTCCGGGGTGCCATTCGCGCCAAAGGACACGAAGCTGGGCTCACTGGCAGACTTCTGTACAAATGCCCATGTGTACGTCAGTCGGGATGACCCATCTCGACTGGCAGCTCGCACGCTTAGGCGCATAGCTTGCGGCTGACCACTTATGGATTCCGCCTGGACATGCTGGGTGATATATGGTGGGAGTGGCGTGACCGCACACGTTGCCCTGCCCTCGAGGCCCGCGAAACGAGCTGTGATCTGACACTCGGCCACGGCCTCCGTACCCGCAACAAACAAACCATTATGTGGATCGATCGTCCCGGCCGCTAGCGGACTGGACGCCCAAGCGTACTCCCGAGGAGCATTGATGGCCACATTGAATTGGTCAAAGAGATCCGCTGTGTATTGCTGGAAATCCTGGACGCACATTCGTGATTTATAAGGCGATACCGCCAGCAGTGTGGGCGTCTGCTCAACACGAACCGCAATATTGCCGCTACGCACTGGATCACTGCCAGCCGTTACGATCACACGGAATGTGTACACGCCAGCTCCAGTGAATGCGACACTTGTGACCTTCGCATCAACACCATTATTTTTCGAGAAGGACACTGGTGCCGGCACTGGATCGATCACCGACCACGCGTAGGATGCACCGGTTGGTATATCTGGCGCTGATGCTGTGAGCACAACCAAGGTTCCCGTAACCGGCTGATAATTTGGCGTCACGGCGATGGCCGTAGCCTGGACGTCAACCTGCGCCGTAGCACTCAACCCGGCATACAACGCAGTCACCGTGTACGGGCCACCAATCTCGGATCCAGCCTCGAACACACCAGCACTGCTCATCACCCCCCCACCGGAAACTGCCCAAGCGATCGGCAGATTTATCGCGTTGCCGAATTGATCGTGAACCGATGCCAGATACGGGACCGAACCATCAGTAGGCACAATCGCTGTGGCCGGCATCACCGACATGGCCGTCGCATGCTGCTGCACTGTTATCCATACGATCTTTTGAATAGTCGAACCCGCAGCGTTCTGGGCCGTACATGTGAATCCGTAGAGGCCAGCCCGGGCAAAAGTCACCAACAGATTCTTGGCCGCTGGTGAGCCATTCGCATCGTCCAACATCACATCCGTGGCTCCAACCTTCCAGGTATATGTTATGTCGGCATCGTCCCCCACATTCGATGTCGCCAGGGCGCGCACCACTGTTGATATTCCCTGCACGGGGCCATCACCTGATGGATCCACCACAAATCGTAGACCATCGTTGAACGTCACGTTCACGGTTTGATCCCATGTGATGACGTGGCCGCCCCACGAAGCCGTGCAGGTGACCGTATACACCCCGGCAGCGCCGAACGAGGCCACTACCTGATTCGCGTCATGCGTGCCATTGACGTCAAAGCTCAGTGACCCGGGACCCGAGCCAGACCACACATAGGATACCAGGGCATCACCGGCGCCATCTAGGGTACCCGCTGCGGTAGTCCACGTCTGCTGCATGCCATCCGGAGATGTATTGAGGACGCGTGGCAACTGAGCAAACCATACATAGCGCACCACAGAAACTGTCATGCTGTCTTCTACAACGAACTCATTCCATCTGGCTTGGTACGTAATAATATACGTGCCTGGTTGGGTGAAGTCGACGTGCGTAGAACTCGCAACGTGACTATTATTCTCACTGAAAGTCGCCTGCGCCGGCGTTTCGCCAGGTTTTACATCCGATCCCCTACAAATGGCTAGCCAGCTATATTGAATCTCAGCATCAGCTCGAGCCGGAACGGCAGCCAGCATGGACAGATCCAGGCCGGTGCCAATAGGCGTTATCACATATTCTGCCGGCACCGTCTCGAATCTGATCGCGGCCACCGAAAATGACATTTCGCGAATGGCCACGAACTTACCACAGCGAATCATGCAGGCGATCCGATAGAGCCCTGACTTGGTGAAGCTACCAGTGGTCGTTGAGGACTGCGCCGTATTATTAACTCCCCACGATATGGGGGCAGGTCCATCAACTTGGGACCAGCCATACACAATATCGCCGCCACCGGAGACTCCTGATATGGCCTTAGCCGTAAATACCGCGTCCGTGAGCACCACTGGTGTTGCGTCCACTCTGAGGAATTCCGAGAAACGCAGCGCCTGCACCTCAATAGTGAGCGGATCACTGCGAATCGACCGCTCTCCTACTGACGCCTCGCACTGGAGCACGTAGGTGCCATTGCTGATAAAGACAGCTTCGGTTTGATCCGCCTGTTCCGATGCATTCACGCCAAACGTCACTGACGCCGGCCCACTGACAGCAAACCAGCGGTACGATACGTTGCCTGACAAGGATGGCGCCTCGGCCTTCGCCTCGAGCCACACGCGATCATGGAGAGCCGGATTCTCTCCCGCTCTCGGCTGAATGGCAAATGCCAGCGGACTGTGATGAACCACGATCGGATCACTTTCCACCAGCAAACCGTGGCTCGTCGCCGTGCAGGTGATGCGATATTCACCAACTTGGCTGAAGGTCACTTGCGTATCTGATGCTGCGTGCTCCATATTAACAGCGAACGTCACTGGACCCGGGCCAGACGCCTTCCAGGTGTAGACCGTGTCAGCGTCTGGATACAGGCTCGTGGTTGCCCGAGCGTGCAGGTGCGCGACGGGTATCGTGGCGACTCCTGTGTCGCAGGTCGGCTTCTCCGCGAACACAATCGCGGTGTTGTGCACTGTAAGCGACCTGCTGACGACCGCAAAATCTTCGTAGGCGGCTGTACACTGCATGACATACACCCCAGATTGGGTGAAGGTCGCTGTCGTACCTTGCGCTGCTGGGCTACCATTGTTATCGAACGCCACCCCTGCTGGACCCGATAGGACGCTCCAGGTGTAGGTAATCGGAACGCTGTTGCCCAAGTCGGTCGTTGCCTCTGCAGCCAGTTGCAGGGACAGATCTGACGATCCAGGTCCGGCAATCCACGGTTCCCGCACGAAACGCAAGGCCTGGTTTGTCACGCTTACGGCGCGCGTTACGGCATGTCCATTCACCGAAGCGGTGCAGGACAACTGGTAGCTTCCCGCTTTGCGGAATGTTACCGTCGTCGTTCCGGCATCCGGCGTTGCATTGCGCGAAAATACCACCGGGGCTGGACCCTGATCCATTACCCAGGCGTAGGATATCTGACTATCGGAACCAGCCGTCGTGTGCGCGATGGCAACCAGTTGAACAGACAGTGCATGCACCGGGTTGCTTGCCGCGGTGGGGTTGGTAGTGAACGCAAGGATCTCTGCACCGGCTCCATCCGCTGCGTTGATCACCAGTAACCCCTGCGCTGATCCTTGGTAGTTGGGGGCATCTACGGTTGCCACCACGGCATAGGTGCCTGGCTCGAACGGCAGTTCCGTAGACCCATTGTACGTTACCTGGGTGTGCAAGGCCGGGGGCGCTGTCGTAACCTGCACACTGTGCGGCTGGCCATCAGCCACCACGGTCAGCTGGGCAAGCTGGATGCTCGCCGTTGCGGGCGCAATCACGAGGGTTCCCGTTCGTGTCCCAGTGCGATTAGGGTCAGCCGATATGGCCACCACGGTGTAACTGCCTGCATCAACCCGCGGTTCAGACGCCCCATTGTAAGTCACGGTGATCGGCACACCCGGCGGATCCGTGGTCACGGTGGCGGCGTGCGGTGCGCCATCATAGATGGCCTGGAGTCCACCCAGGGTGATGGCTACGGTCGAGTTCGGCGAGCGCACCATGACAACAACCTGACTAGAGACGCTGGCGCCACTGGCATCGGCGACCGACACCTGAAGCGTGTACGAACCCGGCGCTGCAAAGGTGACGGTCGCGTTCTTGGCCGCATTGGTCCCATTGACGCTCCATTGTACGGGTGCCGGCGGTGTACCGATAGCAGCCCAAGTATATGTCAACGCTGCTTCACCTTGATCATCAGCTCCCAGGACATGAACCGCGGTCGTCGTACCCTCGACCGTCGCCTGATCGGCGTAGGCCGCCACACTGATGGTTGGTGTGGCATTGGGCATGCTCAACACCTCGACAACCACATCCGAGCGGACCAATAAGCCCTTCGCATCGCGAATCTGGGCCTGGAACGTGTAGCTACCGAGACCCGGGACCGTCGCGGTGATCGCTTTCGCCGCATTGGTGTTTTGCAGGGCACCACTAAACGTCACACCACTCGCGGTTCCGCCGAGTGCTACCCACGTGTACCGCAGCGCGGATTCGGCGGCATCATCGGTACCGAGCACGGTGAGGGGAATGGTCATGGCCGTCGTCGGGTTGGGCCCCGTCGTCGCTGCGGCAACCGCCACACTGGGTGCCTCATTGATCTGGATATCCACCGTCAAGGTCACTGGCGGGTCGCTGCCTACGATGGCCGTGATACGAGCTGAGCCTGGGATTGGGCCCGCAACAAACCGGCCCACGTCGCTGATTGCACCTCCGGTAGCGCTCCATGTCACCGGAGGAATCGGCGCGCCAGCGATGACCACCCCGAACTGGTCGCGCTGCTGCACGGTCCAGGTGAGCGCCGCTGCTGGATTCAGGACGGATGACGCGGGATTGAGGGCATAGATGGTTGCGACTGGCGCAACGTTCACCGATAGCGCCGAGGTCGTGGTGCGACCCTGTTTGTCCGTGATGGTCGCAGTCACCAGATAGGTCCCGGCAGCCGTAAAGGTGGCCTGGGTTGCCGTAGCAGTCACACCACTGCGCGGGGCAAAGGCGACAGCCTTGGGCCCGGTCGCGGTCCAGCTGTAGCTAAGCAGGGCTGGATCGTCATCGTCAGCGCCACGAACCGTGAACGACGCCGTTGTGGCAGCAATCGGCTGCGACGATGTTGCTACGGCTTCCGCGACGGTTGGTGCTGCATTGACCCGTACTATAACCGTGGTCGACGCCACGCCGCACGTCGCCCCAATCGTGGTCATGCCAGGGTCACCAGCGAGGTAGACTCCGTCCGTTCCGATGCTGCCGGATCCCTGTGGCACGGCCCACGTGGGTGCGGGTGGCGAGGCGATCAACGCCGCAAACTGATCTTTAACGGCCGCAATGAACGTTTTCGACTGCCCAGGATTGAGAACCACCGCGCTTGCCGGCGACACGCTGATGGTCGTGGGTGTCTGGCTGACGGTCACCGTGGTCGTTGAGGTGGTGGTGAGGCCCTGGGGGTCAGCTATGGTCGCCGTGACGACATAGGTTCCGGCAGCAGCAAACGTCGCGACGGAGGATTCGGCCGAAACCCCCGTGCGCGGCGCGAATGCGACCGCCTTGGGGCCGGTGGCGCTCCACGTATAGGTGAGCACATCAGCACCCGTGTCATCAGCGCCCTGCACCGTGAACGAAGCCGTCTTGCCGATGACGGTGGGCGTGTCGGTTGCCACCGCTGCTGCGACCGTTGGCGCGCTGTTGATGCGCAGTGTCACGGAGTTGGTGGCTGCGCCGACCGTGGCAGACAGCGTTGCTGGACCAACATCGCCGGCCGTATAGAGGCCGTCCGCCGTGATACCGCCTGAACCACTGACCACTGCCCAGGAGACCGCCATCGCCGGTGTCATGATTGCCTTGCACTGATCGTACACCGTGGCTGTAAACGCTTTGGTGAGCCCCGGATTCACCACCACGTTGGCCGACGGCGCGATCGTCAGCGTCGTGGCAACGGGCATCACCGTGATCGGACACGTGGACGTGGTCTGCAGGCCCTGTCCGTCGGTGATCGTCGCCGTGATGGTGTACTCCCCGATGGCGAGGAACGTCGCCGTGGTGGCTGTTCCAACTGCCGCCTTCCCGCTGCGGGGAGTGAACGCGACCGGCTTCGGTCCTGTGGCACTCCAAGCGTAGGTGAGGAGGTCAGCACCGGCATCGTCTGCTCCCAATACCGTGCAGGAGGCCGTCGTCCCACTCACGGTTGGCGTAGGAGTGGCCACGGGCGCTGCCACGGTTGGCGGCGCATTGACGCGCAGCGTCACGGACGACGAAGCCGAACCACAGGTCGCGCTGATGGTGGCAGGTCCGGGGTCACCGGCGAGGTAGACGCCGTCGGTTCCGACCTGCCCCGAACCGGACGTCACGAGCCAGGCAATCTCCGGGGGCGAGGCTATGACGGCGGCAAACTGATCTTTGACCGTCGCCGTGAAAGCTTTGGTCAAACCCGGATTCACCACCACATTTGCGATCGGGGCAATGGCCAACGTCGTGGGCGTCTGGGCAACCAGCACCGTGGTCGATGATGCGACGCTCAATCCGTCCTTATCAGCGATCGTCGCGGTGACTACATAGGTACCTGCAGCAGTGAACGTTGCGACACAGGATTCGGCTGATACTCCCGTGCGTGGCGCGAATGCGACTGCCTTGGGGCCGATTGCGCTCCACGTATAGTTCAGGAGATCCACACTCGCATCATCGCCGCCCGCCACGGTAAACGTGGCGGTCTTGCCGATGATAGTCGGGGTATCCGTCACTACGGCTGTGGCCACCGATGGCACCGCGTTGACCCGAACCGGTACGGTCGCCGTGGCCGCTCCCGCCGCTGCATTGATCGTTGCCGGTCCAGCTGTGCCGGCCACATACACCCCGGTCGCATCGATGGTTCCTGAGCCGCTTCCCACGGACCAGGTCACCACAGGGGGCGGTGCGATGACCGCCTTGAATTGGTCCTTCACCGTCGCGGCAAATGCCTTCGTCTGTCCCGGGTTGACCACCACGCCGACCGCCGGCAATACGCTCATGGTCGTGGACACCGGACGTACGTGTACCAACAGGGTTGACGTGGTACTGAGCGTTTGTTTATCGGAAATTGTAACAGTTACGATATACTCGCCGATCGCAGCAAAGGTCGCCGTGGTTTGCTCACCCGTGACTGCGCTGCGCGGCGAGAACACTACCGCCTTCGGACCCGTGGCACTCCAGGTGTACAGGAGCTGATCGATCGGTTGGTCATCAGCTCCGGTTGCCGTGAATACGGCCGTGGCTGCATCGATGTCGACCGTTGCCGTAGCAACGGGGGCCGACACGGTCGGTGCGGCATTGACGCGAATATTTGCCGTAGCGGATTTGGCACCCGCGGTGGCGGTAATCGTCGCCGCTCCCGGATCGGCGCCGGCAGTAAACACACCCGTCGTGTCGACGGTCCCACTGCCGGTTGCACTCCAGATGATCGCCGGCTGCGGCGCAACAACGACAGCAAACTGATCTTTGGCTACCGCTAGGAATGCCGTGCTGGTGCCCTGGTTGATGACCGCAGACGTCGGCGTGAGCGCCACCGATGTTAGCGTTGCCACGACCTCAACCGTACAGGTGGACGAGACCGCCTGATCAGCAGCATCGGTCACTGCCACGTTGCAGATGTAGCTACCAGGTGCACTGAACGTCGCCGTGCAAATCCGGCCAGCATTGGTGCCGTTGGCGGCACTCCAGGTCACGGCCGACGGGCCAGTCGCGCTCCAGGTGTATCGCAGAGCGGCTACACCACCGTCATCGGCCCCCTGCACCGTCAGCCTGGCTGTTTTACTCGTGACCACCGCTGGAGTCGCGACGGCGGGCGTGGAAATGGACGGCGGAGCGTCCAATGCCCCGAGCAGCGCCACGCAGAGCAGGAGAATCGCCGAGCGCAGACGTATCATGGCTTGGTCTCCGGCGGCACCACAGGCGGCGCGCGTTGGGGTTGTGGCATCCGCTCGCTCAGGATGCGCCGCAACGTGTTTCTGAGGCTCTCTGCGTGTGCGGGGTCGACAGCGACTGCGGCAGGCAACCGGGGTTCAACGGTGCCAGGAGTCACTTGCCGTTCACAATACAGCGTCTGTTTGCCATCATGCGGAACAACGGAGACCAAGCGGAAGCCCTGGGCTGCCAATTCTGCCCATGCCGCGACGCCGGCAGGATCGTCTAGCGCCATGGTGAGGGTTTCCACCTCATAGGCGATACCTGGCCGCCCCTGCAAAGATGGGGTCCGTGTCACCACGTTGGCCGGGCGGTTCGGGGCTGGGAGTGGCGCTGCTGCCGTGGTCGGCGCTACGACTGGAGCCGGGGCGGGGACGCTATCAGCAGCCGAGAGTACCGTGAAACAGAGCATGATGAGGGTACGCATATGGGGGTCGGGGCAGTCTCAGATCCTCACGTGAGTACAAGTGATAAAAGTGTCCAAATATGCGGACACCCCATACTATTCCCCTCTTCCCCAGCTTCTGGTCATCCAAAACTGTTCCAAACGTTGCGCGACTACGTGGTCGTGCCACTCGTAGCCCCATCGTAGCTCCATCGTAGCAGGCCGACTCCCGACACAGTGGTATGCTACTGGTGGTAATTGCCCGATAATTCGTGATAGTGTCGATTCCACTAGTGCTCGCCCGTACGACATTCGAACCTACTCCGCGTAGGCGCTCAACGTGCCGCCGCGGCTCATCTGGAACTTTGTGACAAGCCATCGAGGTCGGCCCCCCCTACAGTGTTGGCTCAGGTCGCGACGGAGGGGATCTCTCGGCACTCAAGGTGTCGGCAACGTACCCATCGGACCATGGTATGTTGGCACCGGCAAGATCGGCTGCGACGAGTCGCCGCACGGCCTACTTAAGTCGTTCTGTCGAGTGGCCTGATCATCGTGGACAGGGAATAGACAGCATCGGCCAGCCAGAGGGCCTGATGCCGGGGCGTCATTGACCTGACATCCGCATTCGCAAATCGCACCAGCCTACGACCTGCCTGGATAGACGATTTCGGACATCCCACACCTCTCGGTTGTCAAACGAACGACTGGCATTCACCGATCAGACGTCACTTCTGGATTTTGGGACCAAACGCCGTGGCGATGGCTGGCTGGTCGGCCGAGTTGTGACCAGTACGTCCACGTGCACAGCAACTGGCGTTGCTACCTCTGGCGGATATGGTGCCGGCCTATGCGTATCGGCCTCCTGTCGCTCGCCTTCTTTGCCGCCATGGTTCATGGCGAAGAAAGTCGCGGATTCAAACCACTCCTTGTGGTTGATGCTGAGCAGCAACCGGTCGCCGAGTTCCGTTCGCATCAAGCGCTCATCATCGGCAACAGCCGATACACGGCGGGATGGCCGGTTTTGGAGGGTGTTCGCGACGACGTCCCGGCAATTCAACAGGCCCTCGAGCGTCACGGCTTCCAAGTCACCGTCGCGCAGGACGTGACCAAGGCGCAGATGATCGACACGGTTGACGGCTTCATCGCCGACAAGTGCCAGGACGAATCCTGCCGAGCCGTGGTCTACTACGCCGGCCATGGGCAGACGCTCAACGGCATCGGCTACCTGGTGCCCGTGGACGCTCCCTTGCCGGATGACCGCGCCTTTATCCGGCGCGCCATCCCCATCACGTCGCTCAAGACGAGCGCGATGCAGGCGCGTAGCCGGCATGTCCTGTTCGCCTTCGACGCCTGCTTCGCGGGATCCATCTTCGTTCCACTGCGCGGTGCCAATACATACATCCTCCGCGCCGCGTCAGAACCTGTACGCATGTTCCTGACGGCCGGCAGCGCCAACGAACAGGTGCCTGACCGGTCGTTCTTCCGCTTCGAATTCATCGCCGGCATCAACGGCCAGGCCGACGCCAACCGCGATGGCTACGTGACAGGCAGCGAACTGGGTACCTACGTCAAGCAGGCCGTCAGTGACCGCGCCGCCGCCGCCGGCATGCGCCTGACACCCCAGGCAGGAGTCTCCGAGCAGGAAGGTTTGAATCGTGGCGATTTTGTGTTCCGGGTCGCCCCGCTGGATACCCCCTCGGTTGCCACAGCACCTGCTCCCCTGCCTGCTCCTACGTCTGTCCCGCCCATCGCACAGGTAGGTACTGGTGCAACGGTGCCGATGCCGTCGCAACCGGGACCAACCATCGCCGGTCTACCCCCCTCCATGGGAACCGCCCCAGGGTCGACTGGCAATCCTGCGGCCATACCCAATACGCCGGAGGGTACAGCGGATGCCTATGCGCGACTCGTTGGCGTCTACAACGTGCCGCCAACCAGCGACCCGGACGGGACATATCAGTCCTACTC
>JALHRW010000005.1 GCA_022841245.1 Planctomycetota bacterium
CGGCGCGGCCCTCTCCCGCCCTCCCGCCGATCCCTCCTGGACGGCGGCTTCCCCTCGCCGGTCCGATGCAGGCGACGCCGCCGATCAGGGTGGAGCCGGCTTCAGCCGCGGCGTGGAACGACCCGACTCCCGCGCTGCTGGCGGGAACGGCGGGCGGCTCCGGCCGCGTGCTGCGCGTGTCCGCCGCCGCCACCGGCATTGGCGACGGCTCGTCCTGGGCGGACGCCTGCCCGACCTTGCAGGCCGCGCTGGCCATGGCCGGGGCGGGGGATCAGGTGTGGATCGCCCAGGGCACCTATGTTCCTGGCACCACCAGCGCCGACACCTTCACCATCCCCCGCTCCGTCGCCGTCTACGGCGGCTTCCTCGGCGGCGAAACGGAGCTGTCGCAGCGGCGGGACGACCCTGCGCTCGTGGTCCTCAGCGGCGAGATCGGCGCCGAGGGCTATGACGACAACATCTCCACTCTCATCACCATGCCGGGATCGGGACGCGTCGACACGCTCACCGTCAGCGGGGCGAATAACGCCAGGTGGGGCGAGAAGCCGAGTCCCTTCGTCAGCGGTGCCGCCGGACTGCACTGCACCGCCACGCCGCAGCAGGCGCTCGACGTCCCGGTCAAGGTGACACTGGTCCGCTGCCGCTTCGTGCGCAACCGGGCTCGCGGCAAGCAGGTCGTCGTCGTACCGCTCAACTGCTCCGCCGTGATCGACCGATGCGAATTCGCCGGCAACGACCGGCCCTCCGCCGATCCGGATCCGGATCGCGTGGCGGCGACCGTCGCCTGCGACAAGGGCAGCGTCACGCGTTGCGTGTTCGTCGATGGGATGGAGGCCGGCAAGCGGGCCATTCCCCTCCGTCATGCCCTGCTGCGGGTCGGCGAAGATGCCAGCATCGCCAACTGCGTCTTCCTCGGCTGCCGCCAGGACACGGCGGTGCATGCCGCCGGCCTCCGGGTGTCGGTGAAAGGCTGCGTCTTCCTGGACGGCCAGGGCGTCGACATCAGCACCAACTGCTTCAGCTCCCACGGCTCGTGCCTTGTCCGCGGCTGCATCCTCGGTGCGGCGGCGCAGGCGGGCCCATTCTCCGTCGACGAGGGCAACTGGCGGATCGCCACGGACGGCGATCCGCTGTTCACCGACCCCGCGTCGCCAGCCGGAGCGGACGGCGTCTGGTTCACCGCCGACGATGGCCTGCGCCTGCGCCCGGACAGCCCCTGCATCGGCCGCGCCCCCTTCGCCACCGCCACCACGGATACGAGCATGCCGGTCGTAGACATCCTTGGCCTCCCGCGGCCGCAGGGGCGCGATCCTGACTGCGGGGCCTACGAGTTCGCATGCGGCAACCTGGGCCCGCGCGCCATCCCCTGTCGCATCATGCTGGGCGAGGATATCCCCACCCTCATCACCTTCGATGGCCGCGACCCCGACGGCGGCAGCCTGACTGCGATCATCACCGCTCTGCCGGCGCGGGGGACCCTCCATCCCACCAGCGATGGGCTGACCCCTTCGGGACCGGCCATCACCGAGGCGCAGCTGCCGTGGACGGTGCCGGATCCGCAACGCCGCGCGATCTATGTGCCGGAGCCGTTCGCCTTCGGCGATGCCATGGCGAAGATCGCCTTCGCCGTGTCCGATGGTCGGATCACGTCGCCGCCGGCGCAGCTGAGCATCGATGTCAGCAAGGCGAACCATCCGCCGACCATCGATCAGTTCGGCGACACCACCATCGCCGAGGACTCCGGCCAGCTGACGATCCGACTGAGCGGCATATCCGCCGGCACGCCGGAGCTGCCGACCGGCAGCCCAGGCTACGAGGGGGAAACGGTGCGGCTGAGCGCCACCTCGTCCGATCCGGCGCTGATCCCCGCGCTGACGGTCTCCGCCCCATCGATAGAAGCGCAGGATTCCCTTGGCCGTGCGTCGGAGCCCATGCCGACCTCGACCGCGCAGCTGTCGCTGGCGCCGGCGCCGAACGCCTCCGGCAGAGCCGTGATAACCGTGACGGTCAAGGATGTCGGCGGAACCATGTTTGGCGGCCGCGACACCACCGTCATGTCGTTCACCGTCACGGTCACGCCGGTCAATGATCCGCCGACCATGGACCCGATCGCCGACCTGACCGTGGCAGCGGGCGCAGCCGAGGTGGCGGTGGCCCTCACCGGCCTGTCGCCGGGCCCCGCGGACGAATCCGGCCAGACCCTGACCGTCCGCGCCACCTCCGCCGACCCGGCCCTGGTGCAGGTGGCGGCGCTCGAGCACGACGCCGGCGCTGCGACCGCGACTCTGCGCCTGGCCATCCCCGCGCAGGCTCCCGGAACCGCGACGATCCTCGTCACAGCGTCCGACGGCGACGTTGATCCCATGATGCGGATCCTGCGCGTGACGGTAGTGCCGCCCATCGGCAGATGAGCTCAGTCGGCGATCAGTCGGGGATGCGCACGTCGCCGAGACGGTGGCGGATCACCGCCAGCAGCAGGAGGGTGCGCGCCCGTTTGTCCGACGAGGGATAGTGCAGCCAGACCGGCAGCAGATCTATGCCGGCGTGCAGCCGCTGCAGCCCCCCATTCCCGGCCGGGAGCTCGGCGATCCGGGCCTGGCACCATTCGCGCAGCAGGTCGGCGCCGAGACGGATGGCCGTCCGCACCGTCCGGTCGGAGACGCCGATCCGGTCCGCGATGGCCGACTGCGGCAGGTCGTCGATCAGCAGCAGACGCAAGGCCTCGATGGCGCGGGCCGCATCCGGCCGGCGCGGTGCCGTCGCTGCGGCGAAGGCCTCGAACACGGCCCCCCATTCCGCCGCCTGATCCGCCACCAGCGCCTCGGTATCAGGCGGAGGCTCGGGTATCGGGCGTCCGTCCGGCTCGCGATCGCGGTCCCGGATCCAGTTGCGCACGAAGTTGACCAGCGCCCGCGCCAGGTAGGGGCGGAAGGCGCCTCGCGTCGGGTCGTAGCGGGTGCGGATCGCATCCTTCCTGGCCTTGCCACGCTGTTCGCCGCGCGACAGGGGTTCTTCGAGCTCGAGGAAGAACTGCTGCGCCGCGTCTTCGATCTCGTCGCGGCGCAGATTGAAGCGCTGCGCCAACAGGTCGATCGCCGGATCGACATAGTACTCGGCGAAGCGCAGCGGCTTGCCCTCGGCGGAATTGGTACGGGCCAGGGCGATGCTGACGCGGGTGTCGGCCTCATCCCAGGTGCGCGGCCGGCCGCGCTCCTGGTATAGGATGTCCAAGCAGCCCTCTGCCTCGGCCACGCCGTTGAAGGCGGCACGACGCAGCCAGTCGGCCGCCGCCACAGGATCGCTCGCCGTACCGCTGCCCAACGCCTGGATCAATCCCAGGTTGAACTGCGCCTCCGGCAGGCCTTGCCGGGCGGCGGCCTCGCACCAACGCGCGGCAGCCGCGGGATCCCGTTCGGCGCCGGCGCGGCCATGGGCATGGAGGAGTCCGAGGAGGAAGCTGGCCTTGGCGTTCCCTGCCTCGGCGGCCATGCGCAGGATCGCGCAGCCTTCGGCCTGGCGTGCCGGGTCCGTGGCGGAGACCAGCAGCTCCCCGAGGCGGTATGCTGACGGAAGGTGGCCGGCTGCGACGCCGGTCCGCAGCAGGACCTCGGCCGAAGCGATGGCGCCTGCGGCCAGCAGGGCCTTCGCCTCCGTATAGCGTCCGTCGTCAACGTCCATTTCTGGATCATCGGCTGCCCAGTACCTACGGCAAGGACGCCAGTGCCATCTCGGTCACCGGCACCTGACTCCGTCCCAACCCCGTTCCTCCATCCACTGTCGGGAGGGAGACTCGCAAACACCAACGAATGTCCGCGTCGGGACACAAGATTGAGCGCTACTGGTTGATCGCCACCTGACCGCCGCCGATCGTCACGGTGCCGGTGCCGCTGACCGTCACCGCGGCGGATTTCAGCTCGGCGGTGGCGTCGCCCTGCACGGTCACGGCCGGCCCCTTGAGCTCGGCGGTGGTGGAGCCCTTCAGCTTCAGCGCCGAGCCGGTCACCTTCGCGTCGTTGTCGGCAGTGAGGGTGATGGCGGGTCCGGCGACGGTGGTGGTGCCGTTGATATGCACGGTGGCGGCGGTGAGCGTGATGTCACTGGTGGTGATGGTGATGGTGCTGCCGCCGACCACCAGCTTCAGTTCGCTATCGGCTGTCAGGGTGATCTTCGGCGCCGTGGCGGTGAGCCCGGTGCCGCTCTCGTCGGCATGGAATGAGGTGATCCCGGTCGTGGCCACGGTCAGGTTCTTGGCCACGGTCACGGTGAGATTGCCGTCGCTGACATCGAGCGAGGCGTCTTTGGCGATCGCCGCGTCGGCGGTGCCGGTGATCGAGGTGGTGTCGTTGCCGCCGACGCTGGTGGACGAGTTGCGCGCCACTGATCGGGTCCAGTCGCCGCTGGAGGTGAAGGTGATGGACTCGCTGCCGCCCTTGTCCTCGAACACCAGCGAATGGTTCGACGGTGTGCGGATGACCGACTGCGTCTTGTTGGCCTCGGTGACCTGGCTCGCATTCTCGGCGTTGTGCATCGCCCCGGCGATGATCGGCCGGTCAGGATGGCCGTATTCGTGCGATAGCAGCACTTCGGTGTCGACCGGCAGCGGGAAGTGGAAGCCCTGGCTCGGCCCGGTGTTGGGCTGCGCCATGCGCACGATGCGCTCATGCTCGTCGTCACCGCTGAGGATCTTGACCTTGTACGAGCCGTCCTCGCCCTGGCCCTGGGATCCGGCCGCCGCGGTGACGATGGCCGGGATGACGCCGTCGATGCGCGGGATCGGGGTGGTCCGTGCCGGACGCCAGGGCAGGCGGCCGACCGGCACGCCGTCGAACGAGTTGCTGTAGGCGCCCTTGGCCAGGCTGTGGGTGACCTGGCTGAGCACGATGTGCTCATCGTAGTCGTCCTTGCCATGCACGGCGATGCGCGCGCCGGCGCGGAACGCGACCACGCTGGAGGCTCCGACCACGCGGCAGGAGCGGCTGGTCAGGCTCTCGGCCAGGCGGGTGGCGTAGGCGGTGGCGTCGGCGTCGCTCTGGGTGACGTGGTAGTCGGCTTCATGATGCTTGCCTGCCGCGCCCGGGGTGGGATCTGCGGCGACGCTCTTCTGCGCCATCGCCGCCTGCTTCGGGTGGCCCTCGCTGTAGTCGCGGACGACGGCGTCCTTGGCTACCACCTCATAGCGACGCGACAGCGCGGTGACGACGCCCTCGCTGCCCACCACGGCGATCATCGAGGCGGAGCCGTCGTAGGTGGCGTGGAGGGCGTTGCCCGAGCCGGGGTGGTGGTTCTCGGCATCGCCGATGACCATGGTGTGGGCGGACTTGGTGTGGGTGAACCAATAGCAGGCGCCCTCCTGCTCGAGCAGCCGGGAGACGAAGGCGAAGTCGCTCTCCTCGAACTGGGTGATGTGGCGCATCACCCCGCCGGCGCCGGTGGCCTTCACCTCGACGGTGACGCCGGCGTCCGCGAGGATGCTCTTCACCACATCGAGCGGCTTCTGGTCGGTGAAGACGCGGGTGCGCCGGGTGTGCCGCAGCAGGGCGAAGGCGGGGGCGAGTTCGATGCGATACTGCTGGTTCTGCTTGTCGTCGCCGCCGAGGTGCTCGACCGCGGTGACGACGCCGTGGAACCAGATGGGGTCGCTGCTGCGCACCACCCCGATGGCCAGCTTCTTGCGCAACCAGGTGCCTGGATCCAGGCTGGCCGGATCGGTAGGGACCATGGTGCGGGCGAGGATCACGAACTGGTAGGGGACGGACAGACCCTCCTCAGCGTTCAGGGAAATCGGGGCGAGCAGGTCCAGGCCCTCGTCAGTGGCGTGGAGCGATGGCTCGTAGGTGTCCAGCAGCATGAGAAGGGGCTCCGCAGACGTACCATGTCAATGTTGTCCCGGTATCCAGCAAGCAATGATGGCCCTCGTGCCGTCATGAGCAGGGAAATGGCTTGCGCCATGCTTTCGACCTTCCACAACGCTCGGCGTCGATGGCGGGCTGGCCAGCCTGCCTGACAGAGGTAATCGCCACATGCAACGCGCTGTCCCGCTCACTCCCCTAGCCCTCCTCGCCGTCCTGACCATGGTCCTGACCGCCTGCGGTGGACCCCGTGCAGTGACCCTGCCGGTGCGCGGCGTTTCGCCGCTGAATCCCAATGAATCCAATGAGTCCACCCCGGTGAACGTCCGGGTATGGCCGCTCGCTGGCGCCGACCGCTTCAAGGCCGCCACGGTCGATCAGCTGTGGACCGATGCCAAGACCGTGCTTGGCCCCGACCTGCTGGGCGAGCCGAGCACATTCACCGTCTTCCCGGGCGGGAACAGCGATCCGGTGGTCGAGCAGGCGCTGTCGGTGCCGGACAGCACGAGCTTCCTCGGGATCCTGGCGATGTACCAGCGCTCCGACGCCGTCGATCAGCGCGCCACCGTCGTCTCGCTCGATGATGCCGAGGATCACGGCCTGGTCTTCACTGGTTTCACCGTGACCGTGTCGACGCCGACCCCGGCGGCCCCTGCACCCGCTCCGGCTGCACCCGCTCCGGCCGCCCCCTGATCCGCCATGGAATACGTCCAGCGAGTCCTGTGGCATGAGGGGATGTTCATCACCCCGAACCACTTCCAGCAAGCCGACCGCCATGCGGAATCGGTTCTGGGGCGCGCCCTGCGAGCCGTACAGCCGACCCTGCGCGGGGTGACCGACCTGGAGATCGATCGTGATGCCCTGGGCACCGGCAGCTTCGCCCTGCGCACCTGCGCCGGGGTGATGCCGGATGGCACCGTATTCGGCATGCCTGAGGCCGACCAGCTGCCGCCTTCGCGGCCGTTCGAGTCGGAATTCGGCACCGACAAGGACCGTCTCGGCGTGCTGCTCTGCCTGCCCGACCAGCGTCTTGGCCTGGCGAACAGCGATGAGCCGACCCGGCCGTCGTCGACTCCGGTGCGCTTCCGCCGCCGCGGCGTGCGCGTGCGCGACGCGGTCCATGGCGGCGCCGAGCGCGAAATCCCGGTCGGCGTCGCGTCCTACAGCCTGCGCTTCGACGGCGAACCGCTCGACGGCCACGTCGCCCTGCGCATCGCCGAGATCGTCCGCGCCCCGGCCGGCGGCTTCACCATCTCCGAGGACTTCGCCCCGACCGCCCTGTGCTGGGGGGCCGCGCCGCCGGTCGCTCGCCTGCTCAAGCGCATGGTCGACATCTGCTGCGCCAAGTCGGGCGAGCTCTCCGGCAATCGCCGGCAGCGCACCCAGGGCATGGTCGAGTTCTCGGTCAGCGAGTCGGCCAACTACCTGCTGCTGCACACGCTCAATGGCGCCATCCCGGTGCTGATGAACCTGGCCGGCAACCCGCGCGCCCATCCCGAGCTGGTCTGGCGCGAGCTGGCCCGCCTGTGCGGCGCCCTGCACACCTTCGCCGCCGATGGCCATCCGCGCGACATCTCGCCCTACCGGCACGACGACCTCACCGCCACCTTCGCGGCCCTCGACGCCCGCCTGCGATCCCTGCTCGACACCAACATCACCGCCCGCTACGTGCCGATGCCGCTGACCCGCGGCGCCAACGGCGTGTGGACCAGCCGCATGCCCGAGAGCGTGCTCGACGGCCATCGCCTCTTCCTGTCGGTGATGAGCAGCGCGGCGGCCGAGAAGGTCAGTCAGCAGACCCCGGCCAAGGCCAAGATCGCCAGCGCCGGCAAGGTGCCGCTGCTGGTCGCGCAGGCGCTCAAGGGCCTGGCGGTGACCTACCTGTCGGTGCCGCCCGGCGAGATCCCGGCCCAGCCCGGCTGCAGCTACTTCGAAGTGCAGCGGATCGGCGACGAATGGGCCGGCATCGTCGAGTCCCGTTCGATCGGCGTGTTCCTGCCGCCAGACTTCACCGACCTGAAGATGGAGTTCATGGCGGTCAAGGAATAGTCCCTTCTCACGACCCACGTCTGGAACCACCTGTGAATCAACCGTCAGCCGACATGCCGCAGAGCGCCAGCCAGGGCGGATCCCTGGTCGAGATCGCTGCTCCGATCGCCAAGCAGATCGCCGACCTGTTCGGCGAATCCCCGCCGCAGGACGCCGCCGTCCTGCGCTCGCGCTTCGAAGACCTGTTCCGCTCGTTCGAGGGCCGGGCCATCCGCAACGGCTACACCGAGGGGGAGACTGGCGCGGCCAAGTATGCGCTCGCCGGCACCGCCGACGAGGCCATCCTCCTGTCCGATCTGGCGGTCAAGGACGAGTGGCTCAACCGTCCGCTGCAGATGGTGTTCTTCGACGATTTCTCCGCCGGCGAGACCTTCTACGAGAAGCTCGACGCGGCACGCACCAATCGTACGCCCAAGGCCGCCGATGTGCTGGAGATATTCCACCTCTGCCTCGCCCTCGGCTTCAAGGGCAAGCATGGCGACGCGCGCGGCGCCGAACGCCGGCGCGTGCTGATGGATGCCCTCGCCGCCGAGATCAACCAGGCGCGCGGGGTGACCGCCGACAGCCCGCTGGCACCGGGCGGACTCTCGCCCGAAGGCTCGGCCGGGGTGCCGCGCCGCCTCGGCTTCCTCGCCGCCGGTCCGATCTGGGTCGTGCCGCTGATCGTCGTGGTCGTGCTCATGCTGATGCTCATCGTCTACGGCGTGCGCAACGACAGCCTGCTCGCCGACATCCCAGCCGACACCCAGGCCAGCACCGGAGCCAAGCCGTGAAGCCCAAGGATCTGATCTTTCTCGCCATCGTACTGGCGCTCAGCGGCGGCATCTGGTTCGGCGGGCACCAGCTCGCGCTGCCGCGCACGTGGGTCCTGATCATCGCCGGTGCGGTGCTGCTGCTCGGCCTGATCATCTGGCTGGTGCTGATGATCCTGGCGCTGCGCCGCTCGTCGAAGATCGAGAAGGGGCTCAAGGATCAGCAGGCCGACGCTGGCCCTGGTGCCGCATCGGCCGCGGGTGGCGGCGAGGCCGAGATGCAGGAGCAGTTCTCCAAGTACCTTGCAGCGCTCAAAGCCAGCCCGACCGGCGCTTCCGCCCTGGGCGAGCTGCCCTGGTACCTGGTCATCGGCGCACCGGGTTCCGGCAAGACCACGGCTCTGCAGGAATCGGGCCTGGCCTTCTCCTCGATGGGTCACGGGCTGCGCTCGATCCGCGGCGTCGGCGGCACGCGCAACTGCGACTGGTGGTTCGCCGACAACGCCATCCTCCTCGACACCGCCGGGCGCTACACCACCCAGCCCGAGGACCACGGCGAGTGGCTGAAGTTCCTCGATCTGGTGCGCGAGTCGCGCGGTCGCCGCGCGCTCAACGGCATCATCGTCACCGTCTCGGTCGGCGACCTGATTAAGGGGGACCCCTCGGCGATCGCCGGCGTGGTGCGGCCGATCCGCGAGCGCATCATCGAGGTCAGCAACCGCCTCAAGCTGGTCCTGCCGGTCTACGTGGTCTTCTCCAAGGCCGACCTGATCGGCGGCTTCAAGGACTTCTTCGCCGGCTTCAACCGGGCGCAGCGCGACCAGGTGTGGGGCGTGACCCTGCCGGCGGGCGAGCGCCGCCAGGCCCGCGACGTGTTCAGCGAGAAGGTCGGCGGCCTGCTCGCCTCGTTGCAGGCGCGCCGCACGGTGGCCGTGGCCGCCGGCACCCGCACCCCTGCCCAGCTGGCCAAGCTGGCGCTGATGCCGGGCAACTTCGCCTCGCTGCAGAAGTGGTTCGGCGAATTCGTCGGCGAGCTGTTCGCGCCCATGCCGATCTCCGACCAGCCGATGTTCCGCGGCTTCTATTTCACCAGCGGCATCCAGGTCTCGCGTCCGGGCGAGCGGACCGCCGAGCCAGGCGGTGCGCCGGCGTCGCAGATGCCGTCCCAGGAGCAGGTCGACGCAGCCAAGGCCAAGGACATGAGCGTGTTCTTCCTGCCCGGCGCCGACTCCCCGCCGCCGGCCGCCGAAGCTGGAGACACCCGCCGCGGCCTGTTCCTCAAGGATCTCTTCGCCCGCGTCATCATCCCCGACCGCCATCTCGCGGGCATTCCCGCCCCGCTGCTGCGCCGCGCCAAACTGCTGCGTCTGATCGCGGTATTCGGCTCGCTCGCCCTCGGCATCCTGTTGGGCGCCATGCTCACCAGCCGGCACGTCCGCGATCAGCGGCTGGTCTCCCGCGCTGTAGCCGCCGGCACCGCCTTGGCGGCCGACCCCGCCGGCAAGGGTGCCGGTGAGGCCGTCGCAGCGCTGGAGAACGCGCGCTCGGTCATGGCCGAGGCGATCGCCCATGGCGGCGGCACCGGCCGCGCCGTGGTCGAGCGCCTGGATCCGCTCTACGGCACGCGCATCGCCAAGTCCTTCATCGAGCCGGCGGCGGTGAAGATCGGTCGCGATCTCGACAGCCTGCGCCTGGCCGAGGCCAAGGATGCGGCGACCTACGACCGCATCTTCGACCTCTTCCGCGCCTACCAGATGCTCGGCGGGACGATCGCCCCCGACCGTCAGCTGCTCGAGCGCGTGCTGATCGATGAGGGCCGCTGGTTCGTCGCCGCGGGCGGTACGCCCAGCGAGACCGATATACGCGCCGCCAAGGCCCACTTGGCCCTGATCACCGCTGCCGCCGACACCGCCAAGGGCTGGCAGGCGCAGATCAATCCGCAGCTGGTCAGCCGCATCGAAGGTTCGCTGTCCAACGGCGCGTTGTGGATCAACCAGAGCTTCGCCGACACCGTCGCCTCGCTGCAGAGCGGCGCGCCGCTCGGCCGCGACCGCATCATCGGCGGCCCGCTGCGCGACCTCGTCGAGGTCGATGTTGGGGTGCCGACCCTGTTCAGCCCGGATGGCTGGTCGGGCATCTGGCAGCCGGCCATGGACGAGAAGGCCGCGGCATTGCGTTCGCGCTACGCTGGCATCCGCATCGACCGCACGGTCGATGACATCCGCGGCCAGCTGCGCAAGATGTACGGTCGCGAGTACAATGCCCGCTGGCTGAAGCTGCTCTCCGGCGTGCGTCCCGCGGCCTTCGCCGATCTGGCCCAGGCTTCGACCCGGCTGCGCCAGTTCGCCGGCGAGGATTCGCCCTACCGCACCCTGGTGAAGAACCTGGCGGAGTATGCCCGCATCGAGTTCGGCGATCCGGATGTCCGCGTGCTCATCCCCACCGATGGCATCTGGGTCGACGAAGGGCTCAAGGCCATGGTCGAGCTGCAGGGCCAGATCGAGAAGTTCCTCCAGGCGACCCAAGCCGGCTCGCGCGGCAAGGACGCCGTCCGGCTGGGTGAGCTGTGTGCCGCCGCCGACAAGGCCAAGGCCGCTTTCGAGACCGCTGCGGGCAAGCTCGAGAACGAGCAGGCGCGTTCCGCCGCGACGGCCTGCCTGACCAACATCATCGAGGCCGTGCATCGCGCCCTCGCTGCCGACCTCGGCTCCGAGGTCGATCGCGCCTGGGCCGTCGAGGTCGCCAAGCCCTTCGCTGAACAGCTCGCCGGCAAGTACCCCTTCGATCCCAAGTCCGCGGTCGACGCCCCGCTGCCGGTGGTGGCCAAGCTGTGGAACCCGAAGAATGGCGCCCTGTGGGCGCGCGTGACGGTGATCGAGAACCTGCGCCAGACCCGCTTCGCCGGCCGCGAGCTGCTGCCGACGTCACTCGACTACCAGCGGCTGCTTGGGCCAGCGCGCCAGTTCCGCGACGCCTTCTTCGCCGGCGAGACCGAGGATCTGGCCGTCGCCTTCACCCTCACGCTGGTGCAGCGCGAATCGGTCAAGGACATGAGCGTCGCGGTGGGCAAGCAGACCTTCGGCCTCTACGACCGACCCAACCGTCGCTACCGCTACGAATGGAAGAACGCCGACGGCGGCGGCGCCAAGGTCTCGCTCAACCTCGCCACCGGCCAGTGGATCACCGGCGACAAGGACTTCCCCACGCCGGCCTGGGGCATCTTGCGCATGCTGCGCTCGGCCAGCTCGGCGGTCCGTCCCGAGGGCGGCCTGTCGCTGACCTGGGTGTTCCCGCACCAGGGCAAGGAGTTCCGCGGCGGCGGTGTGCTGGAGGACACTGCCCTCCTGCCGCTGGTCACCGGCGACGGCCTCGCCTCGCTCGTTCCACCGGCCAAGATCTCGCCCTGACCGCCATGCCCGTACCCAGCGTCGGATCCTTCGGCAAACTGCCGTGGCATGGTGATTTCCTGCGCGATGCGCCACCGGGCGCACCGCTTGAGCTGCTTGATGCCTGGCTGGCGCCGGCCCCGATCGGGCCGCCGGGTCCGCGCAGCGAGGCTTTCGACAACGCCGGCCCGACCATGGCCATGGTCAAGGCGCGGGGGACGTGGTGGGCCATGGCCCTGTTCCCGTCGCGCGATGCGGTCGGCCGCCGCTATCCGTTCTGCGTTCTCGCCGGCCTGCCCGAGGCCGAGTTCGACGGCGAGCCCGGACTGGTGCCACTGGCTTGGACTCCGTTCCTGGTGCGCTGCCTGCAGCAGGCGGCGCGTGGCTGGCCGCAGACCCAGGGCGAGTTGCGTGCGGCGGTGGCCGCTTGCGGCCAGCCCCTCGACATCGATGGCGAGAGCCGTCGATTGGTCGAATCACTTGCCGACCACCGCTGCTCCGAGTTCTGGCGCGGCACCCTGGGCTCGGTCCAGGACCCGCGCATCGCCGGAGTGTGGGCCGACCTCGTCGCCCTCGCTGCGGCGCCGGATCGCGCCACCGGCGTGCGGCTGCGGCCGATGACGCATCAGCTCCACCTGGCTTGGGTGCTCATGCTGCAGCAGCTGACCGGCGGAGCGGGCTGCTCGCCGGTGTTCATCGCCATGCAGCCGGGCCGGCCGGGCGACGCTCCCGGAGCCACCGTGCTGTGGGGGCGGCCGACCGCTGGTGAATGCCTGGCGGCGTTGTGGCCGGCTATGCCGGGGGCCGATTCCGGCCGTATCCACGATCCGGTGCAGCACCCTGCCACGTTCGGCGACGCCGACGCGGCGCCTCTGGCCATCGATGATCCGGGCAGCAGCCTGCGCGACCTGCTGCACCTGGTCGGCCGGGTCAATCCTCACGTCCGTCGTTCACGTCCAGCCTGAAGGAACCAGCCATGCCGGATGCCGACCTGCTCAAGCGTATCGCCAGCGAACCCATCCCGGGCGACAACCCGTGCGGTGAATCTGCCCGCTATGACGAGGCCTTCGGCCTGCTCGAGGCCGAGATCGCCAAGCTGGAGAATCCAGCCGGCGGCGAGGTCGACTGGCGGGCAGTGGAGAGCGGCGCGTCGGAGCTGCTCGAAAAGCGGAGCAAGGACGTGCTGCTTGCAGCCTGGCTGGCCCGGGCGCTGTGGCAGCGCGAATCCTTCGCCGGTCTGGCGGCAGGCCTCGGTACGATCCGCGGCCTGCTCGAGACTTTCTGGGACCAGCTGCATCCGCAGCGCATCCGCCCGCGTCGCGCCGCGCTCGAATGGCTCGGCGAAAAGCTTGCCGCCGCCATCGATGACGGCCAACTCAACAACGACGCGTCAGGTGCTGCCGCCTGCCTGGCCGAGATCGAGGCGATCCGGACCTGGAGCGACGGGCGCTTCGAAGGCGAAGATTGCGGCCTGCTCGGCTTGCTCAGCCGGCTGCGTTCGGCGCCCCAGCCGGCGGGCGAAGGCGCCGCGGCCGACTCCGGATCCTCCGCGCCATCCGGCGGCGGTGGCAGCAGTGGGGGCGGTGGCGGTTCTCCGGGAGCCCCGGCCGGTCCGATCGCCAACCGCGCGCAGGCGGTGGCCCGCTTGCGCGAACTGGCCGAGTGGTGGGCCAGGCACGAGCCATCCAGCCCGATGGTGCCGCTGCTCAACCGCGCCGTCACCTGGACCGACCTCGACTTCCAGGCCCTGTTTACGCTCCTGCTGCGCAACAAGGCCGAGGCCAAGGAATACATGTGGGACGTCCTCGGTCTCAATGACCAGCAGCCGGACGGCTGATCGGCTCTTCCCATGCCGGGTATGAGGGGATAGGCTGTTCGTCATGGCTGCTGGAACCAACAAGAATGTCGCCTTCATCGCCATCCTCGGCGTCCTCGTGCCGTGCCTGATCGGCCTGTGGTTCGCCCTGCCGATGTTCCTGCCGATGTACCTGTGGACGAAGGTGAACCTGCGCGCCATCTCGGCCGCCAGCTCCATTCCCGAAGACAAGCTGGCCACCAAGTTCAAGCTGAACGTGCGGTACGAGCCGCGTGGAGAGGGCGACCCGATCCCATGGCAGATCGTCGCATCGACCCCGCCCTGGAAGGACGTCTCTCCGACCGGCGAAGACGAGGAGGAACTGCTGGTGCGCTGCACCTTCATCAGCGCCAATGATGGCGAGGCGCCGGGCACCGCCTTCATCAACAGCACCTACAAGGATCGCTACTTCTCGGTCGAGGCGATCCGTCTTCCTCCAGGCACGCTGGGGCACAACGCGAAACGGCCGCTGGTCATCTATGACCGCATGAGCATGACGCGGATGGACATCAGCAATGCCGACATGACCCGCAGGACGGTCCAGACCTGGGAGAACGACGACCTATGGCCGGAACGGGACGACGGCTGGGAAGCTCCAGCGTCGAAATAGGCCGTTTCGGGCAGTCCGTCAGCTTCAGATCCGCTGCAGCTTGATGCCCGCGACCAAGCGGTCGTCGAAGTGCGACAGGACCACGGCGTTCTGGCCGTCGCGGATGAAGCCATGGGCGATCGCCGAGTCGATGCCGCTCTCCAGCAGGGCCTGCAGGTCGGTGGCGGGCTCGACCAGCACGGCGGCGATGCCCCAGTAGAGGCAGTAGGCATGCCACAGCCGTTCGTCGGTGCAGATCCCGACCATCGGCACGCGGCCGCGGCGCTTGCTCAGCAGCAGGGCCGGTTCGGGCGTCAGGCTGCTGATCAGGATGGCGTCGGCGCCGGTCTCGACGCTGATGCGGTGGGCCGCGCCGGACAGGCTCATGATCTGACGCGAGAAGGTGTTCATCTCGGGATCAGGTTCGAAGGTCGGCAGGTAGCGGCTCTTCTCGGCTTCGAGCAGGATCGAACTCATCGCCGCGACGGTCTGCACCGGATGCTTGCCGGTGGCTGTCTCACCCGACAGCATGACGACACCGGTGCCGTCGAACACGGCGTTGGCGATGTCGGTTGCCTCGGCGCGCGACGGCATCTCGCCTTCGATCATCGATTCGAGCATCTGCGTCGCCGTGATCACCAGCTTGCCCAGCCGGTTGGCGCGCAGGATCAGCTCCTTCTGCACGATGGGCAGGCGTTCGATCGAGATCTCGATGCCGAGGTCGCCGCGCGCCACCATGATGCCGTCGGCCTCGGCGAGGATGCCGTCGATGTTGGCGACGGCGTCGGGACGCTCGATCTTGGCGATAACAGGCACGTTGCGGCCGGCTTCGGCGATGCGGCTCTTGACGTGGCGGACGTCGCGGGCGGTGCGGACGAAGGACAGCGCGATGAAGTCGACCCCGTTCTCGATCGCCCAGGTGAGGTCCTCGCGGTCCTTGTCGGACAGCGCCGGGGCGCTGACGTTCGCCCCGGGCAGGTTGATGCCCTTGGAATTCTTGAGCAGCCCGCCGACCTCGATGCGCAGGGTGATTTCGTGGCCGACAACGTCCTCGACCCGCAGCCGCATCTTGCCGTCGTCGATCAGCATGGTGTCGCCGGCCTTGAGGTCTTTGCTCAGGCCGCCGTAGGTGGTGCCGACCCGATCGACGTCGCCTTCCGGGCACACATCGGTGGTGATGATCAACTGCTTGCCAGGTACCAGCTCGACCGGCGTCCCGCCTTTGAGCCGGCCGGTGCGGATCTTTGGACCCTGCAGATCGGCGAGGATGGCGATCGGCCGGTCCATCTCCTTCGACAGGTCACGGACGGTGCGTAGCCGGCGCAGCTGGTCATCGCGCGTGCCGTGGCTCATGTTCAGCCGCACGGCGTTGACCCCGGCCTCCATCATGGCACGGACGGTGGCCGGGTCATCGCACGCTGGGCCGAGGGTGGCGAGGATCTTGGTGCGCTTGCGCGCCCGCAGCGGCAGCGCCTGGTCAGTCGGCAAAGGGGTCCGGAGCGAGGTGTTGGGGTCCATCGACCGTAGCGTATGCCTATCGACGCCGACGCCATGGCGCATGTAGTAGCACCTCGCATCCCCGTCGCGACTGCATCAGCCCTTGCCGAAATGCTCGTTGACCACCGTGAACAGCCCTGTCGCGACCAGGACGATGGTGACGGTGGCGAGTGAACGCCAGAGCGAGTCGCGGGCGACGCAGTCCCAGATCGCCAGCAGCGCCGTCAGGGTGCAGGCGACCAGGGTGATGGTGACGACGGCGAAGGCGATCTGCCGGGCTCGGCGTGGTGCGATGATGCCTTTCGAGGGCGTACGTTCGTCGTAGGTCGTGGGATCGGGCATGGTCGCCTCAGAAGGTGGGGAAGAGCTGGCTCTGGCGGATGCAGCCGGAGCAGCACAGGGCTATGCAGGCAAGGAGGATGGTTTTCGTGGACATGAGGTGTTTCCGAAGGGTGCAGTGCATGCCAGCCAACCGGCCAGGGCACCGACGGCGTGGGCCAGCGGCACGGGCCACCAGCCCTCGGCGGTGGCGAAGACAGCGTCGCCAGTCAGCGTCTCGTAAGCCGTCTTTCCGAGGAGAAGGGCAAGTAGCAGCAGGGCGATGGTACTCGCGATGGCATCGCCGTCCCGCCTGCCGTCGCGCCAGGTGCCGATGGCCGCCACGGTGGCGAGGGTGCAGGCGAGTCCGGAGAGGCCGCGGAAGGCCATGTCCGGGTGGACCAGCACCACCGCCAACGGAATGAGCGGCAGGGCGATGGCGATGGCCAGGCGGGTCCGTCCCGGCCACCGCCCCTCGGCCCAGCAGCCGAGGATGAGCACGGCCAGGGCATCCCACAGCAGATGATCGCCGTCCCAGTGCGCGAGCTGGCTGGTGAGCAGCCGCCAGGGCGCAGCGCCAGGCTCCCAGCCCAGCGCTGCCCCTGGCAAACAGGCCAGCACCGCGGCAACGACCAGCGCGCTGGTCAGTGCGGGCCTGGGCTTCATCAGGCCCTGCGCCGGCGCAGCATGAGGAAGGCGGCAGCGCCACCGAGGCTGAGGACCATCGACGGGTCGATGGCGCCACCACCACCGCCGCCGCCGCCAGTGCCGCCGAAGAATCCTGGGCGCGGGGCGGGGGCCGCGGGCAGCGGGGCGCTGGAGCCTTGCGGCTGCTGCGGCGCGGCCTGCGGTTGGGCCACTGGCGGCGCCGCCTGAGGGACCGGCGCCATGCTGGCGAGTTCGACCGGAGCATCCTGGGCGGCCTTGTCGCGCAGCCGGGCCAGTTCAGTGCGCACCTGGTCGAGTGCGCCGCGGTCCTTGGCGAAGCGCAGGGCGTTGCGCCGCTCCAGCGCCCAGCGCTGGTATTCACCGTCGTTTTCCAGCACCAGGAAGGAGGTGTACTCGCTGACGATCGAGTAGCCCTCGCCGAGGCGGACGATCTCGGGGATGACCGGCGAGCGGTCGCCCTGGCGCTCGGCCTCGCGCAGCAGGCCCTGCATGCGGTGCCACGCCCACATGCGCTCGACCGCCGGCTGGCTGCCCTGCTCGGGGAAGCTCACGTTCGAGGCGGTGCTGACCTCGCGGCCCAGCACCGTGCCGTCGAGCACGACCTTGGCCTGGCCGCTGCCGCGGTAGCGCCCGTAGACGCGCAGCGGCGTGCCGTGGTAGAGGTCGGGCAGCTCTTTCGGTTCGAGGTCGCTGACCTCGACGCCCTCGATGCGTAGGCGCAGATCGCGGGCCGCCGGCCGGTCGAGCTTGCGCTTGAACGCCTTGGCCTGGCGGGCGAAGTCGTCGCCCTGCGAGATGAAGGCGGCGAGGCCACCGCTGTCCTGCGCCATCTGGCCGAGCAGCGGCCGGTTGACGTCGTTGCCGATGCCGATGCAGAAGACCCGGGCGTTGCGCGGCCGGGAGCGGATCAGCCCAGCGAGTTCGCCGCGTTCACGCTGCTCGGTCAGGCCGTCGGAGAGGACGATGACGTTGAGCGTGCGATCGTCCTGGGCGTAGCCGTAGGCCAGGCGCATCGCCGGGCCCAGCACCGTGCCGCCGCGCGCCTCCTGCCGTTCGAGGAAGGCGCGGGCCAGATCGAGGGTCTTGGCATCCGCGGCGCTGAGCTTGCCGAACAGCCGCTTGGCCTCGTTGTTGAACACGATCAGTTCGCAGCGGTCCTCGGGACCGAGGGCGTCGACGAAGGCGGCGAGCGAGCGCTTCGAGGTCGCCAGCTTGCGGTCGTCGGCCATCGACCCGCTGATGTCGAGCAGGAAGACGTGGTCCTGCGGCGGATTGAGCTTCGCCGCATCATCGCCGGCGGTGATGGTCATGAGGAAGTGGCCGTCGGCCGGACCGTCCTTGGCCGCGACCAGGTCGATGCCGGTGCGGGCGCGCTCGGTGCGGAAGGCGACGACGATGTCGCGGCCGAGGTCGCCGTCTTTGACCTCCAAACTGCCTTCGCGCACGCCCGGATCAGTGCGGGTGAAGGCGACGTCCTTGCCGTGGCTCGGACTGTCGATCTCGACGATGGGTATGGCGCTGCGTGCGGCGAAGGCGAAGCCCATGCTGCCGGCGGTGCGGTTGCCGCCGGTGGCGCGGCCGTCGGCCATGGCCAGCGGGTAGACGTAGGTCGCCCAGTCGTGGTCGATGTCGAGCTCCTGCTGGTAGGTGATCTCGATCTTCTGTTCGGCACGGGCGGTGATGGGGAAGATGCGCAGGTCGAAGCTCTTGTGATCGTTCTGCTCGAGCAGGCCGGGGTCCTTGTTCACCCGCTTGTAGCTGTCGTAGATCTGGCGGGCGCGCTGCTTCTCCACCACCTCGCCGACCATCTCCTTGCCGCCGATCCACATCGAGAAGTTCGACACCGATGCGGCCTTCGGCACCGGGAAGGTCCACAGCGCCTCGATGGTGCGATCCTCGCGGTTGCGGAAGACCTGGGTGACGGTGGTGGTGGCGATGCCGTTGTCGATCGTCACCTCGACGCGGTGGTCGACGATGTCGAGCATGCCGCCGAGCGCGCCATCGGCGATGATGGCGGCCGCGGCATGGGCGTTGGCCAGCATGCAGCCGGTGGCGAGGAGGGGGACGAGTCGCGAGAGGGTGGCCATGTGTGCTTCCTTGCCCTCCCTTGGCGCGCCGCGTGCCAGAACTGGAGGGCAGACGCAGCAATGGGTTACATGACCAGCGAGCATCGATGGATGCATCTGGAGTACCAACATGAGACAATTCTTGTATCATGTTGCATGCCCTGGACCGCCGCCGACCGCGCCGCCGCCGCCGATGTGGTGGCGCTGACCTACGTCAATCCCTTCACCCCGGAGCGCGTCCGGCTCGAACGCCGTCTCCTCGGCCTGCCTGCCGGCGACACCGCCGCCTGGCACATCTCGGACCTCGGCGACGAATCGCGCTTCACCCGACTGGCCGCCATCGCCGAACGCCTGCTCGCCGTCGCACCGGTGGCGGAAGCGGAGACGCGCGAGGGGCTGATGATCTACGCCGTCTACGAACGGTTCCGCGTCCGCTGCATGCAGGCGGTCGACGATGGCGCGGAGGCCACGCTGCCCTGGTTCGACGAGTTCGCCGGATCCGTGCGCGAACTGTCGGGAACGGCCCGTCCGCGGGGCGAGGTCGAGCATCTGCTCGCCTGCCTGATCCAGGTGCGACGCGCCTTCGCCTGCATCCTCGGCCAGCTGGTCGGAGCCTCCGCCCCGATGGCGGCCCTGCGCGCGGCGTGCTGGGCCTCGGTGTTCGGCGCCGATCTGCTGCGCTACCGTCGCTGCCTGTGGAGCCGCATGCGCGACTTCCCGACCCTGGTGACCGGACCGTCCGGCAGCGGCAAGGAACTCGTGGCGCAGGCGGTGGGCGGATCCGGCTACATCGCGGTCGATGGCAGGCGCGGCCGGCTGCTCGGCGGCGGCGCCGCCTTCCTGCCGCTGGCGATCAGTTCGCTGTCCTCCTCGCTGGTCGAGGCCGAGCTGTTCGGCCATCGTCGCGGCGCCTTCACCGGCGCGACCGAGGAGCGGGCCGGCTGGCTCGAGGTCTGCCCGGCGCACGGCTGCGTCTTCCTCGACGAGATCGGCGAGGTCGAGCCGGCGGTGCAGGTGAAGCTGCTGCGCGTGCTGCAGACCCGCGTCTTCGCCCGGGTCGGCGAGCACGCTGACCGCACCTTCCGCGGCCGCCTGGTCGCCGCGACGAATCGCGACCTGGCGCAGGAGATCGCCGCCGGTCGCTTCCGCGCCGACGTCTACTACCGGCTCTGCGCCGACCACATCCGCACCCCGGCGCTGCGCGAGCTGCTCGATGCCGATCCGGGCGAGCTCGACCGCCTGTGCCTGGCCCTGGCCGGACGCATCGTCGGGACGGACGAGGCCGCGGCGGTGGCGGGCGAGTCGGCGCGCTGGATCCGCCGCGAACTGGGCGATGGCTACGCCTGGCCTGGCAACGTGCGTGAACTCGAACAGTGCCTGCGCAGCCTGCTGCTGCGCGGATCCTACGCCCCGGCCCGCGCCGAGTCGGCTTCGTTTGCCGAGCGGGTGCGTGCGGGTGACATGACGGCGGAGCAGCTGCTCGACGGCTATTGCGCCCAGGTGTCGTCCGCTGCCGGCGGCTGGCGCGAGGCCGGACGCCGCCTTGGCATGGACTGGCGGACGGTCAGGAGCCGTGTCCGGCGAGGCGGATGAGCAGCTTCGACCACCAGCGCTTGCGCACCACCAGCGGCAGCAGGATCGGTTCGCTCCGCACCAGGGCGATGGCGCCGTCGACATCGAGCCTGCGGGTCAGGATCTGCGCCAACTGGCGATCGATCGCCACCGCGTAGCCCTCCTTGTTCGACCAGAAGTGGTCCATCCAGGTCCGGCCATCGCGCAGCCGGCCGGTGGCGGCGAAGGCCAGGCTGATCGAGAGCTGTTCGACCAGGGTGTGGGCGACGCCCTCGTCCATGAGTCGATCAAGCGTCTCCAGAGCATTGCCGAGCACGGCGTGATTGCCGGCTCCGACCGCGATCAGGCCGGCGTTCCACATCGGGCAGGGGGCAGGGATGCGGCTGGCGATCTGCCGCCACAGCCTGCGCTGGCCGGCGCGGCGCGACCTGGCGAGGTCGTACTCGTGCTCGTGCATGAAGACGTCGCCTGCCGCCAGCGCGCTGCACAGGTCGGTGAGATCCCGTCGCATCAGCACATCGGAGTCGTGGTAGACGACGTGCGCCGGCCCCTGCGCGGCGGCGTGGACCACGGTCATCAGTTCGACCCGCCAGAAGAAGTCGTGCCGGCCGCGCCACGCGCGCACCGTCGCGGCATCGACGGCCAGGATGCGCAACCGCGGCCCGAACCAGCCGAACAGGTCCGGCCGGTCGGTGACGATGCAGAACTCGCTGCCGGCCGGCGCCCAGGCCATGGCGCTGAGGATCGACAGGTGCGCACGGGCGGTCAGGTCATGCCGCTCGCCCAGCGACAGGGTCACGAAACGGGTCGGAAGCGTCATCGCCGGCAGCGTACGGCGGCTGCCGCCTGCGCCATCAGGGGGTCCGGTGTCCGGGGTCCGGGGTCTGGGGATGCCCGTGGGACCCCGGACCCCGGACTGCGTTGCCCAGACTCAGTCGATCTCGCCGTCGCTCAGGCCGAGCGGCATGGCGGCGGGACGTTCGCAGGTCGTGGCGATGTCGACCTGGCCGGCGCCGGCCGCCGCCTCGGCGATCGCTGCCATGATGTCGAGCGCGTGCATCGCCAGCTCGCCGTTGGCGCGGTGGGTGCGGCCGCTGCGGATCGCCAGGGCCATGTCGGCGACGCCGACGCCGCGCGAGCCGGTGCGGTAGCCGTGGGTCGGCTGGTAGGTGGTCCAGGCGTGCACGCCGCGCCGGTTGATGCGCACATCGCCGTCGCAGAAGTTCGGGTCGGGGATCTGGATCGAGCCTTCGGTTCCGAACAGCTCCATGTTGGGCAGCGTCGAGGTGCCGCGCACGTCGAATGACAGGGTCAGATTGACGATCGCGCCGCTGTGGAAGGTGAGCAGGGCGCTGACGTGGGTCGGCACCTCGACGGCGAAGGCCTGGCCGCGCAGCGACTGGCTGCCGATGGTGCGGCTCGTCCAGGTCGTCGCGGCGGCGGCGGCGACGCGGCGCACCGGGCCGATCAGGGTGATCAGGGTGTGCAGGTAGTAGGCGCCCATGTCGAAGAGGGGGCCGGCGCCGCGCTGGTAGAGGAAGGCCGGGTTCGGATGCCAGGTCTCCGGAGCGTCGCACAGCATGTGGCAGCTGCCGCCGATGATCCGTCCGACCAGGCCGGCATCGATGTGGTGGCGGGCCGTCTGCACCGCGCTGCCCAGCACGGTGTCGGGAGCGCTGCCGACGAGCAGTCCGCGCTTCGCCGCCTCGGCGAGCACGGCGCGACCCTCGTCACGGTCGATGCCGAATGGCTTCTCGCAGTAGACGTGCTTGCCGGCCGCCAGGCAGGCGTGGTTGACCTCGGCGTGGGCCTGCGGGATGGTCAGGTTGATCACCAGTTCGATGGCGGGATCGGCGAGCAGCGCCGCGACCGAGGTGCCGGCCGGCAGGCCGGATTCGCGCGCCAGGCCTTCCGCCCGCGCCACGTCGCGGTCGGCGCAGGCGACCAGTTCCAGGCCGGGGAAGCGCTTGCAGGCCGGGACGTAAGCCTTCTTGGCGATGTCGCCGCAGCCGACGATGCCGACGCGGACGGGGCTGGTGGGCATGGTCACGCGATCAGCGGTGGAGGTGGCGGGCCGGCTCACGCTGCAACCCTCCAGTTGAATACCACGCCGAGCATGTCGGCGCGGCGCGTCTCGGTGGCGGCATAGGCATCGGCGCAGGCTTCCGGTGCGAAGGTGTCGGTGTTCAGGTCGTCGAGGCGGAAGCGGCCCGACTGCACCAGGCTGAAGAACAGCTCGGTGATGGTGCGGTCGTTCCACTGCGCGTTGTTGTGCACGTCGTGCGCGCCGACCACCTGCAGGCCCCTGGTGATCAGGTCCGAGGTGAGATGCTGTTCGGCCGGCCGGCCGGTGTCGCCGAGCAGGATGACGCGGCCGTAGTCGCGCACCGCGGCGAGCGCATGGGCGAAGACCGCGGAGTTGCCGGTGCTGTCGATGACCACGCGGGGCAGCTGGCCGCCGTGGTGCGCGCGCAGTTCCTCCATCGCCGCGTCGATCGGCTTGGCGATGGTCAGGGTCGCGCCGCCGAGCCGCGCCGTCTCCAGGCGGTGGGCCGCGGTGTCGACCACGCTGACGCGGCCGGCGCCGGCGGCCACCGCCCAGCGCAGGGCCATCTGTCCGATCGGACCGGCGCCGATGACCAGCACCTGGTCGCCGAGGGTGAACTCGGCCTTGAGCGCTCCCATGAAGGCGATCTTGGCCAGGGCGAACCACGAGGCGACTGCCGGGTCGATGCCATCCGGCACCGGGAAGACTTTGTCGTCGGCGACGACGTGGTGGGCGGCGTGGCCACCGCGCAGGGCGACGCGCTGGCCGATCTGGACCTTGGCGGCGGAGCCGGCGGCGATGACGCGACCCACCGCGCAGTAGCCGGGGAAGAAGGGATACTTGACCCAGTTGTCCCAGTGCGTGCCGGGCGCGAAGGAGCGGCTGTAGACGATGCCCTCGGTCCCGATGCTCATCAGCGTCCGCTCGGTCTCCACCAGGACCTCGGCCTCTCCGGGCTCGGTTACCTGGAACGGCTGCAGGGCAGCCTCGCGCAGGGCGGTGAAGGTGACGCGGCGGGAAGCGATCATGGGTGTTCCTCCGCCCACATCGTATGCATGGGCATCTCGAACGGCCATTGCCTGTTTCAGGTGCAACTTCCTTTTTTCGGCGGTATGGTCTGGTATGCCGAACCCAGCCGCCATCCTTGCCGCAACCGTGCGCAGCGCCGCGCCATCGTTTGTGCTCGCACTGACGAGTTCCGTCGATCTGTCGTACTGCCATGTGCACGCGCATCGCACCTGCGAACTGGTCCTGCATCCGAGTGGACGCGGCATCACCACGATGGGTGACGGCCAGCGCATCCTCTTCGCGCCGGGCGATGCCGTGCTCTATCCGCCACACGAACGCCACGATCAGCAGTTGTCCGAGCCGGGCGAGGACCTCATCGTCCAGTTCGACGTTTCAGGACCGCTGCCATCCAAGGCGTTCCTGCTCGCCGGCGCGGTCGATGCGCATGCCGCCGGGCTTGCCCGCACCATCTGCCGCCAGACCGCCTCGACGCCATCGGGCCGGAGCGCAGTCGGCTACCTCATCGCGGCCCTGATCCTCGCCCTGTGCGAACGGATCGATCCCTCGGCTGGCGAAGGCCTGGTCGACGAGGGCCACGCCGCGCGCGCCCGACGCATCATCGCCGAGCGCTATCGCGATCTCGGACGGTTGGAGCATGTGGCGCATGAACTGGGCATCGGCCACGACCATCTGCGTCATCTCTTCCGCGCCGCCTACGGCATCAGCCTGGTCGGCTGGCTCACCGAGGTGCGCCTGGCCCGGGCGCGCGAGCTGCTCACGCGCACCCCGTTGCCGCTGGCCGAGGTCGCCCGGCAGGTCGGCTGGCCCAACGAACGCTACCTGTGCGGCGTCTTCCGCCGGAATACGGGCATGACGCCGACGGCCTGGCGTCGTCGCGGCTGAATCAGGCGAAGACCACCGTGCGGTTGCCGTTGATCAGCACGCGGCGTTCGAGGTGCACGCGCACCGCCCGGGTCAGGGTCTGGCGCTCCAGTTCGCGGCCCTTGCGCACCAGGTCCTCGACCGTGTCGCGGTGCGACACGCGGGTGACCGCCTGCTCGATGATCGGGCCCTGGTCGAGCTGCTCGGTGACGTAGTGGGCGGTGGCGCCGATCAGCTTGACCCCGCGCTCCTTGGCCTGGTGGTACGGCTTGGCGCCGACGAAGGCGGGCAGGAACGAGTGGTGGATGTTGATGATGCGGCCGGGGCGGACGCGGACGAACTCCGGCGACAGCACCTGCATGTAGCGCGCCAGCACGCACAGATCGATGCGCTCGCGCGCCAGCAGCGCGGTCTGCTCGGCCTCGGCGGCGGCCTTGTCGGCGCCGACCGCGATGTGCACGAACGGCACCTGGAAGTGGTTGGCGACGTGCTCCAGGTCGCGGTGGTTGCTGACCACCACGGCGATGTCGCCGGCGAGGTCGCCGAGACGCTGCGCCAGCAGCAGGTCGTAGAGGCAGTGCGGCACCTTGGTGCAGAACACCGCGACGCGCGGGCGATGGTCGCCGAAGGTCAGTTCCCAGGTCAGATCGTAGCTGCGGCCCATCACCGCGATCGCCGCCTGGATGCCCTCGCGGTCGAGGCGGAACGCCACCGTATCGAAGACCAGGCGCATGAAGAACGTGCCGGAGTCGGGGTCCGAATGCTGGTCGAGGTCGATGATGTTGCCGCCGTGTCGGAACACGAAGTCGGACAGCGCCGCGACCAGCCCTGTGCGGTCGGGACAGGAGACGAGGAGCGTGGCGACGGTCATGAGGGCATCACGGAGAGCAGGCCGTCGACCTCGGAGCGGGTCGGCATGCTCGGCAGGGCGCCGAGGCGCTGCACGCACAGCGCGGCGGCGGCGCAGGCGAGGCGCAGGCGCTGGTGCTCGGACATGCCCTCGACCAGGCCGACGGTGTAGGCGCCGGTGAAGCAGTCGCCGGCGCCGGTGGTGTCGACGACGTTGACCTTGAAGGCCAGCTGGCGCACCGGCTCGCCGCTCCTGGGCACCAGCAGGCAACCGCGGCTGCCGAGCTTGACCAGCACGGTGCCGACGCCCTTGGCCTGCAGGCAGCGGGCGGCGGCCAGCACCTGGCGGTCGTCCTCGGTGGGCATGCCGGTGAGACGCGCGAGTTCGCTCTCGTTCGGGCTGACCACATCCAGGAGCGGCAGGAGGTCGCCGGGGATCGGCTCATCATCGCCACCGCAGTCCATCACGACCGGTACGCCGGCGGCGCGGGCGGCATGCGCGGCGGCGCGGTTGATGTTCTCGGGGATCTCGCGCTGCAGCAGCACGGCGCCGCAGTCGGCGAGGTCGAAGCGGGGATGCTCCTCCCAGGCGCGGTTGGCACCGCCGACCAGGACGATCGAGTTCTCGCCGCCCTGCTGCAGCAGGATGAAGGCCTGGCCGGTCGGCCCCGGCACGTCGCGGCTGGGCGACAGGTCGACCCCGGCCCCGGCCAGCGCCTCGCGCAGCGGCGCAGCGAAGGCGTCGGAGCCGAAGCGTCCGGCGAAACGGGTGGGCAGGCCGAGTCGGGCCGCAGCCGCGGCCTGGTTGGCGCCCTTGCCGCCCGGACGGACGGCGGCGTTCCTGCCCGGCAGGGTCTCGCCGGGCAGCGGTAGGCGCTGGATCTCGACGTAGAGGTCGGCGTTCGCCGAGCCGACCACCAGCAGGTGCTTGGCCATGTCAGGTCACCGCGTCGGCGGCGTTCTCCAGCGTCTCGATCGCCTTGAGGTAGGCTTCGATGACGGTCGCGGCGGCATCGGCCACCGGCACGTCCTTCGACTCGCCGCCGCGGATCTTGAACTCGACCTTGCCCTCGGCGATGCCGCGGCCGCAGACCACGCGCAGCGGGATGCCGACCAGGTCCCAGTCCTTGAACTTGACCCCGGGCTTGGCGTCGCGGTCGTCGAGGACCACGTCGATGCCGGCCTTCGTGAGCTTGCCGTAGATCTCCTGGGCCGCCTGCTCGATCGCGGTGTCGCCGGGCTTGCCGGCGGGGACGACGACGCAGTGGTAGGGGGCGATCGACACCGGCCAGCGCAGGCCGTCGCCGTCGTTGTGCTGCTCGACCGCGGCGGCGGCGACGCGCGACGTGCCGATGCCGTAGCAGCCCATGACGAAGGGGTGCAGCTTCTGGTCGGGGCCGAGGAACTCGGCCTTCATCGCCGCGCTGTACTTGGTGCCGAGCTTGAAGATGTGCCCGACCTCGATGCCGCGCCGTTCGGCCAGCACGCCGCCGCGCTGGTCGAGGTCGCCGGCGCGGGTGCGCACGAGGTCCTCCCAGCGGAACTGTACCTTGGCGTCGCGCTCGATGACGAAGCCGACGAGGTGGTGGTCGGTCTTGTTGGCGCCGGCGACCAGCGGGCCGGCCTCCTTGAGCGACTGGTCGATGTAGCAGAAGTCGACCGTCAGTCCTTCGCCGGGGCCGGCGAAGCCGGGCTCGGCGCCGGTGGCGGCGCGGACCTCGTCGGGGTGCATCGGACGGAGGTCGAGCAGGGCGCCGCGCGCGCCGCGCGCCACGGCGTTGCCCAGCTTCACCTCGTTGACGTCGCGGTCGCCGCGCACGAAGGCGGCGGTGCGGATCTGCTTCTCGCCCTTGTCGGTCTTGACCGTCAGGACGAAGAGCACGCACTTCAGGCTGTGCTCGGCCTTGACGTCGGCGAAGCCGTTGCCCTGGAGGAAGGCCATGACGTCGGCGATGGTGCCGACCTTGGGCGTGAGCGTCAGCTGCGCCGCAGCAGGGGCGCTCCACGCGCCGGCCTTGGGCACGATGCCGGTGGCGCGCTCGACGTTGGCGGCGTAGCCCGAAGCGGGGTTGTAGATGATGGCGTCCTCGCCGACCTCGGCCGCGACCATGAACTCGTGGCTGCCGGTGCCGCCGATGGCGCCGGTGTCGGCTTCCACGGCGAAGGCCGTCAGCCCGAGGCGGGCGAAGGCGCGCAGGTAGGCGACGCGCATCGCCTCGTAGGTCTTGTCCAGGCAGTCGGGCGAGGCGTGGAACGAGTAGGCGTCCATCATGATGAACTCCTTCACCCGCATCAGGCCGAAGCGGGGACGGATCTCATCGCGGAACTTGGTGTTCTGCTGGAAGAAGCAGGCCGGCAGCTGCTTGTAGCTCTTGACCACGGCGGCGGCGTAGTCGGTGACGACCTCCTCGGCGGTCGGGGCGAGGCCGAACAGCTGGCCGTTCCTATCCTTGACCGTCAGCATGGTGCGGCTGGCCTGGTACTGCGCCCAGCGGCCGGACTTCTCCCACAGCTCCTGCTCCTGCAGGATCGGCATGGTGATCTCCAGGCCGCCGGCCCGCGAGATCTCCTCGGCGACGATGCGCGCGATGCGGTCGATGACGCGCTTGAGCAGCGGCTGGTAGAGGTACAGGCCGGCACCGCTCTTGTGCAGGTAGCCGGCCCGGGTGAGCAGGCGGTGCGAGGCGATTTCGGCTTCGGCGGGGTCCTCGCGCAGGGTGGCGAGGTTCATTCGGCTGGCGCGCATGCTGTCTCCGGAAGGGGAGGCAGGATCGGCGGCTTCGCGCCGCGTGCAACCGCTCAGGAATGGCGTCCTGGCCCCAGGAACCGTCAGCCGGCCGCGCGCACCAGGCCGGAGAACAGCGCCTGGCTGGCCGGCGTGCCGGCGAGGCGCTCGGGATGCCATTGCACGCCGATGCAGAACGGGTGCGCCGGATCCTCGACCGCTTCGATCACCCCGTCGGCCGCCTTGGCGCAGACCGTCAGGCCGCCGCAGCGCCCGGGCAGCACGGCCTGGTGGTGGTAGCTGTTGACTGCCAGCGAGGGGCCGACCAGTGCGTGCAGCCGCGAGCCGGCTTCGACGCGCACCTCGTGGCCATCCTCGCCGTCGGCGTGGCGGATCGCATCGGGCCACTCGCTGGGGAGGTCCTGGACCAGCGCCCCGCCGCCGCTGATGACCAGCAGCTGATGTCCGCCGCAGATGCCCAGTACGGGCAACCGCCGGCGTCGCGTCTCGCGCGCCAGCAGCAGATCGGCGTCGTGGCGACGGCGGAGCATGAGCTGCTCGGCCGGTTGCTCATGACCGCCGTAGGCATCGGGATGGTAATCGGGACCGCCGATGAGCAGCACACCGACGACCACGTCGAGCGCCTCGGCAATGCTGGCCGCATCGGTGAAGGCCGGGGCTATCAGCGGCAGGCCACCGGCGGCATGGATCGGGTCGCAGTAGGCGACCATGGTGCGGGTTGACGCCTCATGGTCGTTGAGCGAGCAATTGAGCAGGATGCGCGGGCGCATAGCCCGGCAGTTCAGGCAACGGCGGCGATCTGCAAGCGTTCCCAGCGTGTCGGCACGCCACGTTCGTCCCACAGCCGGTTGAACTCGTTGGCGTCCACAGTCCGCAGTTGGCGGGTCATGAGGACGCGGCCATCATCGGTCCGCACCAGGCGGAAGTGGGCGATGGTGAGGGCCTGTTCGTCGCTGATGGTGACCATGGCGTTGTGCGCTCCTGCGACGGCACGCGTCGCAAGGGACAAGGAACGCATCGGCCGTGCCAAATCGAAAAGTTGTAAGTCTTTGTTGGCTAATGCTATTCGGAATCGATATCGGCGAACACCATGCGTCCGTTGGCGGTGTGGTGCAGTCGCCGTACGATCACCCGGACGCGCTGACCGAGGCGTTCGCCGGCCTCGGACACCACCACCAGCGAGCCATCATCCAGGTGGCCGACGCCTTGCCCCTTGCCCTCGCCGCTCTTTTCGACCAGCACCTCGAGTACCGCCCCAGGGGCTAGGTCGGGCGCCATGGCGGCGGCGATCGCCGACAGGTCGACGACCTGCACGCCATCCACGGCGGCGCGTCGGGCCAGGTCGCGGTCGACCACCAGGATGCGGCCATTCTCCAGCCGGGCGAGGCGGATGACCGTCTCGCTGAGGTCGGCGGCATGCGGGATCTCGGTGGTGTCGATCTCCAACGGGGGCAGTCCGGGTGCGCGCAGCGCCTGGACCCCGTCGATGGCCCGCTTGGCCCTGGCCCGGCGTACGGCATCGCCATCGGATGCGGCGCGCTGCCAATGCTCGATCACGCTGCGGTGCACCAGCACGCGCGCGGCGCTGAGCCCGGCCTGCAGCAGGGCCGGCACGCGGGCGTCGCCGAGGACCGCCGGATCGAGGACCAGGGCGCCACCACCGTCGACCCGCTCGGCGCGGAATTCGACGAACGGGACGATGACGCGCAGGCGGTCGGCGCTGCGCAGCACCGTGATCATGACCAGATAGGTGCAGATCAGGGCAGCCGGCAGGTCGAGGTTGCGGTACAGTTCCTCATCCTGCAGCACCAGGCGGAGCACCCCCAGCAGCAGGGTGGATAGCAGCAGGCCGCCGGCCAGGCCGATGAGGAAGGCGACGAGGCTGCGGGTGAAGCGCCGGCGGAAGGCCTGCTCCGCGGCGATCAGGGTGACGCCGATGCCGAAGCCGATGGCCGCCCCGAACCAGGTGGGCAGGCCGGAGCCGACCAGCGGTTCGTAGAAGTATTTGCCGCTGGTCGAGCCGATCAGCGCGCCGAGGACGACGAAGAGGACCCGTACCAGGAGGATGAGCACGGCGGCATGATCACAGTCCCGTCGTGGGCGTCCAGCGCGGGACTGGACCTCCGCCCGGCCAGCCGCAGCATGCCGCACCATGGCGATGCTGGTCTACGAGGGCAATCAGGTCGAGCTGGCCGGCGAGTGCGTGCTCGGCCGCCAGCGCGAGTGCGGCGTGGTGTTGAAGGACAGCGCCGCCAGCCGCAAGCACGCCCGCGTCTACCAGGCCGACAACGCCTGGTGGATCGAGGATCTCGGCAGCGCGAACGGCACCAGGCTCAATGGACAGCGTTTCGAGGGCAAGCGCGGCCTGCGCAACGGCGACGCCATCCGCATCGGCGAGGCCGAGGTGCAGTTCCACTGCTCGGAGCGCGAGAGCGCCCCCGAGGCCAAGCCGCAGGCGGTGCGTCTCGACCCGCAGTCGCTGGAGGGGCGGAACGTCGGCGGCTACGCCATCGGCCAGCTGTTCGGACGCTCGGGCATGGGGTTCCTCTACCGCGCTCAGCAGACCAGCCTGCAGCGTGGCGTCGCCTTCAAGGTGTTCTCGCGCAAGGTCTGCGAGGATGACCCTGAGTTCGCCAGCCGCTTCCGCGACCTCGCCTCGAAGGCCGGTTCGCTGCGTCACGACGGCTTCGTCCAGCTGCACGAGAACGGAGTCGAGGACGGTCTGGTGTGGTACTCGATGGAGATGGTCGAGGGCGACACCCTGGCGCACCTGCTGGAACGCGAGGGCCGCTTCGCCGTCGAACTTGCGCTGCTGGTGTGCGAGAAGGTCGCCACCGCCATGACCGAGGCGCACAAGGCCGGCATCGCCCACAGCGACCTCAACCCACGTACGCTGATGCTGACCGGGCAGGGCAAGATCAAGATCCTCGACCTCGGCATCGCTGCCATGCTTGGCCGCGGCCGCGACCGCAACCGGCCGGAATTCGCCTGGCACGTCGCCCACGACGCCAAGAGCGGTGAGGCGCAGCCGGCCGATGACAGCTACGCCCTCGGCTGCCTGCTCCATCACCTGCTGACCGGTCAGCCCCCGTTCACCGGCGCCACCGCTGACGAGGTACGTCGGGCGCACACCAGCGCCGAGATCCCGTCCCTGCGCAAGGCCGTCCCGGCCCTGCCGGTCGCCGCGGACGAGCTGTTCCAAGGGTTGCTGACCAAGAATCGCGACTGGCGTCTGGTCGACATGGCCGATATCGCCAACCGGCTGCGTGCGGTGCGCGAAGGGTTGTCCGGCGGCGGCGCCGCCCAGGGCCAGGTCGAGCGCATGGTCGGTCGCGCCGTAGCAGCCCAGAAGCGGAGCGAGAGCCACATCCTGCGCACCATCGTGGTGTCGGCGGTCCTCGGTCTCGCCGTGCTCGTCGCCGTCCTGGTGATGCCAGGGCTGTCGCGTCCCGAACCGCTCCAGCTGGGTCCGCCACCCCCGCCGCCTGCCCCGCCGATGGTCAAGAAGCCGCCGCCCAAGCCGGTGGCGACCGCGGATCCGTTGCAGGCGCTGGTGCAGGAGTTCCGCCAGCGCATCGCCGCCGGCGCCTCCGCAGGCTGGGGCACGCTCGAGAACGAGGCCATCGAGGTGGCAGCGAAGATCCCCGATGGCACCCCCGCCGCCACCGAACTGCGCCTGGTGCGCCAGCAGCTCTCCGATGACGCCGAGTCCTGGTATAAGACCGAGTTGGCCAAGTTGCCGCCGCCCGGCCAGGATGCGGTCGGCGCCCGCCTGACCGCGCTGTCGCGGCTGCGCGACGAGGTCGGTGCGGCGGAGCGCCTCGATGCCGACGTGCGTTATCAGGAAGAACTCGCCATCCTGGTGCAGCGTCTCAACGACGCCCGGCGCCAGGCGCGGCGGGCGCTTGAGGGCGGCCAGCCGGGCGACCTGCCGACCCTTGCCGGACGTCTGGCCCCGGCCTTCGCCGGCACGCCCTTCACCGCCCTGCAGCGCCAGTTCGCCCTGCTGTGCAACGAGGCGGCCGGTCTCAGGGCCTTCTGGAACACCGACTGGCGTACCACCGCCATGGCTTTCGAACGCCAGCGTGGTGACCGCGCCATCGCCGCAGCGGCGGCCCTGCTGCTGACTGGGGATCCAGGACGGGCCAAGCGCGTGCTCCTGGCCGATCCGGGGCTCGCCAGCGGTCCGCTGATGCGCCGACGCGAAGCACTGATGGGTGGACTGGCAGCGGTGCTGACCTTCGACGAGCCCGCCGACATGCAGTACCTCGACATCGTCGCGGGCGAGCCGGTGCTCGGCGGCGGAGCGCTCCTCGGCCGCGCCGGGCAGGCCGCCAGCCTGGTGTGCACCGTGCCGGTCGGCGGGTCGGACTGGATGGCCGAGGTAGCGCTGCAGCTCGCGGGCGCTGATGCCGAGGTCGTGCTCAGCTGCGTGGCCGGTGGCGATACCGCCCTGCTTGTGCGCTTGGCCGAGGACAGATTGCTGGTGCGGCACCGTGGAACGGAACGGACCGCTCAGGTCGCCATCGCCGGAGCGCGGCGTGTGCGCCTGACGTGCCGTGGCGGCCGGCTGCTGATCGTCTTCGATGGTCGCGAGGTTGCTGCTTTCGACAGCGCCGCCATCCCAACCGAAGCGCAGTTGCGTCTCGATCTCGCGGGCAGCGCGTGGCGGCTCGAGGAGATGCAGGTGGTCGGCGGCCGATGAGGATCGGCAGGCACTGGGCCTGGCTGCTCCCGCTGCTTGCGGTCGTTGCCGTGTTCGCCCTGCGCCTGGCCGGCCCCCCCGACATCCGCGACAAGGATCAGGCGCGGCCGATCGACTACGTCCTCGATGCCGCAGCGGATGGCAACTGGCTGGTGCAACGCGATGCCGGTGGGGACATCGCCAGCAAGCCGCCCATCTACACCTGGCTCGCCTCGGCCAGCTCGCTCGCCTTCGGCGGCAATCGCTTCGCCATCTACTTGCCCTGCGCCCTGGCCATGGCCATCGTCGCCCTGCTTGCCGCTGTGCAGGCCAGGCGACGGCTCGGCTGGGCCGCTGGCCTCGCCGCCGGCATGGCCGTCGCGCTCGCCCTGGATACGCAGAAGGCGGTGACGCTGGCGCGCACCGATGCGGTATTCGCCGCCTGCACCGGGGTGGCTGCCTGGCTGGCGCTGCGCAGCTGGGAGTCGGGACGCGGCTGGATCCTCTTCTGGCTGGTGTGCGCCGTCGTATCGCTGGCGAAATCCCCGGTCGGCGTCGTCTTTGCCGCCGGCGGCCTGCTCGCCGCCTGTTGGCGCAGCGAACGTCCTGTCCTGGCGGAGCGCGACAGCGGATGGCAGCACGCGGTCGGCGCTCCGCTGCTGCTGATCATCGGGGCCGGCTGGCTGCTCGCCGCGGTCGAGACCCTCGGCCTGCCGGTGATCGACAAGCTGATCGGCAAGGAGCTGATCGGCCATGCCACCGCCAACGACAACGCCACGCCCTGGCTGCAGACCTTCTGGCGTCCGCCGCTGTGGCACCTCGGGCTGTTCGCGCCGTGGAGCCTGCTGACGTGCGTGGCGCTGTGGCGACTCGCCCGGCATCCGCCCGCCTCGCCGAGGCGCCGCCGCTTCCTCCGCTTCATGGCCTGCTGGCTCGGCTTCGGCCTGCTGGTGCTGTGCCTGGCGCCGCACAAGCGCATGGTCCTGTCCTTGCCCATGCTGCTGCCTGGTGCGGTCCTCGCCGGGGCCGAGGCCGGACGCTGGCTCGGACTCCTGGGCCGCGGGCGGCAGGTGGCGCTGTGGGCCGTGCTGGCCGCGGTGATCCTCGCTGGCCTCGCGATCTATCACCTCAACCGCGATCCGCGCAAAGACCGCATCGACGAATCGCGTATCGTCATCGCCGCCGGAGACGGGCTCGGCCGGCTGGCTGCCCAGGGCATCGCAGTGACCAGCGCCGTGCATCTGCCCAGCACGATCCGCTACTTCACTCCTGGTTGGCCACAGCAGGTCGGCAATCCAGCGCAATTCCTCGCTGTCTCGGGCCCCGGTGCGGTGGCTGTGGCGACCGGCACGGTCGTGCAGGGAGCAATGCGCCGCCTGCCGCTGGCCGACGGCATCGAGGTGGCGATCGACGCCGAGGCTGTGAAACTGCTGGAATGAACTGGCTGATCGAGCTCGATACCTGCGCCAGCACCAGCACCTGGGCGCTCGAGCATCTCGATCACCTGACGCACGGGAATGTCGTCTACACCCGTCGTCAGACCGCTGGCCGGGGCCGTGAGGGGCGCGTTTGGCTGGCGCCGCCGGGGGTGCTGACCTGCAGCGTCGTCCTCGATCCGGGCGGCGCGGATCCGCGAGCCATCGCCTTGGCGGCGGGTCTGGCCTGCATCCACGCGGTTGCCGACCTGCTGCCCGGGCTCGACGATGGCCTGGGCATCAAGTGGCCGAATGACGTCCTGCTGCGGCACCGCAAGCTGGCCGGCATCCTGTGCGAGGCGGCCGACGGTCGGCTGGTCGTCGGCATCGGACTGAACCGCATGGCTGAGCTGCCCGAGAGTCTCGCCGCCACCAGCCTGCACCTGCACGGGCTGCCGCCGGACGATGCCGAACTGCTCGCTGCGATCCGCAGCTATCTGCTGGAGGCGGTGGGCCTGCTCGCCGCCCGTGGCATGGCTGCCCTGCTGCCGCAACTGCGTGCACGCGATGTGCTGCTCGGCCGCAGCCTCGCGGTGGAGACGCGCAATGGGAACCTCGACGGCATCGGCGGCGGCATCGACGAGCAGGGCCGCCTGCTGCTGGTCGTGGCCCACGGCGGTATCGCCGCGGTCGAGGCCGGCCACATCACCGCCTGGTAGCGGTCAAGGCTGGCGGACGCTCTGGATCGCCTGCACCAGTTCGGCGATGCGGAAGGGCTTCTGCACGAAAGCGACGTGCGGCTCGCCGGGCAGCTCGGTGCGGGTGCGGTCTCGGGTGTAGCCGCTGCAGAACACCACCGGCAGCCCGGGTCGCAGTTCGCGCATGCCGCGGAAGCAGGCCAGACCGTCCATGCGCGGCATGATCGAGTCGAGCACCGCCAGGGTGAAGCCGTCGGGGTTCTCGGCGAAGCGGCGCACGCCTTCCTCGCCGTCACGGGCATGCACCACCTGCCAGCCCAGCGAGGCGAGCAGTTCGCCGGTCGCCTGCCGGACGACATCCTCGTCATCGACCAGCAGGACCCGGCCGGTGCCGCGCGACGGCGCATCAAGCCGGTTGGCCTGGTCGCCGACCTGGACGGCCAGCAGCGGAAGCCGGACCAGGATGGTGGTACCGCGCCGCGGGGCGGTCTTGACCCGCACGGCGCCGCCGTGCTCATGGATGGTGCCGTAGGCTGCCGCCAGGCCGAGACCGGTTCCGGCGCCGGGCGCCTTGGTGGTGAAGAACGGCTCGAAGATGCGCGCCGCGGTCTCTTCATCCATGCCGACGCCGGTGTCGGTGACGGCCAGTTGGACGTAGCGGCCGGCAGGCAGGTTCCATTCCGCCTCGCTGCCGGATGGCGTCGAGCCGATCGTTACGCTGAGGGTACCGCCGCGCGACATCGCGTCGCAGGCGTTGATGCACAGATTGAGCACCATGGCCTGCAGCAGGCCGGGATCCCCGGCCACCACCGCGGGGGAGGCGCCGAAATCGCGGCGCACGGCGATATTGCGGTCGATCGAGCGTTCGAGGATGGCGAGCGCCTCCTCGACCGGGGTGCGCAGATCGACCTGCCGACGCTGCACCGGGGCCTTGCGCGAGAACGACAGCAGCTTGCGGGTCAGATCAGCGGCGCGCTCCGACGACTGGATGATGGTGCGGACGAGGCGGTGGTGCGGTGAGTCCAGTCCAAGGCGGGCGTCGAGCAGTTCGGACGCGCCCATGATCCCGGCGAGCATGTTGTTGAAGTCGTGGGCGATGCCGCCGGCCAGCCGGCCGAGGGCGTCCATCTTGTCGGCACGGTGCAGGCGCTGCTCCGCCTTGTCCAGGTCGGCAGCGATATCCTGCCGGACCAGTTCCGCCTCGGCGCGATGGGAGAAGACCGCCAGCAGATCCCGCAGGCTGTCGGGATCGTCGTGCAGCGGCTTGGCGAAGGTGCAGAGCAGGGCTCCGATACCCTGGCCGTCAGCCGAGCACAGCGGCACGGCGATGCAGGCCTGCGGCCGCAGGTCGGGATGCGGCTGCCAGCGCGGGTAGCTGGCTTGGAGGCCTTCGGCGATCACCACCACCGAGCCCGAGCGCAGGACTTCGCAGGGCGAGCCGGCGATCGGCCAGGTGAGGTCGGCGGTCAGCGTGCCGTTCCTCCAGCCGGCCAAGCAGTGGCAGGTGGAGCCGCGGAAGCGCACGACGAGGCAGGACTCGGCCTCGACCTGGGCTGCAAGGCTGCGGGCGATGCTCGGCAGGCAGTCGGCGCCGTGCGCCTTTCCGACCACCGAGGCCACCGCCATGATGCGGTCGCGGTAGCGCACCACATCGCTGACGTCCCGCATCGAGCCGCGCAGCCGCATCGGCCGGCCTTGCGCGTCCTGCGCTGTGCAGCTCGAACTGAGCTGGACGTGGACGATGCTGCCGTCCGGACGCACCAGGCGGAAGCGCAGAGCCGACCGGCTCTGCGCCACGGTGGAGTCCACGCTGAGTCGGGCGCGGCAGCGGGCCGCATCCTCGGGGTGGACGAAGGACAACAGCGCGTCGACGGTCCCGGCGAACGAGCCCGCAGCGAGCCCAATGAACGATTCGAGGCCGTAATTGCCGGTGATCTGTCCGGATGCCACATCAAGCTCCCAGACCGCCAATCCGGCATCCTGGCTGATGACCTCCCACCAACCGGCCGGGAGCGGATCATGACGTTCCGGTGAGTCGTGGGCCACACAGGATTATAACCTACTGGAGGCCGCAGCACCAGCGACATGACGCGCCCCTCATCAGGTCGTAGCTGCACAGGCGCAACATCAGTTCTACACGTTGATTGCGCCTGAGGCGCGAATTCGGGTCGGTCTTGACCTGGTCGGAGGGCCGATTGCCGCACCGAAGTCAGAAATCGGTCGTTTTTTCAGAGGTTGCGCAGCAGCGCGAACTCAGCGGCGGTCGTCCGGCGGAATTCCGGGGTCGTTTCGGCCGCGGCCCAGGTGGCGTACTCCAGCGGAGTCATCGGCTGCGGAATGGGTTCGCCGAAGAGCACGAAGCGGGAACGGGCCTCGCGGTCGATCCAGCGGCCGGCGCGGCGCAGGAGATGTTCGAGCACCGGTAGGCCGGCGGCATGGATGGTGGCGATGGCATGCACCAGCGGAGGCTGGCCGCCGAAGCCATCCACCACCAGGGCGGGGGCGTTGATGTCGGCGCCGCGCGCGAGGAGCAGTTCGACGCAGTCCAATTCTCCGAACTCCACCGCGAGATGCAGCAACGTCCCGCCAGCGAGACGGATGTTCCCGTACGGCATCTCCGGGAAGCGGCGATGGACGAGGTCGGGATCGCGATCGAGCAAACCTGCGAGGTCGGCGGCATCGCCGCGGTGGATCGCCAGCATTTCCGCAGTGATCCCGTGAGGGAGGGGAGCCCCGTGTGCAAGCAGGAGGTCGATGCAGCGATGCTTGCGCTCATTGGCCCCTCGATCGTACGTCCCGAGGGTGGCGATCATCGGGCTGGTCGGTCCGTACTTCGACGGCAGGGGCGGGAAGCTGACGTCCGCGCCATGCCGGAGGAGGAAGGCGAGTCCGTCCGGGTCGAGGCACTCGCCGGTCACCAGGACTATGGGGCCGTAGTTCGCGCCGTACTGGCCGTCGGGATCAGCGCCGTGTTCAACCAGCAGTTCGGCTATTTCACGGCGCTTGGCGAAGGCGAGAACGGCGCGGGCAAGCGCCAGGTCCAGGTCATGCTGGGTGAAGCCACCCTGGGCGAGCAGGGAGCGAACCCGGGCGAGGTCGTTGCGGTTGGCCGCAGCCGGCAGCTCCTCCATGGCCGGGTGTCCGCCGTGAAGCGTATCTGCTCCCCGCGACATGGTCTCGACCATGTGCATGAGTTCAGCCCAAGCGTCGCAGCCGTAATCGCGCGCCAGATCTCGCTGGGCTTCGGCGAGGGTGATTGCCCGGGACGCTGCGAGCCGCTTTGCCTGCTTGCGCAGGTGCTCGGCCGAGGGGTTGATGGGGAGTCGCTTGCGCGATGCGGACATGGGAACCCTTCCAGAATGCCCGGGGTCCGCTGCTTCGGGCAGGAATGGTTCGTTGGTTGTACGCGCGACGCACGGCAGGCGGGTTGAACCCTTTCCGCGGACAGGGCGCACCCTGCATGTGCGCTTCGAGGTGTTTAGGCCAATCCGTCGAGGCGGCAAGCGGAAGGGATGCCGGATTTGACGCCGCGAGCAGCTGCGCTGCCACTGGCCCGGTCCATCAGGCCCAGGTCAGCTCAGCGAGCCACGAGCAGTACGGTTCGAACGGCAAAACTTGGCAGATATGGAGGGTAAGGCTGGCAGGTCTTCTGATTGATGCCGCCATCTAGGAGGGCACCGATAAGCAGGTGATCGCCTTGGTAGTGGGTAATCACCCCATGGCCAGGGGGTCGTCGAATAACAATAACGGGCAGCGCTGGAACGATATCGTTCGGGGAACAGGCACAGCAGCGAAGGGCGGGCTGTCATCGCACACAAGGGAAACCATGACGACTACGACGTCAAAAAGAGTCAAATCACGCGAGGCGCCGTAGGCGACAGGCCGCAGAATGTGGCTGTAGGTCGGGAGGGGGATCCGCACCGGTCCACAGACGCCAATGATTCGGAGCTGCATGTGCTCACTGAGCATCTGGCCACCCGGCGCAAAATGGTCCTGCATGCTTGGCATGTCGCGATCCGATCGGATGCGCAACTGACCACTGCGCATGCTCTCGGTCGCGGACAGCTCAATGATCATATTCCCCAGGTTCTGATTGCCTTCGAGCACAAGCTGCGCTCCAGTCCTGGTGGTCAGGAAGCGCAGGCCGCCGATCGACGCAAGAAAAAGGAAGAGGTGAAGCACGGGCTCCATCGCTGGCAGCAGGGCTACCGAGTGCCCGAACTGGTGCGTGAATGGGGACACCTTCAGCTCTGCCTTATCGATGAGTCGGATGCATCGCGGCGATTCACCCCGAGATAGGACGTAGCGCAATCGTGCACGTTGGCATGATGTCGGGCATGAGCACATCCACCGACTCAGCTGCCCGCGAACACCTCCGTCAAGCCAGCAGCCATCTCCACGAGGCTGCCCGCGCCTGGACCGACCAGTTCATCGATCCGAAGGTGCGTACGCATTTGCGCCAAGCGGCGCGCAGCGTCCTTGAAGCGGGTCTGGCGGCGGTCGATGCCGCAGAGCGCCGCGACCAGAGCCACGCCTCTCCTGCCGCGACTCCGACGGCCACCCCCGCCCAGCCTTGATGCTGCTCGCCCTTGCGGCGCGCGCCGGAGAGGGTCTGGCGATGATCGCCGTCATCGGCGGCCAGTACCTGGCAACCGCCGTTCTCGGCAAGGTGTGGCCGGGCGCCGGACGGCTGTGGCGTGATCGCATCCATCGCGTCGGCGGGCCCTGGTTCGCTTCCTACTGCCGTCGTCACGGCGCCCTGTTGCTGAAGATCGGACAGGTGGTGGGCAGTCGCCCCGATATCTTGCCGCTCGCCTGGGTTGACTCCTGCGCGGCTCTGCGCGATCAGGCTCCGGCCAGGCCATTCCGGCTCGTCCGTCGTGTCCTCGACCGCGCCTACGAAGGACGCATCGCCGAGCACCTGATCGATCTCGAACCCGAGCCCATCGCCAGTGCCAGCTTCGGTCAGGTCCATCGTGCCCGCTTGCCCGACGGCACCCTTGTGGCGGTCAAAGTGCAGCACTGGGATCTCGGCCCCCGGGTCGCGGTGGACCTTGCCCTGCTCGGCCTCGCCTTGCGCTTGGTCCGTCTCTCCGCTCCGGCCTGGCTGCTGGCGCCGATGCGGGAGGAGATCGCCCGTACCAGTCGCGAGGAGCAGGACTACCTCCACGAGGCCCTCGCGGCAGAACGCCTCCGCCCGCTTCTGACCCGGCATGGGATCGAGGTTCCTCACGTCTATCTGGAGCACACCCGCGAGACCGTACTGGTCACCACGTTCGCCGCTGGCACGACCCTGGCGAGCACCCACGTTTCAGGACTGCCCCGCGCCCGTCGCGAAGAGTTGGCGCAGCGCATCGCCACCGCCTGGATCGACATGCTGCTGGAGGAGGGGTTCTTCCACGCCGATCCCCATGGCGGGAATTTCATCATCGACGGCGAGCGCTTGTGGGTCATCGATTTCGGCATGACAGCGACGATCGGACCACACGAACGCATGATCTACGCCCGCTTCCTCGGTCGCCTGGCCCGCGGCGATACCGACGGGATGGTCGACGCCCTGGTCGAGCTCGGCGTGCTCCTGCCTGGCGCCGATCTCAGCGAAATCCGCGCCATGGCGCGTGAAATCTACCAGAGCCTGGGCTCCTTCAATCCCCGCACCTTCAAAGGCAGCAGACGTGAACGCGAGCTGTCCGCGAAGGCCAGCAGTTTCCTCCGCCGCGCCCGCGGCCTGGCCTTCCCGCGCCATACCATCCTGCTCGCTCGCTCTCTGGGTCTGATCGAAGGCGTCTGCGGCGAACTCGATCCCAGTCGCAACATCATCGACCTCGTGCGGCAGCGCCTGCTCCGCTTCAGTACCCTGCGCGGACAGATTGACGACTGGCTCTCCGTCGCCCGCAAGCGGCTACGTGACTGGCTCGATTTGCCGGAATTGATCGATCGCCAGCTGTCGCGTCCGGTGGCTACCGATTTCAATCCGCTGATCGCCGGCATCGTCTTGGCCGCCGCCATGCAGATGCCTGACGGCCATTGGCGCCTGGCAGCGGTCGGAGCTGCCGGATTCGCCCTGGTCTGCTCGTTGCTGAGACGTTGACGCGCTTCATGCCCGATTGCATGCATGACTCTCATCGCCTTTGGCCTGTATCTCCCGACAATTAGGATGGCCGATTAGCGACAATTAGGATGGCCGGTCGTGCGGTTGCCGAGGAGGCCCCCATCTACGCCCAGAGCTGGCTGCGGCTGCGTGAGGAGCTCAGCGAGTACGCCGCATGCCGCACCTACGTCCGCCTGCTGCATCTGGCTCACGCCACCACATTGCGTCCAGGGTTGACTGGTTACCTCATGGACCGGCATCGGGTTCTCCGACAGCCGGAATTGCTGTCCCCACCCCGCACCCGGGCGGACAGATGATGGCAAGACCGCCCTTTCAGTCAGGATACCCACATGATCCGTCCACTCCTATCATCCCTGGTCCTTGCCGGCTGCGCCGCCGTGGGGGGCGCTGCCGAGCCGGCCACCGACGGGCCGGTCTACGCGACCGCGGATCAGCGACCGTTCTGGTACGCGACCATCCTGGACTGGACCTTCACCTGCGATGCGTATTCGCCAGTCCCAGAATTCATACCGAAGCGCCTGGTGGAGGTGGCGCTATGGCGGGGTCAGGTGACGGACACGGCCAAGGGCCCCCAGTGGAGCGGCGAGAACTGGCTGGCCTGGACGAGGAGTGCCGCTCCGGACTTCGAGGCGATTGGCACCAGAACGGTCCCCCTGAGCCGCGCCAAGGTCGAGCTGACATCGCCCATCGTCATCGGCGCCTGTCCGCTCTGGCCGGGCTCCGGCGACATCGTGCTCGATCTGACCTCCGGTTCGCCGGTGGGCTATCGCATGCGGGAGAATGACGACTTCAGCGTCATCCTCGTCGGCCTGGGCATCCCCGATCTCGCCCTGGGACAAAAGTCGGGGCCGGGGGTCGACCGCAAGGTCCTGCCGGGCGGCACTCCTGGCTGGACCTGGAACGAACCGAACGTGACCCGGACCGTGGGGCCACTGGATCTCGGCAAGATCGATCTCGGCGGCATGAAATTGGACCTCATCGTGAACGCCCAGGTCTCAGGCACGGCCAATGGCCGGCTGGCCTGGGATGCAGCAGCCGGAAGGCCACGTTGGTCCACCGTTACGGCCGATCTCGGATTGAACATGACGCCGATGTTCGGCAAACCTCTGCCCAAGGATTTCCCAACGGCGGAGATCCGTGGTCGTTTGGCGATCCGTCGTCACAGCTGGATGCTGCCGGATAGCACCAGCCAGGAGGTGCCGCGCGATCTGCCCAAACTGTTGCTCGCCCTGGCCGCTCAGGCTGTGGTCGATGGCAAGCCGACGTCGTGGGCCGAACTTGCCCGCAGCCCGGACAAGGATCTGGCCGCCGTCGCCGCCGGGGTGGAACACGCGGCGGCGCACCCGCCCGAAGTCCGCGCCAGCAAGGTCGACTCAGCCAAGACCGGCCGTGCCCGCTGAGAGCGAGGCCACCGATCAGGCGTTGCTCGGCGCCTGGCTCGATCGGGCCGACCATGGGGCATTTTCTGCCCTGGTGCAGCGCTACCACGGCGTCGTCCTCGCCGCTTGCCGTCGGCGCCTGGGCGACGCTGACGCCGAGGACGCAGCCCAGGCCGTGTTCCTTGTCCTCGCCCGCCGCGGCGCCGAACTGGTGCGCGATCCGCGGCCGCTTGCCGGCTGGCTGTATGCCGTGGCCGGCCAGGTGGCGCGGAACGCGGAACGCGCCCGGGGCCGCCGACACCACCATGAACGCGAGGCAGCCATGGCCGCTGGGCCGACGACGACCGACACCGGGAAGGTCTGGGACGAGGCGTCGGTGCACCTCGACGCCTGTCTTGACCGGCTGCCACCCCAGGAGCGCGAGGTCCTGGTGCTGCACTATCTGGTCGGCAAGGACCGCCCCGCCTGCGCCAACGAGCTCGGCATCACCCTGGAGGCGCTCAAGAAGCGCCTCGGCCGCGGCCTGGAACGGTTGCGCGGTCTGCTGCGCCAGAAGGGTGTCGCGGTCGGCAGCACCGCCGCTCTGACTTTGGTCCTGGAACAGCACGCCGCTGCGCTGGAATCGACCGCGGCCCAGATTGCGGCGGTGTCTACTCCGACCCCGGCGGCGACAGTGCTCAGCGGCGGCGTCGGGGCGGTGACGGTCGGGTTCGGCCTCGGCGCGCTGGCCTGGGGCGTGAGCATCGTTCTCGCGATCGCGCTGCTGATCGGGGCCTTCTGGGGTGGTCCGGCGAGCCCACCACCAACGGTCGCGACCACCGCACCGCTGCGTTGGGACGACGCCGGCCGACCCGCGTTCTGGTTCGTGACGCTGTGCGACTGGACCTTCGTCCCCGATTCCGGGGTGGACCCCGGACTGGTCCCCACACGGGCGGTGGAGGTGGCGTTGGTCCGGGCCGAGTCCCGCCCAGATGGCACCCTAGCGATGCGGGTGGTTATGGGGTGGAATTGCAGCGGCGCCAATTCGATGGAAGTGTTGCAAGGCACGATCACCAGTACGGAGACATTGCCGGCGAGCGCGGGCTATCCCGGACTCCAGATGAGGCAGACCCTGCAGACCGGTACCAGCCCTCTGTTCCTCGGCCGCCTCGACGAGCAGGCGGTCGTCTCGCGTAACGATCTGACGGTAGCGCCTCGGGCAGAGTCGCGGAAAACCTGGGCCATGGGCCTGGAACGCTGCGGCCTTCCAAGCCTGGCCTGGCCCCTGCCAGCAGGGCGGTTGCCCTCCGGTGCCAGCGCCGCAGTCGCCGGCGATTTCACCGCCACCTGGTCCAGCCCGCCGGACGGCGATGCCGCCCGCGGCCGGGCCGAGGAGGGCAGCCCTGTGCTGTCGTACACCAAGGACAATTGGGAACGGCACGGAGACAGCTTCATGACCATCCAGAGCGAGGTGTTCGATGTCCCCGTCTCGGCCACGGTGTCTGGCACGGCGACCGGCGCGGTCGCCGTCCGCCTGCGTTGGGATGGCCGTGGCGGCACTGAGGCCGGCGTCGGCCTACCCGCCTGGGCCAGCGTCCACGCCGACCTCGGCCTGAGCGTGGCCCTGGATCTGGTGAAGCCCGCCACCGGCGTCTCCCATCGAATCACCGGCCGCGTGAAACTGCAGCGCCACTCGTGGCGGCTCGACGGTCTGCCGGCTCCGGCCATCGACTGGCTGGCCGCCGCGCCCCAGCTGTGGCCGGCGGTCAGTCAGGCCGGCGCCTGGATCGACGGCGAACCGCGACCCTGGCAGGCGCTGGCCAAGGGCGCCGATACGGTCCTTACCCAGGTGGCGCGCGGCGTCCTGCAAACGGCCGAACAACCGCCGCAAATCACCCGCATAGCGGAGCCGCCTGGCGATTTCTGAAGCGCAGGACCACGATCCCCGAGTGTTGCCGCCCGCGCTCATAGAGCAGCAGTAGCCTGCTTCACGGTCGGCATCCGCTCGCGCACGATAGCGGTCCAGACCTGCTCCTGCCGCGTTGCGCTTGGTTTCTGCGGTATTTTACACCCCTGCGTCCTGTTCCTGATTACATTCAACATTATGGTTGAATATTACGAGTGCACGCCATGATCAACCACATGGTTGAACATACGGCTGTGTGCCGCCATCCGATCCGGGTCAGTCCCCACAGCAGGCAGCCATGAATGCCGCTGCTGTCACCGGTTCGACGGACCCGGTCGCACACCTACGCGTCCAGGCGCGCATCACCCACCAAGTCGTCAGGCTCCAGTTCGATGGCATTACGCATGTCGAAAGCCTCCTTCGACCCGCGTCGGGAGGGAATAGCCTCAACTGGGTGATCGGGCACCTGCTTACTGTCGAGGGCATCATGCTCTCCGTGCTCGGCCAGCAGGCGGTCATGCCCCCGGGAGCCCTGGCCCGTTATGAGCGCGGCGCACCCCCGCTCACCGACGGTGCGGATGCGCTCGAACTCGCTCGGCTGCTCGTCGCCTGGGATGAGGCCGCTCCGCGTATCGATGCCGGCTTCGCTGCCATCACGGCCGAGAGGTTGGCCGCGTCCGCCGGCTCCAGCCCGACCGGCAATCCGAACGAGACGGTCGGCTCCTTGCTCGCCACCCTCGGCTGGCACCAAGCCTACCATGCCGGTCAGGCTGCCATCCTACGACGATTCGTCGGCAAGCCGGGAGCCATTCCGTGAAGGAAGCACAGCCTCGGGCCCACCTCGCTGATGATTCGGAACTCGACTCGGTATTCACAGCGATGTCGAGTCCGGTGCGGCGCGATATCCTGCTGCAGTTGACCAGCGGCCCGCGGCGGGTCGGCGATCTCGCCAGCCGCTACGCCATCTCGCTAAACGCGGTCTCGAAGCACATCAAGACACTCGAATCCGCCCAGCTGGTGACACGGCGGATCCAGGGCCGCGAGCACGTGCTGACCGCGAACCCGCACTCGCTGCTCGCTGCGTTGGCCTGGATGAAGCACTACGAACAGTTCTGGAACGAACGTCTCGATGCCCTCGCGGTACTCCTCGAATCCCCCGAACCTCCTCCCGGAGCAAAGCCATGATGCTGGTCTCGCCGCAATCCCCGCTGGTCGTCCTACGCCGGCTCATTCGCGCTCCCGTGGCGCGGGTCTTCGCCGCGTGGTCGGATCCTGCGACGCTGGCTGTCTTCATGCGGCCGGCATCATGCGGCTTCGCCGAATTCACGTCCGATGTGCAGGTCGACTTCCGCGTCGGTGGCGCCTTTCGTATCGTCATGCGCACTGCTGAGCGGCAGACCCCGCACACCGGTGTCTATCGGGTGATCAAGCCGCTCGAACAACTGGTCTTCACCTGGGTCTCTCAACACGCTGGAGAGGACTCCGTCGTCACGGTCGACTTCCGCGCGGTCGGCGAAGCCACGGAGTTGGTTCTCCGCCATCAGCGCCTACCCGACGAGGCCGCTGGGCTCAACCACACCAACGGCTGGAGCGACATCCTGGGCAACCTCGACCAGACCCTCGCCGGTCCCGCCTCGGCAGCGGCGGACGCCTTCCACATGGATCTGCCCATGCATGCGCCGGCCTCAGTCGTCTACGCTGCGCTGACCGAGGCCCGAGGCCTGCGCGGCTGGTGGACGAAGACCTGCGACATCGGTGTCGGCGTCGGAGCGCTGTGCACCGTCCGTTTCGACGCGACGCGGAAGGTGCTGCGCATCGAGGCACTCCAGCCCGACGCGCTGGTGCGCTGGCGGTGCATCGAAGCCCATCTCCAGTGTCCGGGACTGACGCGGGGTGACGAATGGGAGGGCACCGCCATCTCGTTCACCCTGGAGCCGCAGTCGCCGGCTTCCACGATGCTGCGTTTCGCGCACGTTGGGCTGGTGCCGGAACTGGAATGCCACGGCATCTGCACGGAGGGGTGGAGGCGATTCCTGGGGAGCCTGCGACAGTTCGTGGAGACGGGAAAGGGCTCGCCGTATTGATGGCGAAATCGGCCGCTTCCGACAGGCCCCACGCTTCTTCAGCGAGTCCCAGACTGACCGGCCCGTCGCTCCCAGACCCGCATCGCCGCCTTCTCGGCCTCGACCACCAGGAACACGGCCACACCGATGCCAAGCGGGATCAGCCAGTGGCGCGGTTCGAGGTCGGTAGTGCCGAACCAGTCGTGCATCTGCGGCAGGTAGACGAAGAGAAGCTGCAGCATCGCCAGCACTCCGACCGCCAGCCAGGCGATGGGGTTGTCGAGCAGGCGGGTCGGGGTCAGGGAGGATTCTCGCAGATATCGGCATGCGGCGGATACCGGCCAGGGCCTGTTCCGCCTTGCCCTCCTGGATGAAGCCGATGACAGCGTTGAGCACCACAACCGTCAGGATCACCGCCGTGTCCACCCAATGGTCGAGAATGGCAGTGACCACCGCCGCAGCGATCAGGACATAGATCAGGGTGTCATGGAGCTTGGCGTCTTTCGTGGACTCGCGCTCACGCGACCCGGATGCGCTCCTGCATCACCGCCCGCACCCGCGGACCATCGCCGAGGATGCCCGTGTAGTTGAGCGGATCAGCGGCCGAGCACTCGATGCTGGGAGCGGGCGGTTCGCCGCGGATCCGGCGCAGCTGCTCGGCGGCAGCCGGTAGCGCGAACTGCTCGCCGCCCAGGCCGGCGACGAAGCGTCCGCCCAGGCAATCGCCGCGCAGCTCCATCCGTCGGAGAGCACGGTGGATATCCCGCCACGACATGGCGATGCGTTCGCGGTCGAACAGACGGCGTACCGCCACCCCCGTTCGCTTCAGCAGGGTGCACGCCACCAGCTCCGCGTCCTCCTCGCTGGCTGGCGGTCGGGACTCCGCCGGCGTCGCCGCGGCGGCGGCCGGACGGAAGATGCACCAGCGTCCGACCGGCAGCCTGGCCCGGCCACGACGCTCGCTGGGCAGCAGCAGCCAGCGCAGCGCCGCGAAGCTGTCCGCCGAGACCAGCCCGGCCGCGATGCATTCGCCCAGGCCGCGCTCGAGATGATCGTTGAGCAATCCCGCCCGCGTCTGCAGATCAGCGGTGAAGAGGGCGCCCCCAACTGTCAGGCAGTCCAGGACGGCCCGACCATAGGACGACAGGCCGCTGGTTGCAGCGGGACCACTGATGGCAAGCCACCGCGCCAGATCCTCGCGCGGGACGAAGGAGATCGGGGTTGTTCGGATGATCTCGCCTGCGGATCCTGGCCCGGCCTCGGCCCCGGCGGTCCACAGCCGCCCCCAGGCGCAGGTGCCGCTGAGCGTCATCTCGCTGATCCACTCCGGTTTCAGGTCCGAGACGCGAGCTGGCAGCACCAGGCCGTCCCAGGCGCCGGCAGGCAGTTCGAGGCCGCTGAGCTGCTGAATGACCTGCGCCAAGCCGTCACGGCCCTGGCGACGCTCGCCGGTGACGCCCTGCCACCGTGCGAGGAAACGCAGGAACTCCTCGATGCTGGCGGGCGCCTGCCAGGCTCCTCTGCGGCGGTCGAGCATTCTGCGCTGGATGCGCTGCACCAGCCGCTTGAGGCACCAGTGCGGCTGCCCGCCCACCGTGATCCGCATGAGCAGACCGCGGGTCTCCAGTTCCAGCGCGCGTGCATCGACGTCACGCAGCACCGTGCATGTGATCGGACCTGCGATCTCCATCCGGCCGGCGAGCAGGTCGGCGTCAGACGGCCTGCTCGAGACCACTGCCATCCAGCCTTCAGGCCCGCGCACCGCGCGTCCAGTCGCCACCAGCGCGTCGAGCCAGGGCCGCCACGAGGCGGCATCGATCTCGGCATCGGTGAGCCAGCCGCACCATTGCAGCGTCTGATGGAGGTCCTCCTGGCTGCGCGGATCCGGAAAGACCTCGCCGCGGACCTCGTCCGCCACGGCCGGGTCGAGATCGCCGGGCCGCTCGGGAGGGCGTTGCGCATCGCTGCGTGCCACCGCGCGGGTGCGCCGCTCCTCGAACGGGGTATCGTCGAGGAAGGCGTAGGGACGGGCCGCGAGGATCGACTGGGCCAGCGGACTGGGCTCGGCGGTATCGACGGCGTGCACCGCGATGGCCCCGGAACGCAGGCCGTCGAGAACCTCGACCAACCCCACGTAGTCCATCTGCCCCAGCAGCAGGTCGTCGATGGTCTGGGTGACGATCGGATGGTCCTCGGGAATCTCGATGCGATCGGGGGAGACGTTGTCGGGGCAGGCGTTGGCCATCGGGAAGGCCTGGGCCAATGCGTCGGCGGCGCGGATCCGCTGCAGGAACGGCTGCACCTTGCCCCCGGTCGACGCACGCTCGATCAGGAGCGCAATCTGAGCGGTTTGACGCCACATGGTCTGAAAACGCCCGCCGGTGAGGCAGGCGGTAATCAGCGTTTTGCGCAGGGTCGCCGGCGCAAGGAAGGCGAAGACCTCGTCGAGGGGGAACGAGGCCGAGGTCGGACCGAGCGACAGGATGAGCGATTCGTCGTTCGCCGCCGCCTCGAGTTCGAAGCCGAAGCCGGCGCAGAAGCGCTTGCGCAGGGCCAAGCCCCAGCCACGCAGGATGCGGGTGCCGACCGGGGCATGGATGACGAGGTGCTGGCCGCCCTCTTCATCGAAGAATCGTTCCGCCACCACGGTGGTGTCGGTGGGCAGGCGTCCGAGCGCGATCCGCGCCGCGGCGAGGTACTCCCAGCACGCGGCCGCGGCGGCTGGCGACAGCCGGCAATGCTCAGCCAGCCACGCAGGACCATCAGCCAGCCGACGCAGGCGACCGACTGCGGTCGACAGCTCGCGCGTGCGGCCCGGCGCCTCGCCGAGCCAGAACGGAATGGTCGGGGCCGCCCCGCGCGCATCGGTGACCCTGACGACACCTGTGCGGCTTTCGACCCGGGCGATGCGCCAGGCCGTATTCCCGAGCTGGAAGATCTCGCCCGGCGTCGACTCCATCGCGAAATCCTCGTCGAGCGTCCCGATGAGCAGATCGCTGCCATCCTCGCGCACCTGGAACAGTGCCGCGTCCGGGATGGCGCCGGCATTGAGCAGTGCCGTGAGCCGGGCCCGCTTGCTGCCACGCACCGTGCCGGCCACCTCGTCGCGATGCAGCAGGGCATGCCGACCCTGGGCATGCATGGCCACGACCCGCGAGAACTGAGCGCGATCGACGGCGCGATAGGGCCACGCCCGGCAGAGCATGCGGTGCAGGTCATGCTCGCTCCAGGTGCTTTCGGCGGCTGCGGCGACCGCCTGCTGGGCCAGCACGTCCCACGGACGCTCGACCTGGGTCAGGCGGTCGAGATCGCCCCCTGACAGCGCCATGAGCAGGGCGGCCGCCTCGACCAGCTCGTCGCTGGTCAGGGCGAACAGGCGGGCCTTGGGCGTGCGGGCCGGACCGTGCCCGGCCCGTCCGAGTCGCTGGAGGAAGGTGTGCAGGGCGTGCGGCGAGCCGATCTGCACCACCAGATCCACGTCCCCGATGTCGATGCCCAGCTCCAACGTGGCGGTGGCCACCAGGCAGCGCAGGCTTCCCTCCTTCAACCGCGTTTCGGCATCCAGGCGCCGCTCCTTCGACATGCTGCCATGGTGGCAGGCGACGGTTGCCTGATCGAGGCGTTCGACCAGGCGAAGCGCCAGCCGCTCGGCCATCTTGCGGGTGTTCACGAAGATCAATGTGGTGCGATGAGCGCCAACCAGCTCGACCAGACGGGTGTACACCTCGCCCCAGGTCTCATGGCTGCACACCGCCTCAAGCGGCGATTGCGGGATCTCGACGCCGAGATCGGCGGGCCGTGGCTGCGTGCAGTCGACGATGTGGCAGGTGCGATCCACGCCCGCCAGGTAATGCGCCACATCTGCCAACGGCTTGGCCGTGGCCGACAGGCCGATGCGCTGGAAGTCCGGGCCGCCGCGCAGCGCCTGCAGGCGTTCCAGCGAGAGCGCCAGGTGCGCACCGCGTTTGGTCCCCGCCAAAGCGTGGATCTCGTCGACGATGACGGTGCGGATGCCGGCGAGCATGCCTCGTCCACCAGCCGAGGTCAGCAGCACCGCCAGCGATTCCGGCGTCGTCACCAGGATGTGCGGCGGACGCCGCTGCATGCGGGCGCGTTCGCTGCTGGTGGTGTCGCCGGTGCGCACCTCGACGCGCACGCGCGGCAGGAACGGATCCTCGTGCGCGATCGCCTCAAGGGGCCGGAGCAGGTTTTTACGCACGTCGTTGGACAACGCCTTCAGTGGCGAGACATACAGGACCAGGCATTGCTCGCCGGGCTCGTTGCGCAGCAATCCGTCGATCGCCACCAGGAATGCGGCCAAGGTCTTGCCGGTGCCGGTCGGCGCGGCGATCAGGACATGACCACCGCCACGGATGGCCGGCCAGCCGGCAGCCTGGGCCGGACTGGGCGAGCCGCATGCTGTCGCGAACCACGCCTGCACCTGTGGGAGAAATCCATCCATGGCCGCATCCTACCAGGGCGAGGCTCGCTGTAACCGATGCTGGTGGATACCTCTACAGCTCAATCCTTTCGGAATTGATACGGGGACGACCTAATCGTCCGACGGCGATCGGGTTTTCACTTCAGGCGGGTTGCTTACAGGAGCTGGCATGTCGATGACCTGATCGGGCTGAGGGCGCTTGACCATTCGATCCTTGCTCTTGACCGCTATCGGCGTGCCCAGCTTGGCCGATTGGTAGATCGCGGTAATCACCCGCAGGTCCGCCAGGCCTTCCTCGCCCGACGGCTCCGGCTTCTCATTATCGAGAATGCACCGCGCAAAATACGGCATCTCGGCGGCGAATTCGTCGACCTCGGCGAATCGGCTATCCGTGCTTCGTATCAACCTCGCAAAGACCTGGACCATTCACGCTCCGGATGGACGCTGCTGTCAGATCTCTGACGACGCGCGTCTTGGAAAGCGCGACCCACATTCGGTCGCCATTGATCCGCCGTATCTCGACCTCGCATGCGCCGAGCTGGGTGGAGCCTTCGCTCTCTGCTGGACGATCTCCGGTTTGATGCGGCTGCAGTCTGCACAGGTCTAGCCTCAATAGCTGATCGAGGTCACTCATCCCAAGCAGGCGGATGAATGCTGCATTCGCCTGAATGACTCGACCCGTCTCGTTGGCGCGGAATACTCCGATGCTGAGCCGGTTGAGCAATATCTGGAAGCGAGCTTCGGCATTGGCCACCTGTTTCAGTGAAGACTCGTGGGGATCTCCATTCGCATAGGGATAAGCCTGCGTCTGCTTTGCAACTCGTTTCCCCCGCTTCCGTTACGGACCCCGCGAGGCCTGCGCTGGGCTCAGTCTGGTGCGCTGGCGGTTTGGGATGTGTGGAGGCCAGACTGCGTTTCGGTATTGCACGATGTCGAAAGTAGTGATGGACGTGCATGTGAAAATCAGGTGTAACTCCAAATTGCCATGTGGGTAATGGGATTCTCGTTCAGGGTTGCCGCCTTGATGGCTCTACAACTAGTGTCATAATAGTGCGCCTCGTTATGCGCTTTTCATGAGGCCCATGATGATCAATCAACCAGCGAGGCTAACATGCTCCAGCGCCTATCCCTCGGCACCAAGATCGGTTGCGGTTTCGCCCTTGTCTTGCTTGGCGCTGTGGGCCTTGGCATCACCGGCATAACGACTCTGGGCCGACTCCAGAAAGCCCAGGCCGACAACAGCAGGATCATCGAAATCCGACGCACCATGTACGATGCCCGGATTGCGGCGACCAGGTTCTCGTTGCGATATGAGGATAAGGACGCCGAGAACGCGCGCGCCGAACTGGTCAAGGTCAGGCAGGAGATCAGAGCACTCGTCTCCGACCTGACTCCTGAGGAGGCGGCCGCGCTGAGCCGCATGTCCGATCTGCTGGATGGCTACGACCAGCATATGCGCACTGTGCAGGAGACCGTGGCCAAGGCCCGGGCGGAGGCCGGGAAGCCGATCGTCGATATTCCCGGAGTCGATGAGCTTGTGAAGGTCTGGCGAGCCAACGGTGCAGAGGCCGTCGCTCAGCTGGGTGCTGCCACCAAGCCGGTGGCTGAGCGCATGCAGCGAGTCAGCAGTAGTGCGATGACCACTATGATCGTCCTGGTTTGCGTCGTAACCGCCATCGGCGCCCTGCTGGCGTGGTTGATCACTCGAGCCATTACACGGCCGGTGATTCGGGTTCGTCAAACCCTCACATCCTTGGCCACTGGCGACCTCACCAAGCACACCGAGGTGACGAGTCAGGATGAGGTTGGTGCCATGGCAGGCGACCTCAATCGCACTGTCGATGGTCTGCGTAGCATGGTCGGCGCCATCAGTGCAGGTTCGCATGGCATTGCCAGTGCCGCTGAGCAATTGAACTCGGTCAGTCATCTGCTGTCCAGCAGCGCCACTACCGTCTCCGAGCGATCCGGCTCTGTGGCTGCTTCGGCGACTGAGGTTTCGCAAAACATCAACACCTTTGCCGCGGGTGTTGAAGAGATGAATGCCAGTGTTGGGGAGATATCGAAGAACGCGAGCCAAGCAGCGGCTGTCGCCCGTGAAGGCGTCGAGACCTCGGCTCGGGCTCAGCAGGCCATGAATAGCCTTGGGAAGTCATCGGGCGAGATCGGCACCATGATCCAGCTGATCACCGGCATTGCCGAGCAGACCAACCTGCTGGCGCTCAATGCCACCATTGAAGCCGCGCGCGCTGGAGATGCTGGCCGCGGTTTCGCCGTCGTCGCCAGCGAGGTGAAGGAGCTGGCGCGGAAGACAGCCGAGGCCACGGGCGACATCCGGAAGCGTGTCGAGGCCATCCAGCAAGACACCCAGGAGGCGACTTCGGCCATCAAGCAACTGAGCGAGATCGCCGACCGAGTCAGCGCCCTCCAGCAGTCCATCGCCAGCGCGGTTGAGGAGCAATCTGCCACCACCCGCGAATTGTCCGGCAATATCGCCCAGGTCTCACAGGGCGGGGCAGACATCGCCAGGAGCATCGTCGATGTCTCGGAGGCCGCGAAGCAGGCCAGTGCTGGGGCCAACGACACGCTATCATCGGCTCAGGAGTTGACTCGCCTCGCGACCGAGTTGCGGCAGATCGTCGGTCGTTTCAAGATGCAATAGCCTTGCCCGGGCAATGCGAGGCTGGCCAGACCGGCGCTCTCCCACAGGAGGAGGGGGGGGGTGCTCGAGACGTAGGCTGACCGAATGGACAATGTATTGCCCTGCGTTCAGCGGGATAATCCTTTCGTTTACGTGGATTCCTGATCTCACCACGTCACTGTGCGGCGTTTAAAAAATAAGTTTGGTGCTGTCTCGCTCCCGATCGCCATAATGTCGATCTGAACTTCCCCGTACCCCATCGGATACTTGACCTTGAATGTCCCCGTAGCCCTCGTTCTCGTCGTCGTCGGCATTGTCCTGCTGATCTTCGGCCTCAGCTCTGCCGACTCGATCCAGAGTGCTTTCTCCCGGCTGTTCAGCGGCCACCCCACCGACAAGACGATGTGGCTCATCATTGGCGGTTGCGTCTGCTTAGTCCTCGGCGTTCTTGGCGGCTTCCGCGGTCGGCGCGCCTGAACGCGATCTGGTCGTCAGCCGCGCTCATCACCACCTTCAAAAGATTCTCTCATGTTCTATTGGGCCATCGTCTTCTTCATCGTCGCCATCGTCGCTGCCGTCTTCGGCTTTGGCGGCTTGGCCAAGGATTCCGCCTACATCGCTAAGATCCTCGCGATCATCGGCATCGTCCTGGCAATCGTTTCCTTCCTGTTCCACCGCCGCGGATCGCGCGATTGACCGCCATCGTCCTTGTCGTCCCTGTTCCAGATCATCGAAGGCCCGGACCGTCGCCACGGCGCCACGGTTGAAGCGCTGGGCCAGACGGGTTGGCAGCCATATAGCACGGGTTGGGAATGGTTGCCGATCAGAAGTGTTGATTCGCATAATGTGCGATCATCGAAGCGCTTAGCGCATATAACCATCGTCGCCGTGGCCGCCAAGCGGCCGATGACTGATGGCCGCAGGCCGCTTCCAACTCAGCGCGTCTGCAGTGGCAGCTCGACGACCGAGTCGTTGTAGTGCCACTGCTTGAAGAGCGTGCGCTGCTCGGTCGAGATCCGACCGGGCGCCGGGAACTGCGGCGCTTCGGGGTCGACCACCAGCACCGTCTCGAGGTCCTGCTGCGCCACTGGCTTGTGCAGAAGATTGTCGTAGACCTCGCCACGGGTCAGTACGCGGAAGTAGTGGCTCTTGCCGATGTAGAAGCAACCAGTGGCGCTGAACCAATTCGTCGGCTTCGGCCCCCGGCCCGGACCTCCAGCGCCGCCATCGACCGGTTGCCAACGGTCGGTACAGAATTTCACCTCATCCGAGGTCGCGGTTGAATTGCGATCGTAGGCCGAGCATGTCACCTTGTCGTTGCCGTCGAAGTCCATCGGCCGGAAATCGGCATATCTCGGGCTCGAACCGAAGAATGACATCCGATAGTCGTTGAGGATGCGCTCCATCACCTTGGCGCGTTCCTCCGACGTGGCGACGCTCGTCAGCGCGATCAGTTTCTTGGTCACCAGGCTCCTGATCGTGTTGCTGACCGCCTTGGGGCTGATATCGAAGCTGATCTTGTCGCTCTGTCCCGCCACCTTGACCCACTTGCTGATGATCGGCATTCGCGGACACGGATAGCCCGGATTGTCGTAGTCCTCGCCCATTTGACGCAGGAACAGCGCATCGATCTCCTCCATGGTGTCATAGGCCAGGGGATCGCGCAGGGCGGGGCTGGCGAAACCCTTCTGCCCGCCGGAATTGCGCGGCTCGAACACCGTATTGGGATACTGCACCCAGGTGGCCTTGGCGTACGATAGGGCGGTGGTCATGGCGTAGGTCAGATCCCAGAAGTAGCTGTACTTGTAGGTCATCGGCTGCGGATCGGCCCGGCGGATGACGCGATACCGCGGTATCGTCGGCCATCCCGGATCCGGCACCGGCTTCGGATCGGGATAATCATCCCACACCCAAGTCGAGTCGCTGACGCCAGGCCACCAGAAGAAGAACGGATTGTTGGTATGCGTGCACCGACCGGTCGCCAGGGCGTCCGTAACGTTCATGGCCACATCGACATCGATATCCTTGCCGAGGTTGTCGATCTGACCGTTTTCGTCACCCGCGGCCGAATTCACGTCGCTCCGGCACAACGGTCCGGGATAGCGCTGATTGGTCGGACGTGGCTCGCGTAACGCCTGGTAATAGTCCGGCTTGGCATCGACGGCGGCATCGAACACGCCATTGGAGTTCCTGTCGCAATACGGGGCGGGGAACTCGGAGAAGCCGTTGCCCAACTGATCCGTCAGGATGTCGAATCCGGGCGGGATTGCGCTGAAGCCGTATCCGCCGTTGGTATTGCGTCTCGCGATCTCCTCCGTGGAATCGAAGATATCCTTGTTGGCTGCATCGACCCCGATCTTCTTGTAGTATGCATCGTGGGTCCAATGCATGGCCCTGATATAGGGCGGGGTATACGCGAATAGCATCTCGAAGACAACCTGAGCCGGAGCGGTCAGCAGGTTGATCTGCCACGGCGTGTCGACGCGGCCCTCGTGCCATTTCCAGTCGGCAGGCGGTTCGGCGCTCGCCCGCAGGCTGCGCCCGAAGATCGTGTAGATCGTGTTGATGCGGGACCAGTTGCCGGACCAGTTGGGGCAGTCGACGCCTTGCCCATCCTGGTAGTTAGATATGGGAATGCCCGTCCCTTGGAGGGCGAATATCTGGTTGAACCAGGAGTATTGGGGGCCGACCAGGGCATGGGCGTAGGGCCGGTAGGCGCTCTGCCCGACTGGGGTGAGGATCTCGCCGCCGGCAGGGTTGGCGGCAATGCTGGGGTAGGTCGGGTACTTGGTGTTGTCGAAGCTGAACAACTGCCCTCCCATGCGTGAGGTGCCATCGTTGTCGTAATTGAAGACGCCGTACCACGGTTGGACTGTATCGGCCGGCTGCCCCCGGCGATACATCATCGGGAAGGTCGCCGGCAAGCCCTTGCGGGGATCATTCGCGAACCTGGGCCAGGCGCGATCGGCATTGCCAGAGTTGCCACGTCCGCGGAAGAGATGGCCGAAGCGCAGCCCTGTCGCCCTGTTGCCCCACGGCACGGTCATGTTTTCCAGCACATAACCGGCATGATCGACCCACGTGGGGATAACCCGATAGTCGTTGTTGGGATCCTGCCAATTGATGTTCATGTCGGCACGAGGATTGGTCAGCAAGTGGGCATTGAGATCCTCGACGGTCACGGCATAGCGCAGACGGTAGCGCGCCTTGCGCCGCTGATCCTCGACTGTGCCGGCGGTCAATCGGCGCAGGTTCTCATCGAGGAACAAGCCCTTGGCCCGCTCGGGCCTGGCAGCGGCGGGATCGGTGAACTTGGTCTCGACGACCGGCACCGGAGTGGCTGCGGACGGGGAGGGTCGGGTGCTATTGTGGTAGTTAACCTCGATGTAACGACCGCGCGCATCGCTGATCATGCAGCCGCCCTGGGTTTTGCCGGTACTGAGGTCGACTAGCTGGTGCCACGTGCCATACTTGAACTCGGTCTTCCTGATCAGGGTCGCCATCAGATGGTTCTCCTCGCTGACGTCGTCTCCTTCGATGACTCCGGCATAGCTCAGCTTGTTGGGGTTGACGAAGGAGACGAACGGCGCCCGGTACGGCCCATCGAGGTGCATCGGCGCCGGGGCCATGGTCTCCGCGCCGGAGCCGGTCGCCAGATCCAGGCTAGGCGCATTGTAATCGAGCAGGATCTGCTCGGTGGCGTGCGCCAGGCCGCTTTGGGCGGCGTCCTGGGCGAGAGCGACCATCAGCTCGCTCTTACCCGACATCTCCTGGCGGGTGGCTCCGCGCAGGAAGGCATAGCCGACCATGGCCGCGAAGGCGGCAAGGGCCAGGCAGAGAAGGATGGCGGATCCCGAGCGTGCCGGAGTCATGGCGAACCTTCAGTAGGTGGGGTTGTCAGGTAGCGCGCAACTGAAGCTGTAGGTGCGGCTGACCTCGGTCTGCTTCAGATCGATGACGGTGGTGAGGGTGAACTTGATGCGCAGCACGGTCGGCCGGTCGTCCAGGCCCGTCTGATCGCGACCATCGATGAAGCTGCCGGGAGCGGCCCAGGTCAGGGCGCTGGTGCCGTTGGCGAGCTTGCCCGTCCCGTTGCGGTTGCGCAGTTCGATGCTGAGGTCACTGCAGTTGCGCAGCAGAGGCCGGGAGTTGAGCAGCAGATCGTCGTAGTCGCCGACGTCCGACTTCTCCACTGGTTCGATCGTCTTGTCCGTCGGATCCGACTGCCAGGCATTGGCATTGAGGATGTCCTTGGGGCTGTTCGGCGTGGCCGCGGTGCCCGTTTCGCGCACCAGTTGCGGCACCAGGAGGAAGGTCGAGAGGTAATTGGTCATCTTCGATCCGGTAGGGATCTTCCAGTAGTTCCGGGTCTGGTCGCCGGGGACCCGGGTCCAGCGGCCGGTGCGGCTGGTGGACACCTCCAGGGTGCCGGTCGGCGCTACCGCCCAGTGCCAGCGCGACCACACCAGATCGGTGAAGCCCATGACCGAGTGCACGCCGGCTCCGTATTTGATGTCGTAGAAGTCGCGTGGCGAGCGCTTGGCGTGCATGAACACGAGCTCGACGCTCTTCGTCGTGGGGTCGGAGGTGAGCCATACGGCCGCACCCGGGTGCATGGCCCCGACCTCGATCGAGAGCTTCTCGAACAGCGTCTTGGCCGTCGCATCCATCGTCTGCAGCGCCTGCAGCCGCCGTGTCATCGCCAGCATCTGCACCACCGCGGTGATGGCGGCTGTGGTGATGACGATGACCAGCGTGATCGACATCAGCAGCTCGACCAGCGTGAATGCCTCATGCCGGGAACGCGTCTGCAGGCTCATGGCTTGCGTCTGATCATGCGCCGGCTGGTACAGACGAAGACCTCGCCATTATTTGCCTCAGAGACGTCGACCGTGACGGTGACCGCGACCAGCGTGCCGATTGCTCCGTCGAGCGGCGTCTCCTCCGATTCCGTGCGCACCACCCACAGCCCGTTGAGATAGCCGGAGCTGGTCGGGGCGTTGGGACTCATGCTGGGGTCGGTCTGCAGCGGGCTGGGGTCGGCGATCACGCTCATCGCGGTGGCCATGCCCACGGTCCGGCCATGGGCGGAGCGCACCAGGTGCAGACCATACAGGATCAGGCCGCAGGCCGCGGTCAGCGCCATGGCGAGGATGAGGGTGCAGGCCATCACCTCGATGAGGGTGAACCCTCGCCGGTCGTATCTCATGGGGCCTTCCACCACCACTTGCGGTCGCGCAGCATCTCCGGCAGCACCGTGTCGTGGATCGGCAATCCGCGCGGCGTGCCGTTGCTGTTGCGCAACTCGTGGTTGACGTAGTTGGGCTGGGTGATCGCGGTCGTCGCGCTCCAGGTGGTGTCGGCCTTACCCCAGATCTTGTTCTTGTTCTGCCAGTCGGTGCCGGTGATGGTGGCGTCGAAGGTCAGCGCTTCCTTGTTGGTGTTGCGCACGCGGATCACCTTCACCTGGCCGTCCATGCTGACGCCGACGCGGTACATCGGCGTCAGCGAACGCAGCGCCTGTTCGGCGCTGGCGAAGACTGGCGAGTCGTTGGCTGCATCCGGGGCCAGGGTGATCCAATAGTAACCGGTGCGGGCGGCGTAGGTGGTCGCTTCGCGCTGCGCGTCCGAGGAGTCGACGTACGGCGTGCGGTAGTCGTCCCAGTTGTCCAGGTAGGCCGCATTATTGCAGCGGTCGCCCGGACCGGCGTCGCGGAGATCGTAGGTGGGGAACGAGGGCACGTAGGGGGAGACGTCGGGATCGGTGCGGGCCTTGCAGGTCTTGGCGTAGCCCTGGCGCAGCCGGAACCAGTCATCGACCACCGTGCCATCGGGACGGAAGCAGATGACGTAATCCAACCACTGGGCATTGATCAGCGGCCTGGGTTCGCCCGCTACAGCGATGGTGTAGAGCTTCTTGGACGCGAGGTCTCCGCCACCATAGATGCCGTAGATGTCGGTCGCGGCTTTATCGACGTCATCCTGGAGGACTTTGCGGTCGCAGGGGTTGACGCAGCCGATGATCTCCCCTTCAAGTCCCTCATAGTAGAACCCGGAGATGCTGGCGATCCTGCCGCCGATCTTCTGCTGGGCGTGCTGCCGGTTGTTGTAGCCCTGGAACTTCTGGCTCTCCCCCTTCAGCGTCGGATCGTAGCCGCCCCACGGGTGCATTTGGCCAGTGGTCGCATCCCACCAACCGAACCAGGGCCGGGGATAGGTGGCTGTGTAGTAGCCGCCGGCGGCCGGCGCGGCATTGTCGCCGTTGTCCTGGTCGGTCAGGGCGAGGAAGCGCACCTTGCCCTTGGACAGCACATGCGGCTCGTCGATCCACGAACGGGACACCAGGCTGAAGTAGTGTTCAATGGGCGGAACAGGCTTGTCGAGGCCTTCGACAGGTCGGCCATTCAAGGCCGATAGCGTCATGTCGATGAGTGGCAGACTGTGCCATGTGTGCTCCGCGATCGCATTGCCATTGTCGCCGAGCAGCGAGTCGCGTGGGCCGATGAGCCTATACCAGTGCCCGCCGCTGCGGTTGTTGAGGATGCGTCCCGTGCTACCCGGGGCGTTCTGGATGTTGAAGGCGATGGCGTAGGGCGTGTTCTTGCGGATCGCTCGCGAACGGGTCTCGCGCAGGACGGAGGCGAGTTCCTCGGCCGCGCCGCGGACGGCCTCGTCGCGCTGGTCGGCGGTCGGACTGGCGATGACGAAACCGAGCATCAGCACGATGACCAGTACGACGATCAGCATTTCAAGGAGAGTGAATCCCAGGGACATGCGTCTCATGGAATGCCCTTGTCGTAGGGTTGCAGCGGAACGTTGTCGTTGTTCGCCGCCGCGTCGCGCATCCAGTCGGCCTTCCCATCCGGACCGGCACTCCACAGCTCGAATTCCGTCTCCAGGCCCCGGGCGGCATACAGCCTGCGGTCTGAATGCCGCAGGTTCGCCAGATCGGGCAGGGCCGGCGGATTGACGACCAGTGCAATCCCGGTGATGGTGTCGGTCGGAGCCAGGGTCTTCCGCCCCAGCGCATGCAGGCCCATGCTGAGCGCGCTGACATCGGTCGAACCGGAATCGCTGTACTGGTGCGGGGCGGAGTTCATGCCCTCGACCACCTGGCAGACATAGAGCAGCGGGTGATTCCAGGCATCGAGGATGCCCTCGCCGGCGATATAGCTCTTCGGCACCTCACCCTTGAGGTAGTCCTTGGCCCAGCCCGGGCAGTCGACGCTCGCCGGTGACGAGAGCAGCGGCGTGGTCGGCAGCACGCGGCGGGTGAAGGCTCCACCCCACTTGTCACGCCAGCTGGCGTTCGATGCCTGCATCACTCCGCTGGTCACGCCGGTATTGCCGGAGTAGAGGGCGAGTCGGACACGTTCGCGGGCCATGCGATTCGCCATATACGCGGCGCTCCAGCCCTCGCGGGAGTCCTTGTCGGTGTACGAGTTCGGATTCGTCGTGGGGCCGTCGACGTAGATGGCCGCCGCCGCATCGGCATCAGTGATGACCTTGGCGCGTTTATCATCGGCGATGTCGGTGCCGAGGTGGTAGTAGAGCCGGTTGCTCCACGCCTCGCCGGAGGCCAAGTCGGCGTATCTCGTCTGGAACGGGTATGGCCCGATCTCGGAACGGAACAGGCGTAACGCCGCGTCGACCTTGACCATCACCGTGCGCGTCGCTGACTTCTTCGATTCGCGTGAGGCCAGGCCCATGAGCGGCATGAGCAGGCCGAGCAGGGTGACCAGAATGGTTATGACGACGAGCAGCTCGATCAGCGTGAAGCCGCTACGCCGGTGGGCTGGGTCGGCCAAATGGAGATCCCCCTCATCGGATCTGGGCCGATTACCGAAACCGACATCGGCGGTGGTCTCCACCAGCACGACCTCGCCCAGGCCGATTGCGACGATGCCACGTTGCAGCCGATGACAGAAGGGTCCATGGTCACCGACCGAGTCGGGACGCCGGTCGAGCACGTTGCAATCGCTGATGGAAGGGCAGCAAGCGATCTGAACCATCGTATAAAGTATACGAAGGCAGCGGGGCTTCTCTATATCGCGATTGACCAGCATTTGCTGCAGGTGTGATCACTTCGGTATCGGGTAGCAAGGACAGTTACCCACAGCACCGCACGTACTGTTCAGCTTACAGCGGTTCACGTAGTTGAATGTGAATTCGGTGGAGTCCCTGATGGCACGCCGTCGACGAAGGAGCGAATATCGCCCATGTGATCGGGCTGCCAGTCGCCGGCGAGGTGGTAGCCGCGGCTGGTGTCGCAGGTCTGCCAGCCGACTTCGACAATTACCGCGGCGCAGCCGAGTTCGGCGGCGCAGCGGCATTCTGCCAAAACCGGCTGCGGATCGCAGGCCTGATGGAACGAATACCAGGCCGAATACATCGGCTCCCGACGGGCTTCCGGCACCGGCATCGGCGTATGCCCGGGAATCGCCTCCCACCAGCGCGCGACCTCTTGCAGCGCCTGGTACCACGGGACCAGACGGGTATCGAGTCACTTCCCATGTCGCAACCGACCCCATCATGTCGCAGACATGACCACCATGGTCGTACCTGCCACCACTGGCGTCGTGATCAGCACGCTGGATCACGCCGGAGGTCTGCCCGCCATCGACCGTATCATCCGCGAGACCGGGTTGGCCCATGCCTACCGCCACTCGGGCGCCGGCCCGAGCAACGGCCTGGGCGCGGTGCAGGTCACCCTCGCCGGCTGCGGCCGGCTGTGGCCGGACGGATGCACCAGCAACGCCGGCATCGCCCTACCACCCGGGCGCTGCCTCGCCTTCCAATACGGGCAGCCGGTGGCCTACACCACCGATTCCGGGGCACCGCGCTGGGATTTCATCTACATCAATCTGCACGGCACGGCCGCTCTGGCGATGCTCGGCGAACTGACCGCTCAGCACGGCCACGCCCTGGCCTGCGATCTGGCCCACCCCGCCATGCTCCGCATCGTCGACCTGTCGCGCGGGCCTGGCATCCGCCACCGCCACCTCACCCCGGCCGACTCGGCACGCATCGCCAGCGACGTGCTGCTCGCCCTGGCCCAGGCCAACCCCTGCTCCGCCGAGCCCGATCGCGACGCGCTGGAGGCGGCCTGCGACTACCTCATCCACCGGATCAGCCAGCCGGTCGATATCGCGGATGCGGCCAGATCGGTGGGCTTTTCGCGCGAGCACCTGACGCGCCTGTTCCGGCGGCGCCTCGGCATTGCCCCGGCCGCCTGGCTGCGGCGCGAGCGGCTGCTTCAAGCCGACCTGCTGCTGCGCAGCGGCATGCGGCCGCTCGCCGCCATCGCCCAGCGCTGCGGCTTCGCCACCACCAGCCACTTCGTCCACGCCTTCCGCAAACGCTTCGGCACCACGCCGGGACAGCTGCGCGGCGGGCAACGGGAGAACTGAACCTCACGTCGGTGAGTCGTTCCGATTCGTTCCCATCCTGACCGATGGAGAATCAGAGAATCATGGCTGCCTGGCGTCCCCAAGCAGTGTGGCCCAAACGGAGAACGGGGAGAGCCGGGACCCCCGGCCGAATCCATGGATTCAACCGCTGCTTCCGTGGGTTTCTCTTGGTTGAGCTGGTTGACCACAAGGGACGAGTGTCGAGCAATTCTCCGTCTGTAAGTCGTTGTCAGAACTAGACGAGTAATTGAATTAGTCCAGTGGGCAACGGAATACCGTTGGCATGTGGTATTCGACGGCTCCCACCGTCCACCGGCCTCGTCTTCGCCTGTTCCTGAGAATTTCCTTTATATTGGGAATTACCAATATAAGGGTTTGGCATGGCACGAGGCGGGTCCAACATCGAGGCGCAGGTGTGGGATGCCACCGAGCGGGCGCTCGGTCGCTTCGGTCGCGTCGAGTCCATGTCGGGGGTCGCCCCATCGGGATCCATCGACCGGGTAGCCAGGCTGATCCTTGCGGACGGTCGCCTGCTGGAGCTTCGACTGGACCTCCGCCGCATCCCGACGCAGGGGAGGTCACTGCAGGAGCAGGCGATCGCCTTGGCCGCCCTGCGGCAGGCGGCCTCGCCGGTCGACCCCGCCGTGGCCAACGGGCTGGTCATCATGGTGCCAGCGTTGCCCGTGGGTTTCGCCGATGGCGTGCGGCGCCTGCTTGCTCCACTCGGTACGCCGAAGCTCAATGTCATCATCCTCTCGGCGGCGGGCGGGTGGTGGTGCTGGCTGCCAGGGGTCGGCATCAATGCGATGGAGCCTGACCGCAAGATGGCGCGTGGCGTGGTCAGCAGTTCGTCGCCGCGCGAGGTGCCGCTGACGGCTGTGAATCAGTGGTTGCTCAAGATCCTGCTGCTGGGCCGTGCGCCGACCACGTGGTGGTCCGGACCACGCCTGGGTGATGCGACCGGGCAGGATCTTGCCGGCGTTGCCGAGGTAGGCAGCAGCACGGCCTATCGCCTGGTGGGCTCCTTGGTGGCACGCGGGTGGATGGGCCGCGATCTGCGGCTGCGCCGGGCCGATGCGCTGGTCCGGTACTGGTTGGATCATGCCCGGCATGAGCAGGTCGCAGTACGACCGGTGCGGCCGCTATTCGGAGGCATCGCCTCGCCTGATGCCGTCCAGGCCTGGCTCGGGAAACAGGGACCAGTGGATGGTTGCCGTTGGGCCTTGGGATCCTGGGCTGCCTGCGCCGCCCATGGCGTCGCCATCGTCACGGGAACGACCAGGCTGTCGATCCACGCCATGGGCTCCATCGAATCCCTGATGCGCCAGTGGGAGTTGGCCCCGTGCGACGAGCGCGACGCGGCCTTCGTCATCGAACCGTGCGACCCGTCGATGGTCCGGCCGTTGTCTGGCGGCATGGTTGCTATCGACGGCCTGCCGGTCGTTGACCTGTGGCAGGCTGCCCTGGATGTCGCCCGCGATCCCGGACGGGGCGGCGACCAGGCCTGGGCCATCGCCCAGCGGATCATCGATCTGGAGGATGCATCCGATGGCTGATCTCCAGGCGAAACTCACGGAGCTGATCGGCCGTTCGTGGCAGGCGCTCGACAGCTATCGCAGCGACATCGTCCTGGTCGGCGGATTGGCGACCAGCTACTACCAGCGGCATCCGGATTTCTCCCCGCCGCCGATGTCCTCCCGCGTGACGGTGGATGTCGATGTCGCACTCCCTGACCCGACGCGGATTCGTGGCGGGCAGACGATTCCGGCGGCACTGCACGCTGGCCGCCTGGTCGAACATGTGACAACAGACGCGGCCGGGCATCCGGTCGAGGTCTGCTTTCAGATGGAGGAGGATGGCATCCGATCGCGCGCCGATGTGCATCTGGAATTTCTCGTCCCCTTGCAGGGACGTGACGCAGCCTCACCGGGCACACCGCAGCCGGCGCTGATCGCCCATGCCTTGCGCTACGTCGACCTCCTGCTCTACAAGCCGGTGGCGATCGATGATGGCGGCCTGGGGCGCATCCAGTTGCCGCATCCGACCTCGTTCATCTTCCAGAAGCAATGCATCCGACGCGATCGGCAGGCGAAGGGGAAGGCCGCAACCGATCAGGCCGACGTGGTGTTCACCATCTGGGGCTTCCGGCGTGGCTGGGATGATCTCGCCGACCGCTGGAAAGAGCTGGAGCGCGCGAACAGCGAATGGGCTGCGTGGAGTCGGCGGACCAAGGAACAGATGGGTCGATTGTACGAATCCGCCGATGCGCCTGGCAGCCAGGAGGTCCGCGAAGTGTTCGCGTCGCAACCGGGCGTCACGGTATCAGCCGAGGACATCTTCCGGGTGGTACAGGCGTTCCTGGCGAGGCTCGGCACATAAGCTGTCAGCGCCGGAATCAGATCCAGAAGGCAATTCATGTCTGCGGTCTAGGTCGAGGATCCCAAGAGGGCACTGCGCACGGCATGCTCATCGCGAGCGTGTGCCAGCACGGTGATCTGGTCCCAACCGCGCAACTGCGTGTTGCCGCGCGGGGAGACAATCTCAGGCCCCCGGGCGATCATGGCGATCACCGCCCCCGGCGGCAGGCGCAGATCCTGGATGAGCGGACCCGGATTGCCGGCTGGTCCCGGCATGTCGACCACGATCAAGTCGAGGTCGCTGTGGGACATGGTCATCAATTCGAGGCTGTAGCACGGCGATGGTTTCGCTGGAGCTGCGAGGCGGAGAAGTCGGGCCAGCCACCCGAGCGTCGATCCCTGGACGGAAACCGACAGGATGACGGCGAAGAACACCAAGTTGAACACTTCCTGGCCAATCTCCATGCCGCGGGCCATCGGGTAGGTGGCGAGGACGACGGGTACGGCGCCACGGAGGCCAGACCAGCTGAGGAACGCTTTCTCCCGGTTGTTGAACCCCATCCTGACGGTGCCAAGCCAGACCGCGAAGGGCCGTGCGACGAGGGTCAATACCAGGAACAGGATGACGCCGTCGAACCATATGGAGCCCCATTGGTGCGGAAAGACCAGCAGACCGAGGACGACGAACATGGCAATGTTTGCTACTGTCGAGAGCGCTGAGGAAAAGTTGGCGATGCCCTGCTTGTAGATGAAGGCGTTGTTGCCGAGCAGATAGCCCACCGTGAATACGGCGAGCATGCCGCTCGCCTGCGAGACCTCAGCCAGTCCATAGGTCAGCAGGACAATGCCGACAAATAGCACATAATAATGCCCGCGATCCTGCGGTTGGAGCCAGTTGAACAACGCCAGGCTGCCACGCGCGACGAGCCAACCGATGAGCGGTCCGGCGGCGAACTTCCACAAGAAGGCCGGGACGATGGTCCATCCGCCGGACTGCCCCGAGGCGAATGCCTCGACCGCCACCAGGGTCAGCAGGATGGCCATCGGGTCGTTGGCAGCGCTCTCGACCTCAACCGTGCTGGCGAGACGAGGAGGTAGCGACTGCCGGCGTAGGATGGAGAAGGTCGCCGCAGCGTCGGTTGAGGAGATGATGACGGCGATGAGGGCCGCCAACTGGTACGCCCAGCCCAGGACGCCCCAGAGAACGAGGAAGGTCGCCAGTGCAGTCAGCACAACGCCCCACGTGGCCATGCCGATGGCCGGCAACGCCACGAGGCGCAGGCTGTCGCGGCGTGTGGCAAACCCGCCTTGGAACAGGATGAACACCAGGGCCATGTTGGACACCTGGTTGGCTAGATGCACGTTCGAGAAATACCACAGGTTGAGGACGTCGCTGCCGAACAGGATGCCGGCGGCGAGCGCCACGATGATGACCGGCACGCTCCAGCGGTCGAGCCACACCGAGGCGAGCACGACGGCGATCAGCAGCAGCGGTGCGATGAGATAGGCGATGTCCATGCGCTGGAGAGGCTTATGTCCTTGATATCGGCATCATCAAGCAGGGTTGAAACGGCGCAGCAAGACAAGGCTACTAATCCGCAGCGGGAAACCGGTCGTGGTGACGAAATATCTGGCAGTCACCCATCGCATTTCACTCCGGAACTCATTCATCTCAGTCGTGGAATGAATGAGATCCGGAATAACAGTTCGAAACACGGAGTGGCAGGTCAGGTCAGATGTGGTGGACCAGTTTGCTCTGATCGCGGCGTTTCCCGCCCCACAGTGTTTCGCCAATCGCATAGTCCGCTTGGGTCTGGCATCGGCGGAAGCGGTGCGGCAGACGAGCGTGATCGCGCTGCGCCGAGTTGACTTCTCAGCATCACGGACTAAAGCTTAACGCAGCATGATCCTGTCCGTCGACATCATCTGGAGTGCCGCTGTCACCGACGCCCCTGTCGTGTGGACGGTTCAGCACGCGATCGTCGGAGGACTTGATACCCCTGGCATGGGCGTGCCCCGGAACTGAGACCGCGTCCATGCTGGACCGGTCACGGTCCGGCGCGCACGCATGACGCCGTCCAGGCGTCGGTCCGTTCCACCCAGTTTCCAAGGTGCTTATGTCATGTTCATCGCCACCGCCCCCATCGTGGGCGTCGGATCCTCCGTTTCGGTTCGCGACCTGCGCAACCGCGACGAGTTCACGCTCACCATAGTTCCCTCCGACCACTCGTTCCCGCTTGATCCTGAATGCATCAAGCCGGATTCCCCGATCGCCCAGGCTCTGCTTGGCGCCGGCCTCCACGACACCGTCACCTGGCCGACACCGCAGGGGATGGCCGGATTCCGTATCACGGCCATCGATCGGAGGGAGCCATGAGCCGCTGCCGGATCCACATCCAGGCGACGACCAGCAGGGACGTCGCCAACCTGATCGACCTCGGATGGTCGTTTGCCCGGTGGTATGACGCCCATGTCGAGGCGTATGTCGTACCTGTGAATCCGATCGCTTCGCTGCGTATGCGCCTCGGGCGACCGCAGCGTGGCGATCTCGTCATCGCTGAATTGCCGGAAGACGCGCTCATGGCGGCTGGCATGGTTCACATGCTGCTGCGAGCTGGCCATCGGGCGTTGCTGCTGCCGCCCAACCGTGCGCCGAATGACCGCCTGTGGGGAGGATGGAGCCCGGATGTATCTGCGGCCCCGGCGGCTAACAGCGAGGCCGCGTTGTGCGCTGTTGTCGTCGAGCAGCACCTGCGTTGGCGGGGATCTCGTCCACAGGGATATCGTGGCGATCCGATCACCAGCAATGCCATCGCGGCCGTGTTCAATGGCGCGCGGCCCACTTGGCCACGGCATCGGGCGGAGGTACCGGTGTGGCGTCATGCGGATCGATTGCTGCTGGGAACCATCGGGCCTGATGGTCCCGGCTCGATGCATGCCCACCGAGGCCTGGGCGTACACATGGGCTGGATCGTCATCCCACAGCGCAGTGCAGCGCGCATGTCCGATGCGCTGGATTCGGGAGGCATCACGGTTGCCAACGGATTCGGCGTGCCACATCGCGACGGCGTGGGTGCAGGAGATGTGCGTCTTCGGGCGCACCTGGATGAAGATGCCGTGCGCTATGCGTTGCCGGGAACGGGCACCGCGGACCACACGGGTTTGACCCTCGAATTGCGCGCGGCATCGCTCCTTGATCCCGGACTGCACCAGTCCTGGGAGATGCTGCGCGAACTGCTGCTGATGCCCCGTCTCCGCTCAGATCTGCTTGCGGCGCCAGACCCCGCCCAGTTTCGCCGTATTCTCATGCTCGACGACGAGGCCCTCGTCGGAGCCGGAGCACTGTCCACTGTCGCTTGTACAGGCCAGGAGGAACCATGACCACCATCGCATTGATCATATTGGCCCTCGTCCTGGTGGCGTGGCCGACGTGGCGTCTGTTGACTCTGCTTACCCGTTTGGCGCATCTGCCGCCGCCGGATGACAACCCACTGCGGTTCTGTGAGAACCTGCTGCGGGAACACGGGGCATCGCCGCCGGTGACCGTGGTGTATGGCGGCAGCACGGATCGCCTGGCCTTTGCTGGGCAGTTCCTGGTGCTCACGCGGACGACTGGCACCGATGCACTGCGGGCCGTCCAGTTGGTCGTCTCCTGCGCTCTGGTCGATGCAACTCGGCGACTTCCGTCGCTGGTGAGCGTGATGGACACCGCGCGGTTGCTGGGGCTCACCTGCCAGGTGGCGGGGATATCCCTCCTGGTTGCAGCCGTGGTGACCGGGAGGCCCAGCGCTGATGTCTTGGTGCTTGGACTTGCGCTGATCCTGGCGACGGTGGTATCGGTCGGGGTTTGGGCATGGGACCGGTACTGGGCGTGCCGGGCTGGTGCTGTAGCGAATCGCCTCGGGTATCCCGATGTAGAGGCTTGGGCCAGCGACTTGGCGGACGCCCGCGCTCCCGGCTTGGCATGGTATATCGTACATGCTGGTCTGGCGGCCGCCCGCGTCGTGCGGTGGAACTGTGGTCGGATCTCCACCTCTGAGCACAAACTCAGGGCTGCACCCCCGCCGCTCACTGGCGCAGAGGGTGGATAGGTCGAGTAAGAAGGCTTGACCGCCAGGTCGGCAAGTCCTGGCTGGTCCGCAGCTGGGGCGCACATCGCCGAGCAGGCCGTCGGTCAACTCCTGCGCCTGATCGGTCACGGGAACGAGGAGCCGGCGCTGTGGTACTGGTCCCGCGAGGCGCGGTCATCCGCCGCCGAGGTCGACTACCTCGGAGCACCGACCGGCCACGTCCTGCCCATCGAGGTGAAGGCCGGCACCGGCGGTGCGATGCGTAGCTTGCACGTCTTCATGGCCGACCGGAAGCTGGCGTGGGCTGCGCGCTTCAACAGCGTCGCCCCGATGCTCCAGGTCATCGACACCAAGGCGGCAACGGGTGGGCATGTGCGTTACAGCCTGCTCTCGCTGCCTGCCTACGCGGTCGAGTGCCTGCCGCGATTGGCGCGGGAGATGGACGCCGAGAGCCGGGGAGCTTGATGCCCTGGTGACTTCCTCGGAGGGATCGGTCAGCCGCGAGCAGTCGCGGGTCGTGCAGGCCGTCCGGGGCCACCTGGAATCCAGCCGAAACAACGCAGTGGGCTCGGCTTGGGCTCTGCGGTGGTGGAGATGGTCGGATGCTTGCGAGTGGTCAGTCCGAACTCGATGAACAGAGGAACGATTGCACTTGACTCGAAGAATGATGGGCAAATGGTGAGAAAAAGCCATCTCGCATGGCGACGCTTTACTCACTGCCACAAGGATGTGATCGTGAAACGAATCTACAACGGCCACAAAGTCACCGTCAATGGCGTCCAGATCAACGTCAAGATGGTACTCGGCTTCGGCTCCGACGATGTCGTGCAGCGTGCTCAGCGCATTGTGCAGACAGCGCAGGGTTGGCTCGCCGCCACCCTGCCCGAGGTGACCAGCCAGATGAGAGGCGGGGTCGCTTCCGCCTTCCAGTCCTGTTTCGTCAAGGCGCCGGATCCGGCCGCCGTCTCCACCGTCCGCAGCGTGTTGACCACCACCAACAACAGCATCCGCAAGGCCCATGGCATCAAGATCCGCAATGACGACGATGCCTACGGTTATGTCAGCCTGTCCTTCGGCGGCCGCAGGCATCTGACCAACGGCATGGTGTTCTACGATGACGGCGATGTCATCACCAAGTTGGGCGAGATCCACCTCGACAAGAATACCGTCAAAAACAATATGACGCTAGCCGTCATCACCTACATCCACGAGGCCACCCACCGCTTCGTCAACACCAACGACCACGGTGATCAGGGCTACTTCAAGAATGATGGATCCGCCTTCTGCGCCCCCGGCATCACATGGCAAAAGGCCCTCGACAATGCCGACAGCTACGCCTTCTTCGTCTACAAGACGATGCTGGCCAAGTACAAGTCGGTGATCGTCACCTAGTCATCCTGGCCATCTTGGGCGAGGCCCTACATGTCGTTCTGGTGAATCGGAATAAAACACCGTATTGTTCCGTCGATTTCGCTCGATTCGGGCAGCGGTTTTGCCGGACCTGGCGATAAATCCGCTGTTACATGTCATGGTTTAAGCAGTCACAGTCAGCGGACTTTCGGTTATCAACGGGTTCAAGATGACGCCGGAGGGCGAAGCACGAGTTACCGGCTTCGCGATCCGGCGTGGTCCTGTTCGTATCACCGCTCCCTACCCTTCCGCAATACCACGTGCGTCGCGAGTTCTCCCCGCATATCACAAATAACAGTTCAGACGTGACTCATTGTTATACAGTGGATAGCAACGCTGTCTGCCGATCGCCTGGGCGACCCCACCACCGTCCAGTCGTACCACCTCATGACCGCCGACCTCGCCATCCTCATCCTCGCCTGTGCCGCCTGGCTCAACCGCGCCCAGGACCGCCGCATCCGCTTTCTCAGCACCCAGAACCGCGTCCTGCGCGAGACCCAAGCCGATCCTCGCCGCATGACCGACGTCTACCGTCGTGCACTCGGTGAAGCCGCGCACGGATTGAGTCCCGATGACCTCGCCGCCTGCGAACCCATCGTCACGGTGGACACCCTGAGGCGGTACTACCGCAAACTCGTTATCGCCAAGTGGACCTGCCCCAACCACGGCCGACTCGGACGGACGCCGCTGCCTACCGAGACCGTGCAGGCCGTACTGCGCATCGCGAGGGAGAACCCGAGGGTTGGTGCGCCCGGCATCGTGCGGCGACTGGCAGCGATCGGTGTCATCGTGTCCGAGCGCAGTGTGCGTAACATCCTGTACGGCCACAAAGTCGGACCTACGCCCGAGCGCAACGACGAGAGCGATTGGAGCACCTTTCTGGAATCCCATGCCGAGCAGATCGCCGCCATCGACGCCACTGCCGTTGAGACGCTGGTTGGTGACCGCCTGGTGACCCAGTGGTGCGTGATGGCCATCCACCACGACACCCGGCGCGTCCACCTGCTTGGCATCACCGACACCATGAACCAGGACTGGATGGTGCAGCAGGCCAGGAACCTCACCGATCCCGACCACGGATTCCTGCGCGAACGGCGCTTTCTGATCATGGACCGCGATCCCGCCTTCTCGGAATGGTTCCAAGCCACGCTGAGCGCCGTCGGTGTGGAACCTATCCGCATTCCGCCGTCCTCGCCCAACTGCAATCCGTTCATCGAGCGGTTCTTCAGATCGCTGAAGGACGAATGTCTCAACCACTGTTTTCCGATGGGCCAGGCCGGGTTGCGTCACCTCGTCACCGAGTACCTGAAGCACTATCACCAGGAACGACGACATGCCGGTCTGGATGGTGCCATCATTGAGCCAGACCCACTCCTGGCCAACCGCAACGGCGCGATCGTCAGGAAAGACCGACTTGGGGGCCTACTCACGATGTACCATCGGGTTGCGGCGTAGGGGTTTAATGTGATATACGGGGAAACGTGAAGGCTGTTTTGGCCCTGTGGCCAATATTTACCCTCGCTTGGTATTTCTCTGCGCATGTAATGCATTCAATTGCATATCTTGTAATCATGTGTTTTTCGGCTAACAGAGTTTTGGGTGATGATGGCAGCAGTCGGGACGAGTCACCGGCTCAATTATTCGGGAACTATGTGAGCGGCCATTATTTTCTTTCCTGATATGGTGTGTCAGGTTCGGCTGCCTTGCGGACCGGAATGTCATCCACTCCGCCGATTGTGGATGCCAGTTTGACTCGCTCCCGCAGGTATTCGCGCAATGGAGTATCGGCGCACCACACTAAGCAGCCTTTCTGCCCACGGCTCATGAGTACTTTATAGGTATTTCGTATGATATTCTGGATGCGGGCTTCCACCTTTGCTGTCGAAATCTGGTCGCCTCTGACGCTTTCGAGTGCTGCCTTAGAGCCATGCAGAGATTTATCGGTCTTTGCCCGTTTGCCGGGGACGCCGATCACCTTTCCATCCTTGTAGACTAGGTCGTCTCCAATAAGGACGCCGATCCAATCGAACTCGACTCCTTGGCAGGTGTGGATGCAGCCGACCTGACCGATGCCGTCCTCTGCAGTCGCCCAATTCGATCCGGTATAATTCCAAGGCAGACTAAGTTGTCCCGCGCTCACATGTGTTTGGCCAGAGCCCCGCTGGCGTCCTGCCGCGGGCCAATCCCAGGCGTAGCCGGCGATCAGGCGGGCGCGATTATCTGTGTTTTTCCGCTGGAGTTCGCGATAAAGTTCCTCGGGTTTGTCGAAGACGGCGAATTCATATTGTCCGTCGCCCCAATTTTCAAAATTCCCCGTAGGCCTGATCTGTAGCACATCGTCGATCCAATTGAGGTAGCCAGTCGATCCGTTGCAGCGGAACTGCGCCTGGAGTTCAGGCATTTCCGTGACTGCGACTCCTAACTGCGCCGCCTGTGCCCGAATTTCAGCAATCGATCCGCAGTCGTTCCAGGAGACCTGTTGAGTTTCATCGATGAAAAAAATAGCGACCTTTGCCGCGCGGACCATGTCCGCGACCATGTTTTCGCCCTTGTACTGGTAGACGTTCCCCTTTTTGAGTCGATGCGCTTCGTCGACGATCAGCACGTCATGCGTTCGATCCTTTGACCAGTCGGCGTCATGGAAGCGGTATGAAGACTGCAGCAGCATCTTGGCAAGTCGTTGTGAATCACGTCCGGAACGCGACAGGTGGTCGGCCAGTGTTGCTCGGAAGGCTTGGTTCGGAGCGACGAAGAAGGACGGCACACCGCGCTTGTACAAGATGCTGAGTAGGCGCATCGCGATTACGGATTTGCCAGTACCGGGGCCGCCTCGGACGATGAACACCTTTCGATCCTCCTTGCGCTGCGCGTCCAGGAGGTGGCCTTCGATGACTTTGTAGGCCGTGCGCTGTGCATCCAGCAGGCGAAATTCCTCGTTTCCGCGTAACATGCTCGCGACGCATTCGGCAAGTCGTTTCGATGGACGGATTTTCCCAGTTTCTATGATCCAGAAGACGTTGTCTTTGGGACGGTGTGGCACCAGTCGTTCTAGATGCCGCCTCAGCCGTTCTCGATCCTCAAGCATAAAGAGCGGGGCTTGGTCTAGGAGGCTCTTATACTGCGCTGATTCCAGCGGTTCGGCTGTGCGTCTCCGGAAGCGGTGAAGGTAGGC
>JALHRW010000006.1 GCA_022841245.1 Planctomycetota bacterium
GGCCGCATCGGCCTCCGGCCCGATCACCAGGACGGCCTCCAGGGAGCCGGCGACGCCTGGGTCGCCAGCGACGATGCGCGCGGCCTGGCCCTCGCGCAGGCGCGGCAGGTCGGCCTGCAGGCCGTCGGCCTCCAGGCGCACGCCAGCGGGATCGATCACGGTACAGACCACCTCCTGCGCCTCCAGCCAGCGACCATCGGAGGCGAGGTCGGCGGCAACGACGCCGGCGCGCGACGCCATGACGGTGATGGCCCCGATGGAGGCCCAGTGCGGCACGCCATCGGTGACGGCGGTGAGCTGGGCCTCGTCCTGGCCGGTGAGCTGCGTGACCTGACGGAACAGCAGGCTCACACGCAGCGCCGCCTGGCCACCGGCTTCGCGTTCGGCGTCGGCCTGTTCGCGGCGCGCCGTAGCCAGAGACACGGCGAGGTCGGCCAGGCGGCCCGAGGCCTCGGCCCGCTCCCCGGCACGGCCGCCGAGTTCGCTGCCGAGGCGCTCGAGGGTGGCCAGGCGATTGCGCCACAGTTCCACGGCGGCTTCGAGGGCGTGGACCTGCGCCGCGCTGCTGCTGCGCCGGTCCGTCGCTTGCGCCAGCGCCGAGGAGGCCTCGGCCAGTTCGCGCTGCAGACGGGTCCAATCCGGAGCATGCAGCCGGTAGAGCGCCTCGCCGGCGGCGATGCGCTGGTACGGCCTGACCTGCACCTCGGCCCGGCCGGCGAGCGGTGCCGCGTAGACGCGCTTGGCATCAGGCTCGGCCACGAACCGGCCGGGCACGCGCAGCACGCCGTGCACCACCCGATAGGACGCGGTGGCCCAGGTGAGGCCAAGGTTCTGCTGTACCGTCGGGGTCACCGCCAGGACACCCGGTGGCGCTGGCACCGCCGCGTCAGGTGCCGGGGCTCCAGGACCATGACTGTGGCCATGGCCCTCGGGGCCGTGGTCGCCGCACCCGGCGACCAGCAGCAGGGTGGCACTGGCGGCGATGGCAAGCCGGATCGTGGAGATGCGTGGGTGGTTCATGGCGTTTCGATCAGGTTGGTTGGCAGGTTGGGCAGGCCGCAGGCCTCGGCGATGTCGAGCGCGGCGGCGGCGGCCTGGCGGCGGGCGAGGCGCAGGTCGGTCTGCACGGCGAGGACAGAGCGTCGGGCATCAAGGATGGCGTCGAGGTCCGTTGCGCCGGCGGCGAAGGCCGCTTGGCGCAGACGCAAGGCTTCGGCGGCAGCGGGCAGGGCCTCGCCAGCGAGCGCCAGCGCCATCAGGCGGGCACGGTCATAGGCGCCCAGGGCCTGGGCGAAGCGCTCTGCCAGGCGGGCCTGCTCCTGCCGCTGCGCCGCTTCGGCTGCGGTGATGCCGGCCTCGGCCTCGGCGATGCCGGCAGCGCCGCGGTCCCACAGCGGCAGTTCCAGTCCCAGCGTGGCGCCGACGGCATCCTCTTCGGCCTCACGGTCGGCGAAAATGCCGATGGTGATGCCCGGCTGTCCGGCTTGCCGGGCCAGTTCCAGGCGGCTGCGCTGGGCGCGTGTCTGTCCCTCCAGGACGAGCACCTGCGGATGGCGGGCGAGCGCCGCCTGGGCCTGCGCCGCAGGCACCACGGGCCAGGATGCGGGCCAGGCATCGGCCAGCACCAGTCCGTCAGGTAGGTTGCTCCCGCACCAGATGCGCAGCACCGCCAGAGCCGTGGCGACGTCGCGGTGGGCGGCATCGCGTTGAACGGAACCGATGGTGGCCACCAGGCGGGCGCGGGACACGGCAGCGCGATCAGCCTCGCCCGCCGATCCCTGGCGCTCAACGCTCTGTGCCAGTTCGAGGGCGATCAGCACCTCGGCCTCGGCCGCGGCGGCAGCTTCCCGTGCGCTGACGTAGTCCAGGGCGGCCCGGCGCACCGCCAGGGCTATCTCAGTGGTGCGCATCCCGCCCGCCGCCTCGGCCTCGTCCAGTCCTGCCCGGGCCAGGGCTCGACGGGCGGTCGCCTCGCCCCAGGCCGGCAGGCGCTGACTGAGGCCAACACCATACGGTTGGTCAGACTCGCCACCCGGCTGACGCGCGCGTGTCCGTCCGTAGCTCAGGTCGAGGCTGGGATGCGCCCAACGGCCCGCCGTCTCGGCGCGAACCTGTGCGGCGGTCAGCGCCGCAGCCGCTGCTCGAGCCGAGGGATGACGGGCCTGGGCGTGTGCGACCAGGCGATCGACCGGAACCGGGCCGTCCCAGGCGGGAACCACGGGGGTGGCCGGTCCGCTGGGTTGCGATGCGGACGGCGCCAACGACGCGGCTGACGCACTCCGTGATGCGGGCACGGTGCACCCTGCACAGCACGTCAGGACGGCGAGGGTGGATAGGAGGTTCCTGCATGGCAGGAACCGGGGGACAAGGGACGGCATGGACGCATCCGCGGGCTGAAGGATCGCCGTATGTCGACGGCGGGGTCCGGCACGCTGATGCGTGCCGGGATCAGCCCGTTCGGACGGGGGGCGGATCCGGCGGGAAGACCGGTCCGTCAGGCATGTGCGTGGTCGGTCCCAGAGCACGGCGCACGACGCCAACCTCCATGGCAAGCATCATCGCACCCGGAGTCGACACCTCGTCACCATGGTGATGGCACTGGTGGGGGCATTCTCCGCCAGACGGGATCCCGGGGTCAGTTGGCGTCTCCGGAGGCGCCAGCGGGACCGGCAGTGCGGCCACAACCGACACCAGTCCGGCGAACAGGACATGTGTATCGCAGTCCCCCGCACCATGGTGCGCCCCGTGCACCGGTGACATGGTGACAAGCGGCGGCAGCACGGCCATGATGATGGCCAGGACCCGCAAGAGCCAGGTGGATATGAGAGACCGGATCACGGGGCTGGGGTACCTACGCACATCCGTGCGTGACGTCAAGGCCTCACGGCGCCCCGCTGCGTTGGCCCCGACGGAGGCATCTGCCAACCAGATTCCAGCAAACTCCATCAGAGCAGCCATTGGGCGCCTGCCCACGCGGCCCAGCCGATCAACGCGAAGAACGCCAGCGTGCCGAGGAAGACGATCAGGCCGACGAGGATGGCGACGCCATCGCGCTGGGCGAATCCCACTCCAGTGACCAGAATGGTATAGGCGGGCAGCGCATTGGAGCATGGTACGGGCAGGGGCAGGGCCAGCAGCACCCCGCTGATGGCGATGACCATCCCAGCGAGCATGCGGGTCGATGGGCGATCGGCCAGCCAGGCCCAACGCGGACGCAGCAGACTACGCAGGCGTCCCATCCGATGGGCGGTCGCTGCCAGAACGCGGGCGATGAATCCCGGCGGGCAGCGCATGGCGCGGATGCGCCCCGGGATCGTCGGCGTTCGGCCCAACCCGACTCCGATGCCGATAGCCGCGATGGCGATCCCGAAGGGCATCGACAACCCCATCATGGGCACCGGGGAGAGGAATGGCAATGGCAGCAGGATGAGCAGCACCAACCAGGTCCGCTCGGCCAGGTGGGCGTGCAGTTCATCGAGGGTGAAGCCCTGCGGGCCACCGCAGACAGTGGCGAGTTCCTGCAGGGCCTCTGCCAGATCGGCTGGCCGGCTCATCCCGTCGTCGCCCGGTCGCCAGCGGCCAGCGCTTCCTGGACGGCGGTGGCATCGCCGGCCTGGTCGAGGCGCGCGAGGATGTAGTCGCTCTCCGCGATCTGGGCGATGCGCGCCAGCAGGCGCAGGTGCAGCCGCTGGGCCCCGGCAGGGACCAGCAGGATGAACAGGAAGCGGGCGCGCTCGTGGCGGTTGGCGATCGGGATGCCCGGCGTCAGCCGCGCAAAGACGGCGAGAGGTCGCTCCAGGCCGTCGATGCGCACATGCGGGATGGCTATACCACGACCGACATAGGTGGAGAGGCTGCGTTCGCGCTCCAGCAGCCGCCGGGCCGCCTCGATGCCTCCGCCGACGGCGTCCAGGTCGGGCAGCGGAACCTGGCGCATGACCAGGCCGATGGCCTCGTCGATCGAAGCTGCCTGCACATCCAGCACGATGCGCTGCGGGGTGAGCAGTTCGTCGAGATGCAGCGGGTGCTCGCGCTCGAACTCGTCCTCGATCGAGCCGACGATCTCCTCGATGACATCCTCGAACGAGAGCAGCCCCACCCAGCGGCCCTCGGCATCGACCACCGCCGCCAAATGGTTGCGGCTACGCTGGAACTCGCCCAGCGCCCGCTCCAGCGGCGCCTCGGCGGGGAAGGTGAGGAAGGGCCGCGTCATCGTCGCCAGGGCCGCGCCAGGGGCCAATCGGGCCAGGATCTCCTTGGCATGGACGATGCCCAGGGGCAGGACCCCAGGATCGGCCTCGCGAGCGACCACCGGATAGCGCGAATACCCATGCGAGACGATCGCCTCGACCATGGTCTCGCGGGTCCCCTCCGCCGGCAGCGCTTTCACCTGGCTGCGTGGACGCATGGCGTCGCGCACCCGCTCGGAACCGAGATCGAAGAGGTTCTCGAACAGCAGCAGCCGGCGGAAGGGCATGACGCCGCCATCCTGCGACTCGCCGAGGATGATGCGCAACTCCTCTTCGGAGTGGGTCTCCTTGAGATCCTTGCTGAAACCGAGCAGTCGCAGCAGCGCCCGGGCCGACCGGTTGAGGACCAGGATGAAGGGGTAGAAGAGGCCATACAGGAGGCGCATCGGCTGGGCGGCGATCAGCGCTGCACGCTCAGTGTGACGGATGGCGATGGCCTTGGGGACCAGTTCGCTCGTGACGATGGTCAGGTAGGTGGCGACGGCGAACGCCAGGATCACCGAGACGATGCCGGCAGTGTCTCCGGACCACCCGATCGCTGCGAAGGCGTCCGTGATCAGTTGGCCGATGCCCTCGTCGATGACCACGCCCATGCCGATGGTCGCCCCGGTGATGCCGACTTGTACGACCGACAGGTATTCGTCGAGACGGCTCTTGATGTGCTGCAGCAACGGCGCCCGCGGATCGTTGCTGAGCGCCAGCGCTGCCACCTGCGAATCGCGGATCTTCACGATCGCGAACTCGCTCATGACGAAGAAGAAGTTGCATCCGAGCAGGGCAAGGGCGGCCAGGGCGTAGACGAGGCCGGTCCAGGGATCACCGGCACCTGAAACCGGCGGGATAGTGGATGCCTCCATGCTTAGAGCCTCATCCGATCACCGTCGGTGCAACATCAGGGGTGCGATTCATGGACGGCGTGCCGGAAAGGCCAGGCTGGCCAGCACGGAAGTCCCCAGGATACCGCCGATGATGGCGAGCGACCAGACGATGGGGAACTTGCCGTTCTCGTCGAGCAGCAGCGCGAAGCCGGGGACGACCTCGCCCAGCATCTTGAGCCCGACGAAGACGAGAATCACCGCCAGGCCGTACTTGAGCAGGTGGAACCTGCCCATCACCCCGGCAAGCAGGAAGTACATGGCGCGCAGGCCGAGGATGGCGCAGATGTTGGAGGTGAAGACCAGCAGCGGTTCGTCGGTGATCGCGAAGATCGCCGGGACGCTGTCGACGGCGAAGATGATGTCCGAGACCTCGACCAGGACCAGGACGATCAGCAGCGGCGTGGCCATCAGCACGCCGTCGCGCCGTACCAGGAAGTGCTGGCCTTCCAGGTGCGGCGTCACGGGCAGGAGCCGGCGCAGCAACCGCACCACGGGATTGCGTTCGGGGTCCAGTTTCGGCTCTCCGACCACGGCCAGCTTCAGGCCGGTCAGGATGAGGAAGCCACCCGCCAGCCACACGATCCACTGGTACTGGAGGAGGATGGCGCCGGCGCCGATGAACAATGCCCGGAAGACGATCGCCCCGAGGATGCCGTAGAACAGGATCCGGTGCTGGTACTGCGCCGGCACGGCGAAGTACGAGAAGATCATCACCCACACGAAGACATTGTCGACCGCGAGAGCCTTCTCGACGAGGTAGCCGGCGGCGTACTCCAAGCCGATCCGGTTGGCCGCCTGGCTAGGGGTTTCGCCGAGCGCAGCGAGCGCGGCAGCCCGGCCGGGATCGGCCAGGGCGGTGCCCGCATACCACCACAGCGCCACCCCCACGGCCGCGCCCAGACTGATCCAGACGACGCTCCAGGTCGCCGCCTCGGTCAGGCCGACTGCATGCGCCTTACGATGGAAGACACCGAGGTCGAGGCCCAGGATGACGAGGACCAGCAGCGTGAACGCGCCGTATACCCACCAGTAGTCGGCGAAGGGGAAGAGGACGATGGTCTCCACTCAGCGCTCCCGGTTGCCGCCCAGGAAGCCCGCCTGCCAAGCCCAGTAGAGCAGCCACAGCACCGAGGTGGCGGCGGCGGCGACATAGGTCAGGCCGGCGGCAGTCAGCACGCGGTCGACCTGCCGAGCGTCCTCGTCGCGGCCGATGACGCCATACTCGACGAGCAGCACGCGGGCGCGGGCCGAAGCGTCGAACTCCACCGGCAGGGTCACCAGGGTGAATGCCGCTGCGAGGCCGAACAGGCCGAGCCCGACCGCAGCCAACCACCAGGCCAGGCCCGGAGCGGCGTGCTGCTGGACCGCGCCCAGGACGATGCCGCCGATGACCAGCCACGGCCCGAGCATCGAGCCGAGGTTTGCCGCTGGCACCAGCAGGCTACGCAGCCACATCGGGGTGTAGCCCTGGGCATGCTGGATGGCGTGGCCAGCCTCGTGGGCGGCGATGCCGACGGCGGCGGCATCGCGCCCATGGAAGACATCGTGGCTGAGGGCGAGGGTGCGGGTCATCGGGTTGTAGTGATCGCTGAGCATCCCGGCGTGCTCCTCGATGCGCAGGCCATCGAGGCCGGAATGGCGCAGGATGAGCGCGGCGGCCTCGGCCCCGGTCAGGCCGCCGGCGCTGGGCACCCGCCGGGCCTGGGAGACGCGGAGGCGGACCAGTCCGGCTGCCGCCAGCGACAGCAGCATGGTGACGCCGGCGATGGCGAGGTAGAGCAGGTCGATCATGGCGGTTCCCCTCCGGGTGCGTTCAGCGGTGATCTTGGTGGCGCGACACGAGGCGGCGCAGACGGCTGGCCATGCGCCCGACGCCGTGGGCGATGGCCGCTTCCGGCGAACTGGCCGGATGCTCGATGCTGATCTCGCCACCATGTACCAAGCGCAGACGCACCAGGCAGGTGAGCCCCATCCCGCCCCGGGGGCCGTTGATGTCATCGAGCCGGATGTCGATGCCGCGCACCAGGTCGCTGAAGCGCGATAGGGCGAAAGCGACGCGACGCTGGGCGAAGGCGACCAGTTCGGGTTGGCGGACGAGGTGGCGGGTGATGAGGCGGATGTCCATGGCGTGCTCCGTTGCGGTGCGCCGATCCTAGGCTGCCGGCGTTGCGACGGCATCGGAAGTGGCATTGCGAAACTTCGGCGGGGCCTATGTAATGACGCAGGCGCCTCGGCGGCCTGCCCCCGTGCACCGTCTGCGAGGTCCTCATGCCCACCCTGCCCGAGATCAACTACCACCACCTACGCAGCTTCTGGGCGGTCGCCCGGGAGGGCTCCATCGCCAAGGCCTGCGTCCGCCTCAAGGTCTCGCAGCCGACGGTCAGCGAGCAACTCCGCCTGCTCGCCCAGGCGATGGGCGTTGATCTGTTCATGCGCGACGGCCGGCGTCTGCGGCTCACCGACACCGGTCGTCTCGTCCTCGACTACGCCGACGACATCTTCGCGCTCGGCGGTGAACTGCACCAGACGCTCAGCAACCGGACCCACACCAGGGCCGTCCCGGTGTCGATCGGCATCAGTGATGCCGTATCCAAGCTCATCGCCTGTCGGCTGATCACGCCGACCATGCAGCTGCCCGATCCGGTGCAGGTGACGGTGCTGGAGGGCAGCCACGAGGCGTTGGTGCAACGGTTGGCGTCACACGAGATCGATCTGGTCATCTCGGACGCCATGCTGGAACCGCATCTGCGCATCCGGGCCTTCAACCACCTGCTGGGCCACAGCACGCTGGCCGTGTTCGGCGCCCCGGTTTTCGCCCGCCTGGCGCGCGGGTTCCCGCGCTCCCTCCAGGCGGCGCCGATGCTCGTCCAGCCGCCCACCTCGCCGCAGCGGCGCGCCTGGGATGGCTGGTGCGCCGACCAGGGTATCCAGCCGCGGGTGGTCGCCCAGGTCCAGGACAGCGCCCTGCTGAAGACGCTCGGCCAGGCTGGTTTCGGCCTGTTCGTGGCGCCCGACGTCATCGCCGAGGACATCACCGCCACCCATGGGGTGCGCCTGATCGGCCGCATCGCCAACGTGCGCGTGCACCACTACGCGATCAGCCTGGACCGTCGCCTGTCCAATCCGGCGCTGCTGGCCATCACCAAACAGGGGCGGCAACTCCTGTCCTGACCTCCGTGTCCGCCGAAGTGGCGGTCCAGCTCGCTCAACTGGTGCCCGCCTACGGCACCAGGCTGTCCAGTTCGCTCAGCGGCTGACTGCTATGCGTCACCAGCATGTAGCGTTCAGTCTCGCCCGCCTGCCTGCCGATCACCGTGACGGCATACTGCGTGCAGACCTGATCGGCGACGATGGCGGGCACGGGGAACATACCCATGCCCGAGGCACCAAGGGTCTTGACCAGGGCGCTTTCACTGCATTCCGCCACCACCAGCGGATCCAGCCCAAGCTGGGTCAGCCAGGCGTCGATCGACTCGCGCATGGCGGAACCGCGCATCGGCAGGATGACGGCGGCGCGGTGCAGGCAGTCCGGGAAGGGCCGCTGGGGGTTGGCCAGGGCGCACCAGGCGATACCGCTGGCCTCGACCCAACGCATCGTCAGGTCGATGCCGAAACGCGCCGCCGGGCGGTCGGTCAGCACGAGGTCCAGGCGATGGTGGGTGAGTTCGTCGAGCAGGGTGTCATGTCGGGTAGTCCGGCAGATGAGTTGCCGGTCGCCCATCCTGGCCCGCACAGCCGTGAGGATCCGCGCCGCCACCAGCAGCGGCACGCCGTTGGCGAGGCCGACATGCAGCGGTGGCGGCTTGCTGTCGGTCGACTTCTCGATGCATGCCAGCACCCGTCGGCCGGTCGCCAGCCAGGCGGACACGAGGATGTAGGCGCGTTCGCCGAAGGGACTCGGCAGCAACCGCTGCCGCCGGCGCAGGAACAGCTTCTGGCCGATGACGGCCTCCAGCGCCCGGATCTGCCAACTGATGGTCGTCGCGGTCACCCCCAGGTGCCGGGAAGCGGCCTGTACCCCCCCACAATCCATGACAGCGGCGAAGTACAGTAGGTGGTGGTGATTCAGGCGTAGCAGATCGCGTAAATCGTTGTTAGTTGGTGATTTGGATTCTTGGGACACGCGTGTCTCCGGCGGAAGGAGTCCTACTTATAAGTATTTTACGCACATCAATGAGTCAATATGTGTCTATCTCTCATGGTGAACGGTGTAGGGTGACGCTCCAACGTCCAGGAGGTCATCATGCCGGCCCTTACCAACTCATCCAACATCGTGATTCCTGATGATCTGGCCAAGATCCTGGACGAGGCACCGTCCTGGTCCTTGCCGTTGACGCGCGAGGACCTCGTAGATCGAGCGGTTGGTGGGGTTGATTCCGACTCCTACCGCGTCGCCTACGATGTTCCTGGGGTCGGGCAGATCATCGAGGCCGAGGTGGTGCGCAGTCGCAACGGTGTCGTGGTCAACTACGCCGAGGCCTACATGCGTCGCCGCGACCCCGATTGCATGGTGGTGGCGGATGGGTTGCCCACTGACCAGACCACCTTCACTCAACGCTTCGGCAAACCATTCGACACCGTCCGCCACCAGATCCATCAGTGGTTGTCGACGCAGCACCTGCTGGTGCTGCCGTTCTGGGCCGGCGACCCAGCCCTCGGCCATGGTGCATTGCTCATTGCCCCAGCCAACGCCGGCTTCTTCGCCGCAGGATTGGCCGACCTCCAGGGCTTCATCCCGGCAGCCGAGTTGCCCGCTTCGTTCAAGCCCAAGGCGGTCATCCTGCTTGCTCCGACCTTCCGTCACACCCTGTGCAAGGGGCGGCAAGTGGTGGTGCACAACCGTACCGAGGAGATGCACGAGTTGTACTCGCTGAACCTGTATCCCGGCCCCAGCGCCAAGAAGGGCATCTACGGCGTCCTGCTGCATATTGGCGAGCGGGAGGGTTGGCTGACCGCGCATGGCGCGACCGTGCAGGTGGTCACGCCGTACGACAATGTCGTCACCATCCTCCACGAAGGGGCCAGCGGCGGTGGCAAGAGCGAGATGCTCGAATACGCCCATCGCGAGCAGGACGGCCAACTCCTGCTGGGCGCCAATGTGCAGACCGGCGAGACGCGGCACATCCGCATGCCGCAGGGCTGCCGCCTGCGACCGGTCACCGATGACATGGCCCTGTGCCATCCGCTCGACCAGGGACAGAAGCGGAAACTGGTGGTGCAGGATGCGGAGGATGCGTGGTTCGTCCGCGTCAACCACATCGAGAACTATGGCACCGATCATCAACTGGAACAGTTGACCATCCATCCGCCGCTGCCGTTGGTGTTCATCAACATCCATGGTGTACCCGGGGCGACGACCCTGATCTGGGAGCACCGCGAGGACAAGCCAGGCGTGCGCTGCCCCAATCCGCGCGTCATCCTGCCCCGGCGCATTGTCCCGGACATCGTCGACGGACCGGTCGAGGTGGATGTGCGCAGCTTCGGCGTGCGCTGCCCGCCATGCACCGCCAAGGTGCCGACCTACGGCATCCTCGGCATGCTGCATGTGCTGCCGCCAGCCCTGGCCTGGCTCTGGCGCCTGGTCGCCCCGCGCGGGCACGCCAACCCCAGCATCGTTGGCGCTGACGGCCTGCAGAGCGAGGGCGTCGGCTCGTATTGGCCCTTCGCCACCGGTCGGCGCATTGATCAGGCCAACCTCCTGCTGCGCCAGATCCGCTCGACCCCCGACACGCGCTACATCCTGGTTCCCAACCAGCACGTTGGCGCCTGGAAGATGGGCTTCATGCCGCAGTGGTTGACCCGCGAATACCTCGCCCGGCGGGGTGGAGTCCGCTTCGATAAGGCGCAACTCGTGGCCAGCCGCTGCCCGCTTCTGGGTTGGACGCCGACCCATCTCCAGGTCGAGGGGGTGCCGCTCCCTGACTGGCTGCTGCGCACCAACGAGCAACCCGAGGTGGGCGCGGACGCCTACGATGCCGGGGCGCGCATCCTCCAGGACTTCTTCGCTGGGGTCCTCACGGCCTATGACCAGCCCGATCTCGATCCCGCTGGCCGCCGCATCCTGGCCTGCTTCCAGAGTGGCGGCGGCATCCGCGATTTCGAGGAACTGGCGTGAAGTGCACGCATCCCCACGGAGGCTAGCATGGACACCGTCCCCCTCATTGGCGTGATCATGGGCTCGCGCAGCGACTGGTCGACGATCAGCCACGCCAGCGACACCCTGGAGAAGCTCGGGGTGGCGCACGAGGTGCGCATCGTATCTGCTCATCGCACCCCCGATCTGCTGATGGAGTACGCCGCTCAGGCGGAGGGCCGCGGCCTGCGCGCGATCATCGCCGGGGCCGGCGGGGCGGCGCATCTGCCGGGCATGTGCGCCGCCAAGACCCGGCTGCCCGTGCTCGGCGTGCCGGTGGTATCGGCGGCACTCAACGGTCTTGATAGCCTCCTGTCCATCGTGCAGATGCCCGGCGGGATCCCGGTGGCGACCTTCGCCATCGGCACGCCCGGGGCGATCAATGCTGCCCTCTTCGCCGCCGCCCTGCTGGCACCAGATCATCCGGACATCGCCCAGCGATTGGCCGCATGGCGGGCCGAGCAGACCCGGCAGGTGCTGGCCGTCCCGGATCCGCGCATGGTTCCGGGCGGGCATCCGCCATGAGCCAGGACTCCCGGGCGCTGGTCGCCGTGCTGGGGGGAGGCCAACTCGGCCGGATGCTGGCCGAGGCGGGCAGGCATCTCGGCGTCGACTGCCGCGTGCTCGTCCCCGACTCCGATGTGCCAGCCCAGGCGGTGGCGCCGGTGATCACCGCGTCGTGGCATGACGACGAGGCGTTGCGCTCCCTCGCCGCCGGTGCCGCCGTGGCGACCTGGGAGGTCGAACACGTGCCCGTGCAGACCGTGGAGCGCTTGGCGCGCCTGGTGCCGGTACGACCGGCGCCTTCGGTACTGGCGGCCGTCCAGGATCGGATGCAGCAGAAGCGGCTGCTGGATAGCCTGAGCATCGCCACCGCGCCGTGGGCGGCCCCCGCCGATCTCGACGCCTGCCGCGAGGTGCTCGCCAGACTCGGCCTGCCCCTGGTCGCCAAATCGCGTCGCGGCGGCTACGATGGCCGCGGCCAGCGCATCCTGCGCCGGGAAGGCGACCTCGCGGCGGTCTGGCAGGAGTTCGGCCCGGACGGCCTGATCTTTGAACGCTTCGTCTCCTTCACCGACGAATGTTCGATCCTGTCGGTGCGTGGCCAGGACGGTGAGATCCGCCATTGGCCGGTGGTCGAGAACCGCCACCGCGACGGCATCCTGATCACCACCCTGGCTCCGCATCCGGCCTGGTCGCCCGTGCTGCAGGCGCGGGCCGAGGCCATCGCCACCGCGCTCCTGCGACGGCTCGGATATATTGGCGTCCTCGCGGTCGAACTGTTCCGCTGCAACGATCTGCTGTTGGTCAATGAGATCGCGCCCCGCGTCCACAATTCCGGTCATTGGACCATCGAGGGCTCGGATTGCAGCCAGTTCGAGAACCACCTGCGCGCCGTGCTCGGCTGGCCGCTGGGCGACACCACCGCCCGCGGCTTCTCCGCCATGGTCAATTGCCTGGGGACCATGCCGGACCCGCTGGTGGGCGATGCTCCTGGAACGCATCGCCATGACTATGGCAAGCGTCCCCGACCAGGGCGCAAAGTCGGGCACCTGACCGTCGTCAGTTCCACGGCGATTGAACGCGATGCCCGCCTGACGGCTCTGCTGAAGCGGTTGTCCGACCACGCCATCCCTGCAACCACGACCTGAGGCACATGGATCTCGGCCTCCTCGGCAACAACCTGCTCGCACCGGCCTTCCTCGCCTTCGCGGTCGGGATGCTTGCCCGCTTCGCCCGCAGCGATCTCGTATTCCCCGAGCCGCTGACCCAGGCCCTGGGCATCTACCTGCTATTCGCCATCGGGCTCAAGGGCGGAGCCGCGCTGGGATCGGTCGCCATCGGTGAGGTGGTGACCCCGGCCCTGGCGACGCTGGCGCTGGGCTGCGCCATCCCCCTGATCACCTACCCGTTGGCACGTCGGCTGATCGGCCTGGGCCGGATCGATGCCGCCGCGCTGGCGGCGCACTACGGTTCCACCTCGGCCGTCACCTTCCTCGCTGCCGCCGCCTACCTCACCCACCTGGGGGAGGCCTACGAGGGTTTCCTGCCCGGCCTGCTCGCCCTGATGGAGGTGCCGGGCATCGCGGTCGCCCTGTGGCTGGCGAACCGCGCCGCCGGTGATGGCGGCCAGGACCGTCCGGCGCTGCTGCCAGCCCTCGGTCGCGTGTTGGCGGGAAAGTCGATCATCCTGCTGCTCGGTGGCATGGCCGTGGGCTGGGTGGCGGATCGCGAGGCGCTGGGCAAGATCGACGCCTTCTTCGTCGACCCGTTTGTCGGCGTGCTGTGCCTCTTCCTCCTCGATCTCGGTACCGTCGCTGCCGAGCGGCTGAAGATGCTCGACCGCCGCTGGTGGCGCTTGGTGCTGCTCGCCCTGGTCATGCCGCTGCTGGGCGGCGGCCTTGGCGTGACGGTCGGCACCGTGTCCGGGCTCAGTAGCGGAGGCGCCACCCTGCTGGGCGTGCTGTGCGCCAGCGCCAGCTACATTGCCGCCCCGGCGGCCGTGCGCGTGGCATTGCCCAGCGCCGACCTCGGGCTGTGCCTGGCCTGCGCCCTGGGCGTGACCTTCCCCTTCAACCTCGCCGTGGGCATCCCGCTCTACCATGCCTTGGCCGCGTTTCTGGCGCAGGCGCGCCTGATGGGGCCGTAGTCCGTGGCCCCGCTCGCCGCATCCGGCCTCTACCGCGTGGCCGCCGCCATCGTCCTCGCCCAGTTCTCCCTCGGCGGTGTCTACGCTTGGTCCACCTATGTGCCGGGCCTCACCGCCCAGCATGGCCTGGACATCTTCCAGACCCAGGCCGTGTTCGGCACCGTCTTTGCCGTGTTCGTCGGCACCATGCTGGCGGTGCGTTGGATCCTGGCCCGGACGGGCCCGCGTTCGCTCCTGCTGCTGGCTGGTCTGCTCTATGGCATCGGCCACGCCATCGCCTGGGCCGGTGCGGGCGGGTTCGCGCTGCTCTTCTTCGGCGTCGCTGTCGTCTCCGCCATCGGCACCGGCTTGGGATACGGCACGGCCCTGGCGGTGATGACGGCCTGGCTGCCGCAGCGCCCGGGCCTGGCCACGGCCATCGCCGTCACCGGATTCGGCGGCGGATCGCTGGTGCAGGCGATCCTGGCGGAGGTGGCGTTGGAGGCCGGCTGGACAGCGCTGGCGGCGCTGGGCGGCATCGGCGTTGGAGCGGCGGTGGTGGTCGCTTCTGCCGCACTCCTGGTGCGCCTGCCGCCGGCCGAGTCGCCTGAGCCGGTCATGGCTGGGCGCAAGGGCGACGCGGTGGCCGGTGCCACGGCCGCCCACGTGCTGCCACTGTGGCTGGCGATCTTCTGCGCCACCGGTAGCGGTCTGCTGATTATCGGCATGCTCAAGCCGCTGCTGCTGATGTGCGATGCCGCCCCCTGGGTGGTCGCTGGCGGGGTCTCCGCCCTGGCCATCGGCAACCTCGTCGGACGCATCGCCTGGGGCGCTGCCTTTGACGCCTGGCGGCGGACTGTCCCGGTGATGGCGCTCGGCGGACTCGCCACCGTCCTGTTCGTGCTCCCCCTGGCCGTGGGCGGCAACGGCCTGGTGGCAGCCGGTCTCGTCCTACTGCTAGGGGCCTGCTTCGGCGCCTGCTTCGTGGTTTTCGCCGGCCTGGTGTCCCTGCGCTGGGGAACCGCCGGCATCACCCGCGTCTACCCCTGGGTGTTCACCGGCTACGGCCTCGCCGGCCTCATCGTTCCCGCCAGTGCCGGCCTGCTGATGCGCCAGATCGCCAACCCGACGGCGATCTGCTGGTACGCCTCGGCCCTGGCCGCGACCGCTGCCGTGCTGGTCCACCTCTGGACTGGCGCATGGAAACCGTCGACCACGAGCGCGTGAACAGGAGGGTTCCATATGCCATCCCCCACAGCGGACCTCCACCACCCGACCTACGCCGGCCAGCGCATCGCGCTGCTGACCCAGCACGGCAAGGAGCGTGTCATCGCCCCGGTCCTCGACGCCGCGCTGGGCTGCCGGGTCGAACGCATCGGCTGCTACGATACCGACCAACTCGGCACCTTCACCCGGGATATCCCACGCCCGGGCAGCCAGGTGGACGCCGCCCGAACCAAGGCGCGCATCGGCATGGCCCTGTCCGGCCTGACCGTCGGCATCGCCAGTGAGGGCTCGTTTGGTCCGGATCCCATGCCGGCATGTTGGCCTGGAATACCGAGATCGTGATCCTGATCGATGACCGCTGCGCCCTGGAGCTCATCGGCAGCGCCGCAGGACCAGGCATGCACCGGATCCTCACCACGGCCAACTGGGACGAGCTTGAGCATACCGTCGCCATGGCTGGATTCCCGGAGCACCACCTCGTGCTGCGGCCGGACGGCGAGGACGATCGGCGCATCCGCAAGGGCATCAATAGCCTGTCCGCTCTCAGGGAAGCCTTCGCCTGGGGGCGCACGCTGTCGACGAACGGCAGCGTCTGCGTCGAGAACGACGTCCGAGCGCACGCCAACCCGACGCGCATGGCGATGATCGGCCTGGCAGCCGAGGATCTCGTTCAGCGGCTCGTCTCGTGCTGTCCCGCCTGCGGCGCGCCGGGATTCGCTGCCGTCGAGCGCGTCCGCGGTCTGCGCTGCGCCGCATGCGGAGAACCGACCGACCAACCGGTGGCGACGGTGTTCGGCTGCCTGCGCTGCGCCCATCGCGACATCCGGCCGATCTGCAGCGCGGAACCGGCAAGCCCGGAGCACTGCCCGGTGTGCAACCCATGAGCGCAACCACCCTGACCATCACCCGCCCGGACGACTGGCACCTGCACCTGCGCGACGGGGCGCTGCTGCGGGCCGTGCTGCCCGACAGCGCTCGCCGCTTCGGCCGGGCCATGGTCATGCCCAATCTCGACCCGCCGGTGCGCACCACGGCCGAGGCCATCGCCTACCGCGAGCGCATCCTCGCCACCAGCGGGGCGGCGGGATTCACGCCGCTGATGACCCTCTACCTCACCGAGCAGACGACTCCCGAAGAGCTGGCACGGGCACGTGCCAGCGGCGTGGTGTTCGCGGTCGGCGAGGCTTTCCTCGCCGGCGCGACCACCCACTCCGCCTACGGCGTCCGCGATTTCCTGAACTGCACGCCGGCGCTGGCGACGATGGAGGAACTCGGCCTGCCGCTGCTGCTGCATGCCGAGGTGACCGATCCCGCGGTCGACATCTTCGACCGCGAAGCCGTGTTCATCGAACGCCAGGCACGGCCGATCGTCGAGCGGTTCCCGCGGCTCAAGGTGGTGATCGAGCACATCACCACCCGCGAGGCGGTCGCGTTCGTCGCCGGCTGCGGACCGGCTGTCGCCGCCACCATCACTGCCCACCACCTGTTGCTCAACCGCAACGCCATGTTCGCCGGCGGCCTGCGCCCGCATGCCTACTGCCTGCCGGTGCTCAAGGGCGAGGGCCATCGCCAGGTGCTGCTGGCGGCGGCGACCTGCGGCGATCCCAAGTTCTTCCTCGGCACCGACAGCGCGCCACATCCGCGTCGGGCCAAGGAGTCCGCCTGCGGCTGCGCTGGTATCTACACCGCGCACGCCGCGATCGAACTCTACGCCGAGGTCTTCGACGCGGCCGGCGCCCTCGACCGGTTGGAGGCCTTCGCCAGCTTCCATGGCGCCGACTTCTACGGCCTGCCGCGCAATGCTGGCACCATCACACTGGTCCGCGACGCTTGGCGCGTGCCGGCGTCGCTGCCGGTGGGCGACGACGCGGTCGTGCCCTTGCGCGCCGGCGGCATGGTCGGCTGGCGGCTTGCCGATGGCTGATGATGCGACGGATGGCCCGTGGCCGGATGGATGGAGCGCAGATCTCGCCTTCGACCGCGAGCACCTGTGGCATCCCTATGCCTCCACGACGGCACCGCCACCGGTGCTGCCGGTGGTGCGGGCTGCAGGCGTGCGCCTGACCCTGGCCGACGGACGCGAATTGATCGACGGCATGGCCTCGTGGTGGGCGGTGATCCATGGCTACCAGCATCCGGCTCTCCTCCAAGCGCTCGCCGACCAGGCCTCCCGGCTGACCCATGTCATGTTCGGCGGCCTGACGCATGCGCCGGCCATCGCCCTCGCCAAACGGCTGGTGGCGCTCGCCCCGGCCGGACTGAACAAGGTCTTCCTCTGCGACTCGGGTTCGGTGGCGGTCGAGGTGGCGATCAAGATGGCCCTCCAGTACTGGCAGGCGGCGGGCCGTCCGGCGAAGCGGCGGCTGCTCGCTCTCGCTGGCGGTTACCACGGCGACACCCTCGGCGCCATGTCGGTCTGTGATCCGGTCACCGGCATGCACCGCCTCTTCAACGGCGTCCTGCCGCAGCAACTCATCGCGCCGCGCCCGGCCTGCCGCTTCGGCGAGCCGTGGGATCCGGACGATGCCACGGCCATCGCCCGCCTCATCGAGGAGCACCATAGCGAACTGGCCGCCGTCATCCTCGAACCCGTCGTCCAGGGTGCCGGAGGCATGTGGTTCTATCATCCCGAGTATCTGCGCACGGTGCGCGGGCTGTGCGACGAGCACCGCGTGCTCCTCATCGCCGACGAGATCGCCACCGGCTTCGGCCGTACCGGGCGCATGTTCGCGGGCGATCATGCCGGCATCGCCCCCGACATCCTCTGCTTGGGCAAGGCGCTCACCGGCGGCTGCCTGCCGCTCGCCGCGACCATCGCCAGCGAACGGGTCGCCACGACCATCTCCCGTGGCGCGGCCGGCTGCCTCATGCACGGCCCGACCTTCATGGCCAACCCGCTCGCCTGCGCTGTCGCTTGCGCCAGCATTGATCTGCTACTCGCCAGCGATTGGCAAGGACGGGTAGAGGCCATCGCTGACCGGCTACGGGACGGGCTGGTCGACTGCGCCGGCCTGGATGGCATCCGCAGCGTGCGCGTGCTCGGAGCGATCGGCGTCATCGAGTTGGAAGCCCCAGTCGACCTCCAGGCTTGCACCGGTGACGCCGTCGGCATCGGGGTGTGGTTGCGGCCGTTTGGCAGGCTCATCTATGCGATGCCGTCGTACACCATGGGGCCGGCGGATCTCCGCCGGCTGACTTGGGCGATGCGGATCACCGCGCAACGGCAGGTGGCCCGTTCGCGCGCACGCGCTGCCACTGGCGCCCTCGTACCCGAAGGCGGCGAATCATGAGTCAGGCATTCCTCCTCAACCACCTGGAGCAGCTCGAAGCCGAGTCGATCCACATCTTCCGCGAGGTCGTCGCCGAGGCCCAGCATCCCGTCATGCTGTTCTCGATCGGCAAGGACAGCGACGTGATGCTGGAACTGGCTCGCCGGGCCTTCGCCCCGGCACCACTGCCGTTCCCGCTGCTGCACATCGATTGCCGCTGGGACTTCCAGGCCATGTACCGGTTGCGCGACGATCTGACGGCGCGGTACGATCTGCGGATGCTCGTCCATGCCCGTGCCGCCGCCGACGATCCTGCGATCAACCCCTTCGATCTGCCCAGCACCGAGTTCACGCGGCTGACCCTCACCGAATCGCTCAAGGAGGCGCTCAGCCTCCACGGGTTCGACGCCGCCTTCGGTGGCGGCCGGCGCGACGAGGAGAAGAGTCGGGCCAAGGAGCGCGTGTTCAGCTTCCGCGACCGCTTCCATCAATGGGAGCCGCGCACGCAACGCTCCGAGTTGTGGAACCTCTACAACCCCAAGGTCCGTCCGGGCGAAAGCATGCGCGTGTTTCCGCTCTCGAACTGGACGGAACTGGACATCTGGCTGTACAGCGAGTTCCGCAGCATCCCCATGGTCCCGTTGTATTTCGCTGCACCCCGGCCGGTGGTGGAACGGAACGGGCACTGGATCCTGTGTGACGACCAGCGCATGCGCCTGCGGCCCGGCGAGGTGCCGGTCGTGCGGCAGGTGCGCTTCCGGACGCTGGGGGCGTATCCGCTGACCTCCGCCAGCGCCTCTACAGCCACCTCGGTACGCGAAGTCATCGCTGAACTCTTTGAAACCAGGACCTCCGAACGTTCAGGACGGTTGATCGACCGCGACGAGGACGCCTCCATGGAGAAGAAGAAGCGGGACGGGTACTTCTGATGGTGCCGGCAATGCGACCGGAGGCCCCTGCTGGCCGTTTACAGGTCAGCAGGGGTGCTGACACCACCGATGTGGCCGGTGGCCGAAGGGCGGCTTTGCTCAGTACCAGGCGACGCACGCGTGCAGTCCGCTTCGCCATAGCCGCTGGCGCCTGGACGCCGGAACTGGTGCACGCCAGCGAAGCCGAAGCCCACCGTCTGGGTGTCGGCCCACTCGATGTGCTGAGCAAAGCTGATCTCTTGCATGTGCGTCTGGTGCGCAAGGTCCTACCTCCGGCTTGCGGCTGGGAGGACGTCGTGGCAGCGATTTGGCGCTATCAGGAACAGCCATGATCGGTGTGGCTCAGGGCGCCGATTCCACGGGGATGGGCAGTTGTTTGATCCATTCGCCGCCGTGGCTGCGTATCAGGCCGAAGGCCCAGACCGCGAGCAGGCCGAGCAGGACCACGACGACGAGGATCGCCAGGAGGGCCACCACGCCGGCCACGGCGAGTTGCCACGGCTTCCACCGGGACAGCAGGCCACTGATGCCCGGCAGGCCCAGACGGGGCGGCATGGCCCGCAGCATCCCGGAACTGTCGCTGTTCGATTGCCGCCAGCGGTCGTGTGTCGGCAGCCGTCCTGAACTGTCGCTGGAGGATGGCCGGCGGACCGGACGGGCGGACGCATCTACTGACGGCGATGCCCCGATCGCGGCGCCATCCTGGTGCCATCGCGCCCAGGCCGGATCGTTGGAGCGGAAGCTGCCCATCGGCGTGGTGCAGCGCAAGCCTCCATCCGTCTCGTCGATCACGCACGAACCGGTGACGTCGAAGATGACCAGGGGGGATCCGTCCGGAGCCTCCGCGACGACCAAGCCATCGGCCAGTTGCACCCGTCCGCGTAGTTCGCCGTCATATCCCGTGATGGTGATCGTGCCGACCACCATGCATCCGGGGCTGGTCCGTCGGATGTGGCTGCGGAGAGCTGGATATGCGTCGGACATGGCTGCCTCCTTCGTGCAGTTTATGGAACCGACCATGTCCAGACCACGCATGCGAACCATGCTGATCCGCCTATGCGTTGCATCGGCGGAACCGCATGGTCGTCACTGGCCTGGCCGTCCTATCCTGGAAACGCAAGGCTCGGCATGACCCATCACCCTACCTGCCCCGTCCACGCCCAGCCGTATCCGCAGGTGTTGCAGCGCCTGACGTCGCAATCGGACGGCCTGTCGACCGACGAGGCCGCGCGCAGACTGGCCGAGCACGGTCCCAATCGCCTGCCAACCGCCCGCAGCGAACCGGCTTGGCGCATCGCCTGGCGTCAGATCAACAACCCGATCTCCTGGGTGTTGGTTGGTGCCGGTGTCCTGGCCATGGTCTTGCGCCTGCCGACCGACGCGGCTGTGGTCTTCGCTGCCGTGTTCGTCAACGCCGGCATCGGCTTTGTCCAAGAGTGGCGCTCAGGCCGCGCCATCGCAGCCCTCTCAGCGATGGTGGCCGAGAGCACCACCGTGTTGCGTGACCACCGCCCGCAGACCGTACCGGCCGAGTCTCTGGTGGTCGGTGATGTAGTCATACTCGCGGGCGGCGACAAAGTCCCCGCCGACCTGCGCCTGATCGAGACCCGGAATCTGCGCGCCGAGGAGGCGGCACTTACCGGCGAATCAGTGCCCGTGATCAAGCAGACGGACGCGGTTGCCGCCGAGGCCGCGCTCGGCGACCGTCTGTGCCTGGCCTTCGCCGGCACCCACGTCACCCAGGGTGGCGGTCGTGGCGTGGTCGTCGCCACGGGTGGCGCCACCGAACTGGGCCGGATCAACGCCCTGCTGCAGGCTGCGTCATCCCTGCAAACGCCCCTGACCCGGCAACTGGCCAAGGTCGGACGCTGGATCACCGCCGGGGTCCTCGCCCTGTCGGCCACCCTCTTCGCTTATGCCGTCTGGGGCAAGGGCGGCGATCTGGGCGGTGCAGCCTTCACCGCCATCACGCTGGCCGTGGCCGCCATCCCCGAAGGTCTGCCAGCGATCATCACCATCGCCCTGGCCATCGGGGTCCGGCGCATGGCCTCGCGCCGGGCTGTGGTGCGCCAGCTTCCCGCGGTCGAAACCCTGGGATCGACCAGTGCCATCTGCACGGACAAGACCGGCACGCTGACCCGCAACGAGATGACCGTGCAGGCGATCTGGAGCGCCGACGGGCAGCGGTACGCAGTGACTGGCATCGGCTATGCGCCAGACGGACAACTGCTCGCCGTCCCTGGCACGCTCCTCCACGATCGCCAAGCGGTCATGGACCTGCTCGCTGGCGCCTGCCTGTGTAACGAAGCCGGATTGGAGCAGGACCCGGAAGGCCGGTGGCGCATCGCCGGCGATCCGACGGAAGCCGCCCTCCTAACGGTCGCCCGCAAGGGCGGATTGGACGAGTCCCGGTTGCGGATGGACCATCCGCGCCTCGATGCCGTCCCGTTCGAGTCGGAGCACCGCTTCATGGCCACGCTGCATCGCGATCGGGCCGGAGCGACCGGCTGGATGAAGGGAGCGCCGGAGACGGTGGTGGCACGTTGCCGGCTCGCCGATGTCGAGCGAGCCTCTGTCCATGCCGTCCAGGAATCGTTTGCCGCCCGCGGCCTGCGCGTCCTGGCCGTGGCCCGCAAGGAGGCCGGGGCGCCATCGGAGGCCTTCCCCCCGGGCTTTCTGGATGACGGGTGGACCCTGTGCGGCCTGGTGGGCATGCTGGATCCGCCCCGGCAGGAGGCCATGGATGCGATCCGCGCGTGCCATGCAGCCGGCATCACCGTGACCATGATCACGGGCGATCATCCGGCCACCGCAGCGGCCATTGGCCGGGAACTTGGTCTGGGTGGAGCCGCGGCCTTGACCGGCAATGATCTCGATCACCTGGATGCCGAGGGTTGGCGAAACGCGGTGCGGGCCGTGCGCGTATTCGCCCGCGTAGCCCCGGAGCACAAGATCCGCCTGGTGGAGACCCTCCAGGAGGCCGGCCATGTCGTGGCGATGACCGGGGACGGGGTCAACGATGCGCCGGCGCTGAAGCGGGCCGACATCGGCGTCGCCATGGGCATCACCGGCACGGCGGTGAGCAAGGAGGCGGCGAAGATCGTCCTGACAGATGACAACTTCGCGACCATCGCCGTTGCGGTCGAGGAAGGCCGCCGCGTCTACGACAACCTGATCAAGGCCCTGGCCTTCATCCTACCGACCAATCTCGGCTTGGCCTTGGTCCTGGCGGCGGCCACCATCGGCTTCCCGGTGATCCAGGTCGAGGGCCTGGGTCCGGAACTGCTCCTGCCGATGTCGCCGACCCAGATCCTGTGGATCAACCTCGTGGCCAGCGTCGCGCTATCGCTGCCGATCGCCTTCGAGGTGCTCGAACCCCAGGCCATGTTGCGTCCGCCACGACGGCGTACCGAACCTGTCTTCTCGGCTTTCGTCATCTGGCGCACCGTGATGGTGGCGATGGTCATGGCCGCGGGCACCTGCCTGGTCTTTCTCTGGGAGTTCCGCCGGTTGGTCCCGGTTGGACTCGACACCGTCCCGACGGCGGTGTGGACCGCCGGGTTGGCGGAGGCGCAGAGCATCGCCGTCACGGCGGTCGCCCTCTTCCAGGTCTGCTATCTGCTGCACTGCCGCAGCCTGCACGGCGGACTGGGCGCAGTCGGTTGGTTCTCCAATCCGGTACTCTGGCCGTGCATCGCCCTGCTGGTCCTCCTCCAGGCGGCCTTCGTGCATCTGCCCGCCATGCAGGCCGTGTTCGGCACCGCGCCGCTCGACGTCACCGCCTGGTGGCATGCGATGCTGCCGGGGCTGGCCGTGCTGATCATCATCGACATCGAGAAGCGCATCCGCCGGGCTCGGCAGGTGCATCGCCTGGAACTGGCATGAAGCTGGTCGCCCCATGCGCCGCGTCCGCGACCCGTGTAGGCCTGCGGCACGCGCCACCTCCGCACCTTGCCGGCAGCACCATGGCTGCCGGGGCGGCACCCGCTGCGCTTTCTCGAACTCCGTACCGGCTATGGCACCACCAGCCATGATCCTCCACGCCCATGCGGCTGGATGCGGGACATCGGCGGCCTGCCGCCTACGATGACTGGCTCCGATGATCAACCGATGAATACGTGGCGTAGTCGTTCGTCGCCGGCGAGGAGATCGGCGACCTCGGGCACGCAATCGCGTTCGTTGAGCACGGTGTGGAAGCCGGCCTTGATCCCCGGCGCGCGGCGTACCGCCTCCAACCACACGTGGCGGTCGAGCCGGTCATCGGCGAACGCCTGCCAGAAACCGACCCGGTCGAGCAGTCCGCCGATGGCGGCATGATCGCCCCTCTGGAGATGGCTGATGATGTAGGTGGCGGTTCCGACTTGCAGGCCATGCAGACGTGGGCGGGCGCTGAACGCATCGAGGGCGTGTGATAGGAGATGCTCGGACCCGCTTGCCGGCCTCGACGATCCGCACATCTCCATGGCGATCCCATTGAGCAGCAGGGCCGTGGCCAGCAGTTGGACGCCGGCTGCGTCGCGCTCGGGACGGGCCATGAACTGGAAGACCGTGGCATCCGACAACAAAGCGGCCAGGTCGTCCACCTGCGTGCCATTGGCATGGAACGCGAGCTTCCAGTCGTGCACAGCCGTGAATTTGGAGACCAGATCGCCGATCCCAGACCACCACAACGGCAGTGGCGCCTCCAGGCAGATGGCGGTGTCGACGACGACGCCGAAAGGCATCCGGGCCGGGAGCGAGCGTCGCCTGCCTGCCAGGGTCAGGCTGCTCTGCGGGCTACAGAAGCCATCATTGGACAGCGATGTCGGGACCGCGAGGTAGGGCAGGTGGGCGAGGAAGGCGATGTACTTGGCGACATCCATGGCCTTGCCGCCACCGCATCCGATGATGGCGTCGATGCCGGCAGGCAGGTTGCGGAACAGCGCAGTCGCCTGCTCGAAGGAGGCTTCGTCGACCGGTATGGCCTGGAGCACCGTCGCGCCGGGGAGAGCCGCCTGCAGCCGTCGCAGCAGCGGTGCTGCGAGATCAGCGCTGTGCAGGAGGGCGACCCGCGAGAACCCGTGTCGCGTAAGGTAGATGCCAAGACGGTCCATGGCGCCGGGCTTGACCCGCACCAGCGTCGGAAGGAAGACCTGCCGGTTGTTCATGCTGTGGCCAGCAGGCGATCGGCTATCTCGGACCACACGGCGTAGGGCCGGAACGGTTGTCCCTGCTGCTGCAGCCGCTCCGCCAGGAAGCCGCGGGCAAAGCGGAGTTCCGGTGCGACCAGCAGGGCCGGTTCGAGGTCCGGAGGGCCGTCGCCGGCGAAGGCGACCTGCCGATGCCGCGCCAGCGCGTCTCGCACCACGGCTTGCTTGGCGATGCCGATGCGAGGATCGAAGAAGCGCGAGTGTCGCGGCAGGTCCATGACCAGTCCGTGCCCAGGCTCCAGGCGGCCGGGATTGGCATGCACCGTCACACATACGCCGGCATGCGCGAGGAGGCGGTCGATATACCAGGCGCAACCGGCGGAAGCGACCACCACCTCCCAACCGGCGGCCTGCAAGCGTCCGACGGCCTGGCCAAGGTCGGGATCGAGATGCATCGCGGCGAGCATCGGCACGACAGCCGGTTCGTCGGCGTCGATGCGGGCGAAGAATCGGTTGAGAGCATCAAAGTGACTGATGCGGCCAGCGAGGTAGTCCTGCCACGGATCCTCGTTGCCGTCCGGCCACCAGCGAGCGCGCACCAACCCATAGAAATCCCGCTCGGTCATGGTGCCGTCAAAGTCGCTGACCAGGATACCAGCGGCAGGCATGGCAGTGCAGCATGCACTCGAGCAGATCACAGCAACCGCCGACCGCCCGATGCAGCAGACGTGGAAACAAAAGGTTGTTCTGATGCTGCCCCGATTTGGCGGTGTCGGAGTATTACGAGACGAACACGGTCTGGCGTCTGGCCGGCGGGGTGCCGGTGGTCAAGATGGAAAGCGAGCCGGTCGGAAGGAGGAACCCAAACGGGATCATGCCGCCTGGCTCCGCAAGTTGGCGGCCTCGATGGCGTCTGGGCTGAGGTATCCCAGCGACGAGGAGGTCTACTGCACACTGCACGCCCGGCCGCTACGACTGGGCGGCGCTCAAGGCGGCGATCGTCCGCACGGCCTGCCTGCGTAACAGCCTGCTGGTCGCGCCGATGTCCACTCAAGGGATCATGGCTCGCCTGCCACTCGCACAACCGCACTGGGCCACCACAAGCGCAACGCTACTCAACCCTTCTTACAGTAGAGTTTTACAGGCGGCGATTCGTGTCCATGGACAGGGGGTCCTTGGTCTCATTGGTCTCGCCAACAGGTTCATCGTGGCATGTGCGGCATGTATATGCGGCGAGCAACATCGATGTTGGGCGTCAGTCAATTTCCAGATATGTGGCATTTTACGGATTCGGAAAACAGCAGGCGCAATAAACGCAGATGTTCGCATAGGTTCACCTCACGAGGTTGCTTTCGGGCGGAAAACCATCCGGAAATAGGCACGCCGCAAAGTCCGCGCGATGGGTTCGGGAGAAGTACCGACGCTCGTCCAGCGACCGGGGAAGAGAGTCCCTGTCGCAAGGGTACGCTTATTACAGACATTACAGACGCTAATTGCGGTTTGCATCTCTTGACATGACACCCATCGACCGATCCTCCTGAACATGCCCGCACGCCGCAAGCTCGCCCGGACCAGCAAGCTCTTGGGATTGCCAACAACCCGCTGAAGCCCACTGAGGTCCGGATGGACGGTGAGCCCATCACGTCGATCGCCGATACCGACCGCCTGGAGAAGCTGCTCGAACGCCTGGCAGAGCGGGTCGCTGTCGGCACGGCCCGCACCTACCGATCGTATATCCGAGCCTGGTGGTCCCTGTGCGAGCGCCGGGATGCCGACCTGGGAGATGACGCACTGCTCCGTGGTTGGCTACGCGCCATGACCACCGGACCGCATGCGTGGGGCCCGTCTTCCACCCGCGTGGCCATGGCCGCCGTGACGGCCATGCGTGGCGTGCTGGATCTGCCCGCACCACGGTCCGATCATGGATTCCGCAGCTGGTTTGACGGCGAATTGCTGTCGCATCTGGCTGCGCCACCGGTTCGCAAAGCCCCACTGCTGCGCAAGGATCTCTTCGCCGCTCTGAGTCGGCTTGAGCTGGCAACACGTAGTCAGGTGGCGAGCGAACGGCTGCCGGCGTTGCGCGACCAAGCCCTCCTCCTCCTCGGATTCTCGGCGGCGCTGCGTCGGAGCGAACTGGCGGCCGTGCGCGTCGATGATGTGCGCGAAACACCGGCCGGTGGGCGGGTGCTGCTCATCCGGAAGAGCAAGACCGACCAGCAGCGCCAGGGCCAGACGGTGCCGCTCTATCCGTCCGGGAATCCGCGCCATGATGTCTGGCTCGCCCTCCAGCGCTGGCAGACGGCATCCGGCATCCGCAACGGACCCCTGTTCAGGCGCATCGATCGCCACGGGCACGTCGGTTCCCGAGCTCTCAACCCGACCGCGATCCGGTTCATCCTCAAGCGATTGCGACTCGGCACCGACGTCAGTCCCCACAGCCTGCGACGCGGCTTCATCACCGAAGCGCGACTCGCCGGGGCAAGCAACGTTCAGATCCGCCGGGTATCTCGCCACAAGGATGACAGGATGCTGGACACCTATACCGCCGACGTGGATTCACATCAGCAGGGTCCGGGCGCGCTCATATGATGCGCAATACTCAGCGCTGGCCTGACCGATGTCGTCGGAAGGCAGTAACCTCCATGCGTTCCGGTCAGGGGACACGGAAGTCACGAGAGCATTGTGCATAGACAATGGTCCGATGACGATCTGGCCCGTTGGTGGACGTTACGGCCAGCCGAGTACCGATTCATCTGGAGAAAGCATGGGGCAATGCGACTGGGATTCGCACTGCTGCTGAAGTATTTCCAAATTGAAGGCAGTTTCCCGACCAGTTGTGACGATGTGCCGCCCGGTCCTGTCCAGTTCATGGCCGATCAAGTTGCCGTTCCATGTGAATCGTGGACGGCATACACATGGGGTCAACGGGCACAACGCTATCATCAAACTGCCATTCGCTCATTCTGCGGATTTCACGAGGCATCCCAAGCCGATCGACGCGCCATCAGGCGTTGGCTTATCGACGATGTCATCCCTCGCGAGCATCGACCGGATCGTTTGATCGAGGACACCCTGCAATACTGCAAGGGCAGAAATATCGTGCCTCCTGCGTCGAATCAATTGCGACGCCTGGTCCACTCGGCACTCCATGATCATGATGATCGGTTTTGTGCCATGATTGGTGAGAGGGTCGATACACGCCAACTGTCCATGATGGATAGCTACTTGATGCCCATTCCAAGCAAGGACGACGCAACAGAGTGGACACTCTGGCAGCGCCTGAAAGGAGAGGTTGGTTCGCCAAGTATTGAAAGCGTGAAGGAAGCTGCGCTTCGCCTGGACCTTGTAACGGCCATTGGCCTCCCCGGTGACCTATTCCGAGGATGTTCACCGCAAGCTGTCGATCGGTATTGGAAGCAAGCCCGCGTCCAGGAACCGCACGAACTACGTCGACATACGCCACCACTACGCAGCACGCTGCTCGCGGCCTATGTCCATCGTCGCCGAGCAGAATTGACCGACCACTTTGTGGATCTATTCGCGGAGATCGTCCATAAATTCATCAAGAACGCGCAGACGAAGGTCGAATCTGGCTTCAAAGAGGCCTTGAACAAGGCCAACATGAAAGTGCATACCATGTACAGGACTGGGAAGGCAATTCTCGCGCGTCCCAAAGGGATCGTGGAGGATGTGATTTTCCCGGAGGCCTCTAGGGAATGGTGGTTGGCGCTGATTCGTGAGGTTGAAGGTGACGCTGTTCGCCGCGCAGGCATCATCCACGCCATTCAGCGGTCCTACAGTCTGCATTACCGACGGATGCTGCCGGATATCCTACGACATCTGGAGTTCCGAACAACATCTACCGACGCATCGCTGATCACGGCGATCCAATTGCTGCGCGACCATATGGGGTCGCCGTCCACCCATTATCCTGCGCAAACTCAGGTCCCAACACGAGGCATAGTTCCTAAGGATTGGACATACTTGGTGATGGAGACGGTTGGTGGACGTCAGCGTGTCAATCGCATTGCATATGAGGCATGCGTCCTCATGGCATTGCGGGATAAATTGCGATGCAGGGAGGTGTGGGTTGACAATGGATACCGCTACCGGAATCCGGAAGAGGACCTGCCGCGTGACTTCCAGTCCAAGCGATCGGAATACTACAAAGTTCTGGGCATCAGCGACGGAGCATCGGCCTACGTGACTTCGCTGCGCCAGGAAATGCGCGATGCGTTGGTGGACATTGATCGCAACATCCCAGCGAATACCCATGTCAGCATCGTCAAACATGGCGATGGCCATCGCTTTTCGATCTCGCCGTATAAGCCCCTTGACGAACCCATGAATATTGGGGTTCTGAAGGAAGAGGTGTTCAGACGATGGAGTGGGACCAGTCTGCTCGATGTGCTCAAAGAAACAGACCTGCGATTGCACTTCACAAATCACTTCCGCAGCGGCACAGATCGTTCCCACCTGGAACGGAATACGTTGCGCCGGAGATTGCTGCTGTGTCTCTTTGCCATGGGCACAAATACGGGCATCAAGAGTATGGAATCAGGCCTCCAGGAGGAATACAAGGAATTGCTCTACGTGCGCCGGAGATTCATCACCGCGGATACCCTTCGCGATGCCATTGCGGATGTCGCCAACGCTACCCTGAAGATACGAAACACGGCCATCTGGGGCGAAGCCACCTCGGCATGCGCATCAGACTCGAAGCAATTCAAGGCTTGGGATCAGAACCTGTTGACCGAATGGCATATGCGTTACGGTGGACGCGGTGTTATGGTCTATTGGCATGTTGAGAACAGATCGACATGCATCTATTCGCAGATCAAACGCGTGTCTTCATCCGAAGCAGCGGCGATGATCAATGGTGTTCTCCGGCATTCCACGGAGATGGATATCAAGAGGCAATACGTTGATACGCACGGCCAGAACACCGTCGCCTTTGCCATTGCGCGGTTACTTCAGTTCGAGTTGCTTCCTCGGATCAAGGGTGTCAATCGCCAGAAGTTGCATCGTCCATCGGTCGATCTCGTATTGCCAAATCTTGATAAGAAGGTGATGACGCCATCCACGATAGACTGGGGTCTCATCGAGAGCAACTTTGATTCCCTGGTAAAATACGTTGTTTCCCTCAAGCTAGGCTTGGCCGACGCAGACAGCCTCATGCGCCAATTTACGCGCGATCATGTGCAGAGTCCTGTATACAAGGCATTTCTCGAATTCGGGAAGGTCATCAAAACGATCTTCCTGTGCCGCTATCTGTCCTCAGAAACGCTCCGACGTGAAGTCCATCACGGCCTCAACGTCGTAGAGTCGTGGAATAGCACCAATGGTTTCATCCATTATGGCCGCGAGGGCGAACTGTCGTCCAATAGGCGGGAAGACCAGGAAATGGGCCTCCTGAGCTTGCATCTTCTGCAAGCCTGCTTAGTCTATATAAACACCATCATGATCCAGCGCGTCCTTCAAGATCCGGTCTGGCTGGCCAAGCTTGATCCGCGCGACCTCGCTGCGCTGAGCCCACTTCTCACTCAGCACATCAACAGATACGGCCGATTTGAGTTGGACCTCCGCAAGCGAATCCCCTTGAACGCTTGAGTAACCTGTTGATGCATAATGAGATACGCTAGGCCTTTGGAATTTGGAACTCAGATCCCAACTTCATTGTATGGCACCGCAAGTCCCTCTATTTTCCGTTTTAGCATGAATGTTGGGATACCCCCTATATCTGACGCGCATTCAGCGCGCGTTCATCACCTGCTGGACGAGCATCCGCCACGAACCGAAGCGACGAGCGGGGCTGCTGGCTAGGCGCAGGGCCAGCGGTTCCAGACCGGGATCGAAGGCGCAGGCGGCCTCGATCAGCTTGGCTGCCTGGGCGGGTTCGAACAGGCGGCCCGGACGGTAATGCTCCAGACCGGCCTCGGCCCGCTGCCGATCCAGGTCGACCGTGCTGTTGCGCCATTCCTCGCGGGTCTTCTCACCGGTGGCGTAGGGCACCACGAAATCGACGGACCGCTTCAGGGATCCGGCCTCAGGAGCGGTCCAGCGGTACAGCGCCAGACCGTCGGCGCCCATGATCAGCGCCAGATCGAGCACCGGCACCAGCGCGGAGCAGTGGTAGGTCAGCGAGTCGCGCCGTTCGAGATCCAGACTGGTGCCGTCAGCACGCAGGCTGGCGGCGACGAAGCGTTCGATGCCGCTGCGGCCCAGGGCGACCAGATCCGGTCGATCGATGGCGAGGCCGCAGTAGACCGCCAGCCGGACATGCTTGGTGTAGCGATTGGTGAGATGCTGGGATTCTGTGACCGCCCGGGCGTGGCGTTCGCCCAGATCGGCGACCCACGCATCGACCTTCGCGTCAGGGGTCGCCGCGCGGATGCCCATCCAGGCGACCAGCAGCGGCGTCAGCTTGTTCTCGTTCACGTCGTTGCCAGTCGGCCGGTAGGTGGCGGCCCAGGCCGTGCAATGGCGCCGGAGCATGACGGCGAACCGCTCCTCGCCACTGGCCTGCCAGGCATCGACCGCCGCCGCCACCTGGTCGATCGTGCGCAGATGCTCGACATCGGCCAACCGGCGGGGATCGGTGTTCACCAGGCCTTCGTAGCGGATCTCGGCCAGCGGCATGGGTGCGATCCCGACCAGCGGTGCGGCCTCCTGCACCACCTGGGCGGCGAGCGCAGCGGCCTCGCCATCCGTGGCGATCAGGTGGCGGAGGCGTGCGGTCTGGGCGGCATCGAGCGGGATCACCGGGCGCAGGGAGAACTCGCCGGCACCCTCGCTCGCCATCAGCCCGGCGATGACGAGCAGGGCGAGCATCCAGACCCGACAGCCTGACCCGGGTAGCGGGGGTGACGGGCGCCTGTGCGTGGCGGCATCCTCCGCAACGAGGCGGTGATCAACTGCGCTGTGCATGTCGTGTCCTGTGTCCATGAGGGCGGCCGATCCATCGGGCGCCAAGGCGGCGGCTGATCGTGGCGGCGGCACGGCAGGCGGAGGCGACCACCGCTGGGCGCCAGCGGGCCTTCTCCACGGCGACACCGAGGGCGGCGATGCCACCCTCGGCATCCGGCACGGGCAGGCCGATGCCGATGAAGGGACCAGCCGGGTCGTTGATGATCCAGCCCTGCCGGCGCGCTGTGGCGCAGGCGGTATGCAGGCCGGGCCAGTCGCTCGCCTCGCGCCACTGCCCGGCCTGCGGCAGGCCGATGGCCGCGACCAGGCGCTGACGATCGCGCCACCCCAGCTGCGCCACCAGCATGCGGCCGCTGGCGCTGCCGTAGAGGTCATCGCGCTCCTGCAGCTTGGCCGTTTCGCTGCCATGATGCTCGATGAGGACGATACGGCGGTTTTCGCGCAGCACGGCCAGGACGCAGCGGTAGCGCTGGCGGCCGGCCAGCCGGGCGAGGACCGGGGTGGCGGCGGCGACCAGACGGCCGTGGTACGGTTGACGGTTGACGAGCGCCTCCAGGCGGGGCCCGAGACGGTAGCGGCCGCGCTGGCCCTGCTGATCGGCCCAGCCGAGGATGCAGAGGTCGTGCAGCAGGCGGGTGGCGGTGGCGGGCGGCAGCCCGGCGCGGGCGGCGGCTTCGCGCAGGGCGAGGCCACCAGCACCAGCGGCTGCGAGTTGTTCGACCAGGGCGGCGGCACGGGCGAGGACGGAGATCATCCGGGTTCCATGCTGCGGAACCTGTGACGCCGCTCAAGCCGCGACGCGGCAGGCGATAGGATGGGGGCATGACCTGGCACCTCGATCTCGACTTCCCCGGTTCCAACGCCTGCGGCGCCGCCGTCACCTGCGTGGATGGCGCACCGGCGATCAGCCTCACCCCCGACCCGAAGGACAGTCCGGAAGTCCTGTGGTTCCGCTTCCGCCTGCGCCGGCTCGACGCCGAAGCGCCCGCGCCGTGGCTGGTGCTGCGACACGTGCCGACCCTGCTCGGCGGTGGCGATGGCTCGGCGTTGCAGCCGGTGGTGCGCTGCGATGGTGGTGCCTGGTCGCGGCTGCCGCCGGGCCAGCCATGCCGGTATGCCGATGGACGCTGCGATGCGCGCTGGCCGCTCCCGGCCGCCGCCGCCTGCCTGGAGGTGGCCTTCTGCTTCCCCTACGGCCAGGAGGAACTGGATGCGCTGATCGCCGCCACTGGCCTGCGCGTGCAGGCGGTCGGTGCGAGCGAGCGCGGGCGACCGCTGCTGCGCCTCGACAACGGCCCGGGCGCGGAGGGATCGCAGCGGCCCGGTCTCTTCGTGCTCGCCCGCCAGCACAGCGGCGAAACCCCGGCATCCTGGGTGCTGGACGGCCTGCTGCGTCGCCTCGCCGAGCTGGGCGAGGCGGCGCCGCTGACCTGGGTCGTCCCCTTCGGCGATCCCGACGGCGTGCTCGACGGCTGCTATGGCAAGGATCGCCACCCCGTCGACATCAACCGCGCCTGGCCCGGCGTCGACAGCAAGCCGCGCCGCCACGAGGTGCTGTGCTGGATGCAGGAGATCGAACGCTGGCGGAAGCGCTGCGCGCCGACCCTGCTGCTCGACCTGCATGCCCCCGGAGCGCACGAGCGTACCGGCGTCTACGCCTTCACCCCGATGGGAGCCGATGGCGTGGTGCCGGAACCGGTCGGGGCCTGGGCCGCCCGGCTGCAGTCCACCCTCGGCGCCCCGTGGGCTGCTGAACAGGATTTCGCCCGCGTCGGGCGCTATCCCAGCCGCTGGCCGCGCGAGACCCATCTGACCGGCTCGCGCTGGGCGGTGCATCAGGGCCTGCCGGCGCTGGCGGTCGAGACCAGCTATCAGGGCCAGGGCGGACGCGTTTTTTCGATCACGGATTATCGTGCCATCGGCGTGCGTCTCGCTGATGGCGTGGTCGCCACAGGCTGAGCCAGCGCATGGACGGGTGGTGGCGCGCTCTCCGCCACGATCCCTGCGGACCTGCACCCCGGTACCGGACACTGGACCGGCCGCTGATCGTCGCTGTGCTGTCCCACATGAGCACGTTCATGCGCACGATCCTCCCCGCGCTGGCTGCCGCCTGCGCCATGGGCGCCAGCATCGAGGACTCGCCAGCACGGCGCGGCGACTACCCCAACCACTTCCTCAAGATCGGCCGCAGTCAGGCAGAAGTCGACGAGCGGTTGGCGCAGGCCTGGGAGCACTTCTTCGCCGGCGGTGCGGAGCAGCGGATCTACTATGAGGCGCCTCCCGACCAGGGCTACATCCTCGACGTCCACTTCAATGACGTGCGCACCGAGGGCCTGTCCTACGGCATGATGATCGCCCTGCAGTACGATCGTCGCGATGTCTTCGATCGGCTGTGGCGCTACGCCTGCGCCCACATGCGGTTCAAGGACGGACCGCGGCAGGGCTACTTCCTCTGGCACGTGCGCGCCGACGGCACCCCGGTGGACGACAAGCGCGCCTCGGCTCCCGACGGCGAACTGTGGTTCGCCACCGCCCTGTTCCTGGCCGCCAACCGCTGGCGCGAACCCGCCTATCGCCAGGCCGCCGACGACCTGCTGCACGTCATGCTGCACCAGGAGGACGACAGCAGCGAGGATGGGGTCACCAACATGATCGACAGGTCCACCGGCCTGGTGGTCTTCGTGCCGCGCGGTGATGCCGCCACCTTCACCGACCCCAGCTACCAGGTTCCGCACTTCCTCACCCTGTTCTCCCTCTGGGCCAAGGCCGACCGCGAGCGCTGGGCCCAGGCGGCAGTTGCCGCACGGGCCCACCTCAAGGCCGCCTGCCATCCGCTGACCGGTCTGGCGCCCGACTACGCCGAGTTCGACGGCCGACCGCGCGCCCGCAAGGATCGCGGCAGCGAGCACTTCCAGTCGGACGCCTGGCGCGTAGCGATGAACGTCGCGGTGGACTGGGCGTGGTTCCGAGCCGACCCGTGGGCCGTCGGGCAGAGCGACCGCATCCAGGCCTTCTTTGCCGGGCAGCCGCGCGGCTCGTTCTTCACGGTCGATGGGCAGCTGCGCCCCAATGGCGACTTCCGCGCTTCCGGACTGACCATGATGAACGCGGTCGCCAGCCTGGCCGCCCAGCATGACCGGCGACTCGATTTCGTGCGGCGGGCCTGGGACCTCAAGCCGCCCAGCGGCCGCTCCCGGTATTACGACGGCTGCCTGTACATGCTCGGTCTGCTGCAGTTGTCGGGCCGGTTCCGCGTGTGGTGGCCGGCCGGATGAACCGCATGGCGGCGACGCCTGCGCCAGTGGACGCGTCGACCCGATAACGATGTGTCCAGGCGGCAAGACGGGACTACTCCAACCTCCAACCGGCGCAGGCGCAGGATCGGCAGATAGGCGGCCATCGCGGTCGCCAGCATGGTCAAGGACATCTCCTGCAGCCCATGGGCGAGTTCGAACTCGCCGAGCACGGTGCCTGCTACCGGATAGTGCCGCCAACGTCGGCCCCGTTCAGGCAATTCGCCGCGCAGCACGGCGCGTACCCATCGACCACTAGTCGCTGCGTCCAGCGCCCATGCCAGATCCATCCGAGGTGCAGTGGCACGTTGACTGCGATCTGACGCGGCCAATTGCCTATGGCTGTCCTTGAGCCCGACTTCCAGGACGCACGAGGAATGAAAGGGCGATGTCCGCAGCAGGCGGCGGGGTCATGCCAAGCCATGAGCGCTGAGCGCCGCCGTAACGGCGAAGATACCATCATCCCACTCCAGCTCGACCGGCCCACTGACGGAAGTCAGGGTGCCGCCTGGGCCAGACGATCCAGCAGGGTGTTGCGCCAGCGCGTGAGCTTGGAGGCGTCGTCCAAGGCTTCGAAGAAGTTGGTCACCGTGTCATTGCCGCTGTTCTCGGAACGGCTGTCGGCTGATTCCTTGAGCACGGCCTGCAGGGCGGCCATCGCCTCGGCGTCCTTGGCGAAGCGCTTCTGATAGGTGGCGATGATGCGCCGATCATCGAGCCCGATGCGCTGGCCCTCCAGCCACGGCGAGGGGATGGTCTCGTAGGGGGTCGCCCAGGCCATCACGGCCAGATCGCCCTTGCGGCCGGAGAGGTCCCACTTGTCGCCCCAGTTGTAGGCCCATTGCCCGAAGCCGGTCGAGCCGAACGCCGCGTAGTAGAAGCCGAAGGTGTAGCGCTGGTTGGCGGGGACGCCGCCGCCGGTCCCGGAGTACTGCCAGAACCACTTCTCCCTGCCGCCGCGCTTCAGCGATGATGCACTCGCGCCGCGGATCCTGTTGCCGATGTCCTTGTCCTCCATGACCGCGTTGGTGTTGTAGACGTCGATGTCATCGATGAAGATGCTCCACAGGTCGGGGATGCCCTTCCAGTCCTTCACGTGATGGATGCAGCCGTAGATGCGGATGCGCGGATCGGCTTCGCGGATCGCGGCGCAGCCGTCCTTGAAGTACGGCTTGATCCACGGGCCGGTGCCGAGGGTGATGGCCTTGTCGCCCTTGACCGTCGAGCCCGCCCATTTCTGCGGCTCATCGTGCGGGGTGGGCAGCAGTTCCGGCCAACCCGCGGCCAGCGCATGCGCGTTGACATGCCGCATCCAATCGACGAACACGGGGCGCGTGCTCGGCAGGATGGCGTTGCGGTGCTCGGGGGCCATCTGCTCGCGGCACCACTGGTCGCGCGTGCGCTTGCCGTCCAGCGTGCCGAGATGGGCGAAGACGTTCATGGTCCGCGGGAAGCCGAACGGATCGCCGCCCAGGTACCACACGGCGCAGTGGAAGCCGCGCTTGCGGATGCCGGCCATCCAGTCGTCGGCATAGGTGAAGTCTACCACCACCTTGCCATCGCGGAGCACGGTCGGGAAGCTGAACGAATTGTACCAGAGCATGGCTCCGTTGTAGTTGTAGCGCCGCTGGAAGGCGATGTCCTGCAGCGGCGGGGTGTTCTGGTAGCAGCCGACCATGGTCAGGCCGGCCTCGTCCATGCTCAGGAGATCCACCGGCAGCACCTCGACCTCCAGCGGCAGCTCGCCGGTACCTTCCTTGGCCTTGATCAGGATGCGGCCACGGTACACGCCCGGCGCGCTCTCGCCGCGCCGGGTCTCGATGTTGAGGAATAACCACTGCGCGCTGCCGGCCGGGATGTCGGCAGGGAAGGCCGGCCACAGACGCATCGGCGTCCACAGTCCATCCATCAGCGCGTATTCGGCGGTGCGCCGCTCGATGACCGCCTTCAGCGCGCGTCCGTTGGCGTCGACCAGCGGCGTCACCTCGTAGTCGACGGATCCCAGAGCGGTGCCGTTGGCATACACGCCGAAGGACGCGGATTCGATCTGGTTCAGGCACATGCGGACCTGCACCGGCTTGCCGACCATGGCGGTAGGCACCGGGCTGTTGGGGAAGAGCCGGCACAGGGGCTCCCATGGATACGCCGCCAACGGACCCTGGACGGCCGGCTTCTCGGTGACCGCCGGTGGCGGGGTCGCCGCGCGCTCGGACTGCTGGTCGCCGGCGATCAGGGCGCGGCATTCCGCGTAGAAGCGGGCCTCGTCGTCGGGCACGGCCCGGCGTACCGTGATCGAGGCGACCGGCAGGTCCTTGTCGGCGGCGATCGCCACCGCGGTCATGTCCGGAGCGTGGGCGGCAGGATTCACCGTGCTCTGCAGACGCGCCACCATGCTCCATGGCACCGGTATGGCCGCGGTCCGCCACTGCCCATCGCTGGCGCCGCCGAAGCGGTGCAGCACGGAATCGCCGAAGTTCCGGCCCAGGCCGCTGAAGGCCAGGAACTGGGCCGGCCGCGTCAGGACATCGCGGTAGCGGACTTCGCAAACGAAGCGTTCGCCTTCGGCGGGGCGGAGGTCGCCCGCCTCCCACCAGGCCTTGATCCGCACATGGGCGTACTTCCCGGCCAGCGCCTGGCGGAAGGCGACCCCGCCCTCCTCCGCCGGCGCCGACCAGCCGCCGTCGAACTGCGCGGCTGGCAGCGTCGCCAGGTTGTGCGTCGTCGGCAGCGCCGGCCCATCCACGGCCCAGGCCGCCGACGACAGGAGGCAGGTCAACAGGACCAGGGTGCTGTTGTTCATCGATCATCCGTGGTGGTGGTGGAGCTGGGCCCGGCCTACTTGGCGACCGGCGCGAAGCGCACCCAATGGGTGACGGTGGAGGCGCCGGTGGGCACCTTCCAGGTCTGCGGCTTGTCCGAGGCGGTGAACACGTTCTTGGCCTCCTTCTTGGGGCCGCTGGCGTCCGTCCAGTTCACCGTCACCTCAAGATCCGACGGTTTCTCGCTGCTGACGTAGGTGGCGTAGACCTGGGTGTTGTTCTCGTCGCTGTTCTTCACGCGGATGTAGCCGACGGTCGCTGTGACATTGTCGGGATAGCTGCGGTCGCCCCACATGATGCCGTTGGTGCCATTGCCCCAGATTGAGCTGTTCTTCTCCTTGCCGGCCCGACCCAGGGTCACCGGCGCCATGGCCACATCCCAGGTCTTGCCATCGAGCGAGGTCTCCACCGACATGTCCTTGCGTCCGACCACCGTCGACACGCCATGCAGCGAGCGGATCGGGCCGGCGGCCTCGATGCGGTAGACCTTCCAGGCTTCGCTGTCGAGTTCGGCATGGCGGAAGGTCCTGGCCATCTGGTGATCGGGTCCGCCGTGGATCGCCACCAGGTTGGAGGCCTGGTAGGTGATCTGGCTGCCATTGTCCTTGAGCCACGGGAACACTGCTGGTCCGATCTGCACGACGGTGCGCAGCGAGAGGGCGCTGAGTTCGCCCTTGGCCGGGAAGCCCACCTTGAGCAGGTAGCTGAAGCGCCCCTTCACCTTCTCGGAGACGTCGACGGCGCCCTTGCCGGCGGCGCCGAGGTCCTCCCAGGTCCGCCCGGCGTCGAGCGACAGCGCCAGGGTCAGTCCGTCGGAGCCGGTGCAGGTGAAGATGGCGGTCTTGTCGCAGGGGTTCTTGAACACATCCCACTTGTCGGCGGCGTTGTCGGCCTGGTGCGCGGCGATCTGGTAGGGTGCGGTGTGCGCCAGCACGATGCTGCCCTCGGCCGCCGCCACCAGCTTGCCGCCCTGCAGCTTGACGCTGTCGCTGGCAGTCCAGCCCTTGGCTGAGGCTGCGGACGTGAGGTCCGGGGTGTATGCGAAGACGCCCTTGCCGCTGTAGACCAGCGGGTTCTTCGGCGACTTGCCCTGCTTGTTGGCGCGGCCGAAGGCGTCGTTGCCCACCGGGCCGTAGCTCAGGAAGGTCTCGCGTCGCGCCATGCCGTGGTGCTTGGGGAAGTCGAAGGCCTGCTCGAAGTAGTCCTTCGACCAGATCGCCTCGACGCCGTCGTCGCCGTCGGGCAGGCGCCAGCGGGTGAAGCTCTCTCCATCACGCAGGCTGTAGACGATCGGCATGCCCAGGTAGCCGAACATCTTCTGCTTGCCCTCGCCTTCCGGTTCGCGCACCGAATCGTAGGTGCTCAGCTTGTCGCCGAAGGGGTTGAGGCGGAGCTTCATGAAGCCGCCGTTGAGCTCGCCCGCCCGCCGCTGGGCGGCGGCGATGTCGAGGATGCCGATCGGCTTCTGCGGATCCTTGTCGAAGACCATGTGGCCGCAGGTCATGTCGGCGAGCCGCCAGGCCCCGTCGGTGAAGGCCTCGAAGGCGGTGTGGCCGGGCACCAGGGTGCAGGAGGTGGCGAGGTAGTCGCCCAGCGACTTCTGCAGGAACGGGGTGAACTGGGCATGGATCGAATAGCACAGTCCGGTGGAGTGCGAGAACAGCCCGACCAGGCCGTCGCGGCAGAAGCCGAAGCCGGTCTCGCCGCCGAACTTGCTGCCCTTGCCGTAGAAGATGTTGTCGCCATCGGCGTGCTGGTGGTGCTCGACCCGCCAGATCCAGTGCGCGATCAGCTTGTCGGTCTGCGACTTCACCTCGCGGCCGTAGCGCTCCGTGAACTGGGCGAAGGCGGTGGCCTCGACGCGCTCGAATGTCGAGCAGGCCAGCTCGCCCTTCATCTGCGCATGGTCGGTGGCGATCTGCGGATCGGCTACCGCCGCCCCAGCCAGGGCGGCAAGGGCTAGGGAAGCGACAACGCGGGTCGGATGGGCCATGTCATGCTCCTTGCTTCGCGCAGGCTGCCAGCGCCTGGTATTATTGATGCACATCTGAACGAACCAATGCCAGCTCTTGTGACGGGGCATGCTCATGTTTGGCAGCGATGATGCCATCTCCACAACAATGGTATTTGTCTGGTTCCTATCATACCGGGCTGCCATGGGACAACGTCATGCCGTCTGGTGCGACCGTGAATAGCCTAGACCCTTGGTCTGCATCCTCGCGACTATAACACCGATCCATCTTGGTTCTTTGCTCTTACGTGATGGCTCACTCAGGGCAGCAGGTAATCCTCGATACCGGATTCGACAACATTCCCGTCGCTGTGGGTCAGGCGCACGAAGGCGCGGGCCCCCGCTGGGATGACGGCAGGGAGCGCCATGCTGACCGCATAGCAGTCGGGGGACCGGGCGGTGGTCACGGTGGCCAGGCTGGCCACGGGATCTCCGGCAACGGTCCAGCCGACCTCGACGCTGGCGATGGCGGGATAGCCGGCGGAGGTCTTGACCAGGAAGGTGCTGCTCGCTCCGGGATGGATGCCGCCCTCGACCGCCACGCTGACCGTCCCGTCGGGCATGGCGCGACTGCCCAGGGCGATCTGATTCGGCGTCGAACCTCCGTCCCCGCCACCGCCTCCGCCACCACCTCCTCCGCCGCCACAGGCAGCCAGGAAGACGGTGACAAGCACGATCAGGGTGCTGGAAGCCCAAGACATGATGGAAGCCCTCAGGGTGTGGTGCATGGCCTCAACCTCCGCCGCTGGGGATGATCTGGACGTTGTCGAACACCGCCGTGCTGGGGGTCATGCCGGCATGCGAGGTCACCGCCAGGCCGACATACAGGATGGAACCCATCGGCCAGCTCGTGCTGCCGAGCTGCGTCCAGGCGACGCCATCGGCGGATTCTGACGCCGTGATGGTCGTACCGTTGCGCACCAGCCGCAGCCAGCGCGGAGCCGCTGATCGGCTGCCGGCGGTATGGGCGCTGGCTCCACCGGTGGTGGTCCGGCGCTGGAAGCCCACGCCACTGGTCGGTGTCACCATCGCGAAGGCATGGCGGCTGCCGGACGTCAGGCTGTCACGGAACATCACGCCGGCCTTCGCCCACGCGTTGCTGTTGGTCTGCGAGCCGACGCGGGCGATGATCGTTCCGTCCCCGGTCAGGGGCTGGCAGGCGAAGCGGAAGGCGTCCGTGCTGCCCCAGATGTCGTTGCCGCAGCCGGTCACGGTGACGCCCTCGCCGGCACCGACCATGCCCTGGTACGACACCGACCCGCCTGTCGTGCCGATGTCGCCAGCCGACCACGGCGTGGGCAGGGTTCCGGCCGCGGTCACGGTCAGGGTGGCGACGTTCGAGGTGATGCTGCCGCCGCTGTTGGCGGCCACGACGCGGAACTGGGCGCCGTGGTCGGCGAGGATGGTTGCGCTGGTGGCATAGGTGGTCGCATTGGCGCCGCTGATGGCCGTCCAGACGCCGCTGATCAACCGCTGCCACTGATAGGTCGGGGCCGGCGTACCCGTCGCCGCGACCGTGAAGCTCGCCGGCTGCCCCACCGTATGCGTGACGCTGGCGGGATGGCTGGTGATCAACGGGGCCACGGCGGTGACGGCCGCGGTGTAGGCCGAAGCGGCGGTGGCGCTCTTGGCGGGAGTCGGAGTGCCGGCGTCGGTGGCTGTCACCTGCACGCGCAGGAACTTGCCCAGGTCCGCAGCAACCGGCACATAGGCGGCGGCGGTGGCGCCGGCGATGGACGCCAGGTTGGCGCCGGTGGCATTGTCGGCGCGCTGCCACTGGTAGGCATAGGCGGCGATCGTGCCGGCATCGGCGGCGTCGTGCCAAGTGCCGGTGCTGGCGGTCAGGGTCTGGCCGACCTTGGCGGTGCCGGTGACGGCCGGGGCGACGGTGTTGACCGGCGCGTCATTGACCGCCGTCACGGTCAGCACGAACGGCTCGCTGGCGGTCAGACTGCCATCGGAGACGGTGACGGTGATGGTGGCGCTGCCGCTCTGGTTGGCGGCCGGCGTCACGGTGACGGTGCGGGCGGAGCCCGAACCGCCGAGGACGATGCCCGCGACCGGCACCAGGGCCGGGTTCGACGAAGTGGCGGTGAGGGTCAGCGCGGTCGCCGCGGTCTGGGCGTCGCTGACGGTGACGGCCAGGGCGCCAGTGGCGGCATCCTCGGCCACAGTAAGGTCGGCGAGGGCGCTGATCGTCGGCGCGGTGTTGGTGGCCCCGGGCACGCCGAGGAGTTCGATCTCCGCGATCTGCACCGAGTTGGCCGTGGCAGGATTCGCCACCCGATCGATGCGCAGGCGGTGGATGTTGTAGCCGGTGGTATTGGCGATCGCGTAGGTCTTCTTCAGCAGGCGGCTGGCGAAGCTCTCGCCGGTCCTCGTATCCAGGGTCGTCCAGGTCGCCCCGCCGTCGTTCGAACCCAGCAGCGCCCAGTTCGCCGGATCGCGCTCGGGGGCGTCGTTGGCCGAGGTGATGGTGTAGCTGCTCACCACCCCCTGGTCCGTACCCGGGAACCGGTACTGGATCCAGCTCGCGCGGGTCGACGGGTTGGTGGCGGCGAAGTCGAGCCACTTGCGCGAAGTCAGGTTGTCGAAGGCGAAGAGCTTGGCCTCGGCGGGCGCATGCTCCCCCTGGGCGGTGATCGTGCCGGTGCCGGGATCGGTCAGGTCCGTGAGTGCGGCCGACACGGCGAGGCTGAACGTCTGGGTGGCGTCGGGAGGCACCCCGTTGGCCGCCGTGAGGGTGATCGGGCCGAACGTACCGCTCGCGGTCGGAGTACCCGACAGCGTGCTGCCGGACAGGGTCAGCCACGCGGGGGCGCCGCTGAGCGACAACGACGGGGCCGGCGTGCCGGTGGCGGTGATGGCATAGCTGTAGGCCGAACCCACCGTCGCAGTCAGGGTCGGGAGCGACAAGATCGCCGGCGATCCGGTGACCGTCAGCACGAAGGGTTCGCTCGCCGTCAGGCTGCCGTCCGACACCGTCACCGTGATCGTGGCTAGGCCATGCTGACCGGCCGCCGGCGTCACCGTCACCGTGCGGCTGGCGGCCGAACCGCCGAAGACGATGGCCGCGACCGGCACCAGGGCGGTATTCGACGAGGTGGCGGTGAGGGTCAGCGCGGTCGCCGCGGTCTGGGCGTCGCCCACCGTGAAGGCCAGCGCGCCGGTCGAAGTGCCCTTCGCCACCGTCAGGTCGGCGAGGACGCTGATCGTCGGCGCGGTGTTGGTGCCGCTGGTGATCGCGGTCGTGTAGGCCGAGGCGACGGTGGCGCTCTTCACCGGGGCCGGGGTGCCGGCGTCGGTGGCGGTAACCTGCACGCGCAGGAACTTGCCGGCATCGGCGGCGACCGGCACGTAGGTGGCCGCGGTGGCACCGGCGATGGCCGCCAGGTTGGTGCCGGTGGCGCTGTCGGCGCGCTGCCACTGGTAGGCATAGGTGGCGATCGGGCCGGCATCCGCCGTATCGTTCCAGGTGCCGGTGCTGGCGGTCAGGGTCTGGCCGACCTGGGCGGTCCCGGCGATGGCCGGAGCGACGGTGTTGACCGGGGCGTCATTGACGGCATTCACGGTCAGGACGAACGGCTCGTTGGCCGTCAGGCTGCCATCGGAGACGGTGACGGTGATGGTGGCGCTGCCGCTCTGGTTGGCGGCAGGCGTCACGGTGACGGTGCGGCCTGCCCCGGACCCGCCGAGGACGATGCCCGCGACCGGCACCAGGGCCGGGTTCGACGAGCTGGCGGTGAGGGTCAGCGCAGTCGCCGCGGTCTGGGCGTCGCCCACGGTGATGGCCAGGACGCCGGTCGCGGTGTCCTCGGCCACCGTCAGGTCAGCGAGGACGCTGATCGTCGGCGCGGTGTTGGTTCCGCTGGTGATCGCGGTCGTATAGGCAGAGGAGGCGGTGGTGCTCTTGGCCGGCGTCGGCGTTCCGGCATCGGTGCCGGTGACCTGCACGCGCAGGAATTTGCCCATATCGGCGGCGACCGGCACGTAGGTTGCCGCGGTCGCGCCGGCGATCGCCGCCACGCCGGATCCGGTGGCGCTGTTAGCGCGCTGCCACTGGTAGGCGAACGAGGCGATGGTGCCGCTGTCGTTGAGGTCGTTCCAGGTGCCGGAGGCGGCGGTCAGGGTCTGCCCCACCTGGGGAGCGCCGGTGATGGCCGGCAGCGCGGTGCAGACGGGCGGATCGTTGATCGGCAGCACCGTCACCGTGAAGGTCGTGGAGGCGGGGAATCCGCCCGTGTCGATCACCGTCACCTGGATGGTCGCGGATCCGGAGCGGTTGGCGGCCGGCGTGACCTTCACCGTGCGATTGGACCAGGACCCGCCCAGGACCACGTTGGACGACGGGATCAGGGTCGGATTCGACGAGGTGGCGCTGAGCGCCAGGAGATCCGCGGTGGTCTCGGCATCGCTGATGGTGAAGCCGATGGCGCTGCTGGTGGAATCCTCGTTCATGGTCAGGTCGGCGATGGTCGAGATCGACGGGGGCAGGGTGCCGGAGGCCGTCACCATCGTCGTCCACAGCGAGGCCGCGGCGGCGCTGGCCTTGGGCAGCGGCGAACCGTTGTCGGTGGCGATCTCGAGGACGCGCAGATAGGCACCGACATCGGCCGCCACCGGTACATAGGTCATGGCGGTGGCGCCGGCGAGGCTCACCGCGGTGTTCTCCGGATCGCCGGGGTCGGCGATGCGCTGCCACTGGTAGGCGCGGGCGGAAAGGGAGCCGCCGTCCACCGTATCGTTCCAGGTGCCGGCGAGCGCGGTCAGGGTCTGGCCCGCCTGGATGGTGCCGCTGATGCGTGGCTGGTCGGTGCAGCGCGGCGGGTCGTTGACCGGAGCGACGGTGACGGAGAACGACTCGGTGGCGAGGTTCACCCCGTCCGACACCCGCACGGTGACGGTCGCGGTGCCATGCTGATCGGTGCCCGGAGCGACCGAGACCTGCCGATCGGTGCCGGTGCCGCTGAAGGTGATCTGCGCGACCGGCAGCAGGGTCGCGTTGGAGGTGGTGGCGCTCAGGGTCAGCACCGCGGGGTTGGACTGGGCGTCGCCGACCGTGAGCGGAATGGCGGCGGCGATGCCGTCCTCGGCGACGGTCTGGTTGGGGATGGCGGTGATGGTTGGCGGGGTGTTGACGGTGTGCCAGAGGACGGCATCGGGCACCAGGGCCTTGGCGATGCTGGGGCCCTGCCACCACAGTTCGAGACCCATGGCGGCAGTACCCTGGGCATAGGCCAGCACCAGGTCATGGAAGCCAGCCGACAGGGTCAGGCTGGCGCTCGACTTCTGGGTCATGTTGTTGGCGGTGTTGTTGACCACCAGCACGCCGTCCACGAAGAGTTGCGAGCCATCGTTGGACGCCGTGGTGAAGATGTAGGTGCCGGCCGTGTCGATTTTGATCATGCCCGAGAAGCGCACCGCGAAGTTGAGCTCCTGGGTGCGCATGGCGAGGTTGACGTTGGGGCTCACGCCGCTGGCCACCGGGGTCAGCAGGGTGAAGTCGGGAACGGTGGCGCCGTTGCCGGTGAAGTAGTCCCACGCCAGACCGTTGGCCCGCGGGGTGTACTGGAAGGACATCTGGCTGCCGGCCTGGATGGTATTGGGCACCGCGGCGGTGTCCTGGACGTTCGATACCTGCAGCAGGTAGGTCGTGCCGGCCACCAGGTTGGGGCTGACGGTCAGGGTGACGCTGCGGGTGTCGGCGTTGCGCACCGCCCCGACCACCGCGATGCCGTGGTCGAGCGTATAGTTGGCCGGATTGGCCGCGCCGTGCGGTCCGCTGCCATCGGCCAGCGGTTCGCTGGCGATCACCATCACCTGGTTGGCCGCCCCGAGGCTCTGCACCGCCACCAGGGTCGGCGGCGTCACATCGCCGGTCACCGTCACGGTGACCAGCCCGGTCGAGCTGGCGAGGCCGTTGCCGACGGTGTAGCCGAAGGTCTCCGTCCCGGTCCAGGAGCGGTCCGAATTGGTGTAGATCACCGAATTGCCGGAGACGGTCCGCGTGCCGTGCAGGGGCGCCGGAGGAGGGAAGGTGGTGGCGAGGGTCAGCGGCCGTCCATCCGGGTCGGCGTCGTTGGCCAGCACCGGGATCACGACCGTGCCTCCCGCAGCCACCGTGGCGCTGTCGGCGACGGCGGTGGGCGGCGAGCACACGGTGATGGTCAGCTCCTTCCAGCCGCGCGCCTGCCACTCGTCGATCACCTCGACCCGCGCGGTGTAGACGCCGGGGGTGCTGAAGGTGCGGGTGATCGAGGCCGTGGTGGCGCCGTTCAGGTCCTGGACGGCGACCGGCTCTTTGCGCCCACCATCGTAGCCTTCGAGGAACCATTCGATGCGGTGCTCGTAGGATGCATACGGGCTGTCGGAAGTCCCCAGGTCGGCATCGGTGAACGTCAGGTTGAAGGTGGCGCTGGAGCCGGTGTCGATCTTGCTCGCGCTGGCCGTGAAGGCCGTGACCACCGGCAATTCATTCGACGGTGACATCTTCACCCCCATCGACAGGTCGCCGTAATGGACGGTGCGGTTCCAGGCGTAGAACGGGTAGCGGTCGAGCAGGCTGCGCCCCCAGGACTCGCCGCTCGCGAGCAGGGACCGGACCCGGGTGGCATTCGGGTAATCGGGGGTCAGTCGCCAATCGCCGACGTAGTTGGTGATGGTGCCGCTGACCGCCCAGACCAGGCCGCCGCCGCGGGTGAAGATGTGGTGGTTGCCGATGCCGCCGAAGGCGCCCACGGTGCAGGATTCCAGCAGGCCGAAGCGCTGCTGGGCGATGAAGCGGAAGAGCTGGGCGGTGCTGAAGTTGGCATTCATGTAGACGCTGGAGTTGCCATGCGAGCATTCCTCGAACAGCTCGCCGCCCGCGACCAGGGCATCAGCCCCGGTGGGGGTGTCGGTGCGGGCCAGGAACTTCTCCTTGGAGGCCTTGTCGGACAGTTCTGTGCGCAATGCGACCCGCGACCACAGGCTGAGGAGGCTGTTGGCCAAGGTCGGCGTGGTGTAGGCGAAGGCATCGTAGACGTGGGCGGCGTGGGGCAGGCGCGAGCGGCCGGTGCGGTAGGCGTGGTTGGCCTCCAAGGCGCGCTTGATCAGCACCTTCTCGCTACCATAGGAACTGGTGTCTGCGATGATCCGGCTGACCCAGATCTGGCACGAGGACGTTTCAACGCTGTATTTCACATCTGCCGGGGCATCCATGTTCCAGTAGTGGAGGTCGTTGTAGGCGGTGCCATACGGTTTGGGCAGGGAGCCAATGAGGATGGCGCCCGTGAACACCTGATCGGTGCGATCATACTCAGCCTTGAAGTGGTTCCACATCTCCGTCACGTTGGAAACCGCCGGCCAGGTGACGAGACGGGCAGCATAACCTTCGGCGAGCAGATCATCCCGCAGGCGATCGACCTCCAGCTTCACCTCGGGATAGAGCGTTTCGTTGACCACCACCTCGATGACCTCGCCCGCCCGGTCGGTCGGTTTGCGTACGACGAGGCTGACGGTCGCCGGGGCCGAGGTCGCCAAACCATCACTGACCTTCCAGGTGAAGCTGTCCGGGCCTTCGTAGCCGGTGGCCGGGGTATACTGGAAGCTGGAACCGGTCAGGACGATCGTCCCATGGCTTGGCAGGGTGACCAGGGAGAAGACGAGCTTCTGCCTGTTGGGCGTCGGAATGTTGGGAATGTCCACATCAGGGTCGACATAGGCGAAACCGCTTGGCAGGACCTGGTTGGTATGGGCGATGAAGCGGCGGTACTTGGCCGTGGGCGGGACATTGGACTTGACGGAGATGGTGACGGTCGCGGTGTTGGATTTCAGGCCCGTCTGGTCCGTGGTCGTGAAGGTGAAGGTGTCCGTCCCGACGAACCCTGGCTTGCAGGTGTAGATCCAATAGTCGGCCCTGTGCGCAAAGCGACAGGCCAGCGTGCCTACGGACGGTGGCGTGGTCACCTGATATGTCAGGACATCGCCAGCATCCGCATCGGTCGCTGTGATCTGGATGTACAGGGCCGAACTCTCGACAGTCGACACGCTCTGGTTCACCGCCACTGGCGCTGTGGCCGCGGACAGTCCGGCCAGGGTGAGGCAGTACGCGACCAGGAGGGAGGCGAGGTTCTTCACGGTTGGGTCCCCATAGGGCGGTTCAGGGTGGCGATGACGTCGCTGGTCTGGGCGATGAGGCCATCGAGGTAGCCGCGGCCCATGGGATTGTCGGTCATGGCGTCGCGGTCCTGGCGCAGGCGCTCGATGTGCCGCTGCAAGGCCGGCACGGCCTCGGCCCGGCCGAGGCGTTGCGTGGCGGCGACGATCTTCTCGGCGTGCGGGTAGGAGAGGGTGCTGTCAGCAACGATGGCGGCCAGCGCGCGGGCCATGGGGGCGACCGCCTCTGGTGCACGCGTGTCGGCCAGAGCCTCGATGGCGGCCGCGCAGATCACGTCCTGGTAGCCGTCATTGCGCCGCTGGTTGGCCAGCATGGTCTGCTCGATCAGCGGCACCGCCGCCGCACCGCGAGGCGCCAGCGCTCGGACGGCAGCGGCAGCGATCATGGGGTTCCCTTGGGTCACCGCGTGGTCGACGTACGCCTGCGCCGCTGGGGTGGCGACCTCGCCCAGGGCGCGGACGGCCTGCGGCGCGAGGTAGGCCCCGCTGTCGGCGACGGCGACCAGGGCGCGCACCGCGGTGGCGTCCCCCTTCGCAGCGGCAGCGGCGGCCTCGCCGATGGCGGCGACCCGACGTTCTTCTGGAACCGCCGGATCGGCTGCTTGGGTCACCAGGGTGCGCACGCGGACCTCGTCAGTGGCAGGCGGGGTGGCCGGTGGAGCGACCGGGGTCGCAGGCGCGGCAGCCGGCGCGACCCCGGGCGATGGGTGGACGGCCGGGACAGGACGGTCGACCGCGACTGGTGCGCCCTGGGCAGGGGCAGGGGCAGGCCTTGTGCCCCACCAGAGCAAGCTCGCCACCACGCCCAGCAGGACCACGACCAGGCCAGTGATGAGAAGGCGGCTCATCCCTGGTCCTCCGGGTAGGCGGACCTGGCGGCTGCCAGACCAGACTTCGGCGTGGCTATGCGATCAAGGCAGTCAAAGTAACTGCAGGGCGAAGGGTTGTATGAAACATGCGGTGCAGTGGCCTGACGCCTGGGGCGGCTTGGTCGACGATGTGGGTGCCTCATGCTCTAGGATTTGCACCTCGCGGCCGAATCTCGCACGGCATTTGCGGCCATGCCTCAGGCCATCGAGGCCAGCCCCACCCGGCTCAGTGCCGCCGCTGGCGCCTGAGCCCCAGCAGATGCAGGCCGACGAGCAGCAATCCGAGCGCCCCACCGGCTCCGCAGCCACCGCCACCGCCACCGCCACCGCCACCGCCGCCCGCGGCCGCCGGCGGGGCAGGCACCGTGCTGACCTGCGCCGTGATCACATAGGAACCCGAGGTAGCGGTGATCGTCCACGGTCCGCCGACCGACGAACCGGCGTTGAAATGGCCGGTGGCATCGATGCTGCCACCACCCGAGACCGTCCAGGTCACGGCCGGCTGCACCGCCAGCGCCTCGCCGAACTGGTCGACCACGGTGGCGGAGAACGCCGTGCTGGTGCCGATCACGACGTCGCTGACCGGCGGCGAGACGATCATCGTGGTCGACGTCGCGGCCACGGTGACGGTGACCGAACGGACGCCAGTGAGCAGACCGACGTCCTGGGCGGTCACGGTCAGGGTGTAGGAGCCGGCGCGCGTGAAGGTCGCCGTCGATGCCTTGGCCGCGTTCGTGCCATTGGGGCTGAAGCTCACGGTGGCCGGGCCGCTGGAACTCCAGGTGTAGGTCAGGGCCGGTTCGCCGCCATCATCGGTGGCGGTGGCTGCGAGCGCCGTGGTCGTGGCAACGACCGTGGCAGGGGTGGCACTGGCGGCGCTCACCACCGGCGGGGTGTTGGGCAGCAGACTCACCGTCAGGACGAAGCTGTCGCTGGCCGACAGCGCCCCGTCGCTCGCCGTCACCATGATGGTGGTGGCGCCGACATCGCCGGCGCCCGGCGTGCCGCTGAAGACGCGGGTGGTGGCGTTGAACGACAGCCAGCCGAGCGTCTCGTTCGACGACCAGGTCAGGGTGCTGTCGATGTCGGTGAAGGTGCCGAGCGGGACGGTGTAGCTGAACGCCGCTCCGACCGTCGCCGTCAGGTCGGGGATCGCTGCGGCCGGCACCGGCGCGTCGTTGACCGCGGTCACGGTCAGGACGAACGGTTCGCTCGCCGTCAGGTTGCCGTCCGACACCGTCACCGTGATCGTGGCGCTGCCGTTCTGGTTGGCCGCCGGGGTCACCGTCACCGTCCGGCCGGCGCCAGAGCCACCGAAGACGATGGCCGAGACCGGCACCAGGCTGGGGTTCGACGACGTCGCGGTGAGCGTCAGCGAGGCCACGGGCGTCTCGGCGTCACCGACGTTGAAGGCCAGGGCGCTGGTCGCGGTGTCTTCGGCCACCGTCAGGTCGGCGATGGCGCTGATCGTCGGCGGCGTGTTGGCGGCGGCTGCCACTGCGGCGGTGTAGAGCGAGACCGCCGCGGCGCTGGCCGCCGGGGTCGGCGTGCCGGCGTCGGTGGCTGTCACCTGCACGCGCAGGAACTTGCCGAGATCCGCGACGACCGGCACGTAGGTGGCCGACGTCGCCCCGACGATGGCCGCCAGGTTCAGGCCGCTGCTGTTGTCCGCGCGCTGCCACTGGTAGGCGTAGGAGGCGATCGTGCCGGCATCGGTCGTGTCGTTCCAGGCGCCCGCGCTCGCGGTCAGGGTCTGCCCGACCTGCGCCGCGCCGGTGACGGTCGGGACGACGGTGTTCACCGGCACATCGTTGACCGGCGTGATCGTCACATGCACCGTGATCGTATCCGTGCCACCCAGGCCGTCCGCAACCTGCACCACGAAGCTGTCGGCGCCGTTGAGGTTCGCCGTCGGGGTATAGCCCACCGACTTCGACGCACCGGTGCCCGAGGCCGTCGCCACGCCCTTGGTACCCTGGGTGAGGATCGACCAGGTGATGGGATCGCCGTTGGCGTCGGTGGCATTCAGGGTCTTGCTACCGGCCGTGTCCTCGTTCACCACCAGGGTCGTGCTGGTGCCCTCGGTGATCACCGGCGGGGCGTTGGCTGCAGCACTGACCGTCAGGACGAAGCTGTCGCTGGCCGACAGCGCCCCGTCGCTCGCCGCCACCGTGATGGTGGTGGCGCCGACGTCGCCGGCGCCCGGCGTGCCGCTGAAGACGCGGGTGGTGGCGTTGAACGACAGCCAGCCGAGCGTCTCGTTCGACGACCAGGTCAGGGTGCTGTCGATGTCGGTGAAGGTGCCGAGCGGGAGGGTGTAGGTGAACACTGCACCGACCGTCGCCGTCAGGTCGGGGATCGCTGCGGCCAGCACCGGCGCGTCGTTGACCGCGGTCACGGTCAGGACGAACGGTTCGCTCGCCGTCAGGTTGCCGTCCGACACCGTCACCGTGATCGTGGCGCTGCCGTTCTGGTTGGCCGCCGGGGTCACTGTCACCGTCCGGCCGGCGCCCGAGCCACCGAAGACGATGGCCGAGACCGGCACCAGGCTGGGGTTCGACGACGTCGCGGTGAGCGTCAGCGAGGCCACGGGCGTCTCGGCGTCACCGACCGTGAAGGCCAGGGCGCTGGTCGCGGTGTCTTCGGCCACCGTCAGGTCGGCGATGGCGCTGATCGTCGGCGGCGTGTTGGTGCCGTTGGTCACGGCGAGGGTATAGCCCGACGCGGCCAGGACGCTCATCCCCGGCAGCGGCGTGCCGGCGTCGGTCGCCGTCACCTGCACGCGCAGGAACTTGCCGGTATCTCCAGCGACCGGCACGTACGTGGCCGAGGTCGCGCCGGCGATCGATGCCAGGTTGGTGCCGGTGATCGTGTCCGCGCGCTGCCACTGGTAGGCATAGGACGCGATGGTGCCGGCGTCGATCGTGTCGTTCCAGGCACCGGTGCTGGCGGTCAGGGTCTGGCCCACCTGCGCGGTGCCGCTGATGACCGGCACGACCGTGTTCACCGGCGGGTCGTTGACGGGGGTGACGCTCACAGAGAAGCTTGTGGTGGTGTTCAGGTTGCCATCGGAAACCGTGATGATGATGCCTGCATAACCGGATTTCTGGGCCGCGGGAGTAATCGTCACTGTACGGTTGGCGCCCGTTCCACCGAAGACGATGTTGGCCACCGGCACCACCGTGGCGTTGCTCGAGGTGGCGCTCAGCGTCAGACCGCCGGCAGGCGTCTCGGCATCGCCCACCGTGAGGGCCAAGGCCGCGGTGGACGAGTCCTCGTTCACCGTCTGATTGACGATCGCCGTTATGGTGGGAGCCATGTTGGTGCCGGTGCTGGTTACTAGACCTTTCAAATTCGATGCCGCTTGGCCAGTTGCACCGTGGTTATCGGTGGCGCGCTCTGAGCAATAGACGTACCAGCCCACATCCGCGGTCTGGACGACATAACTGGTGCCCGTGGCGCCAGAAATTTCCTGATCGCTGAACAACCCCTGCACTCTAAGCCACTGGCGTGTGGTCGACACGATGGTGTCGCCAACATCCGGGTCGGTCCAACTGGCGCTTGAACTGAGGGTCAGGGTCTGACCGACCCGGGCCGTACCGTTGATCTGCGGATTCAAGGTGGGCACCGGATAATCGTTTTGAGCCGTGAAGGTCACGGTGAAGGCCCGGCTTGCTGTCAGGGCTCCGTCGGAGACGGTGACGGTGATGGTCACGACGCCGTTCTGGTTGTGCACCGGAGTGACGGTGACCGTGCGGTTGGCGCCCGAACCGCCGAACACCACGTTGGCCACCGGCGCCAGCGTGGTATTGGATGAGGCGGCGGTCAGCGTCAGGCTGCCGGCAGGCGTCTCCGCATCGCCCACCGTGAAGGGCACGGCGAGGGTGGCAAAATCCTCGTTCCTCGTCTGATTGGCGATCGCCGAGATGGTCGGCGGCGTGTCAACCGCCGAGACGGCCGTCAGGATGACAAGCAGGGCGGCGAGGGTGCGCAGCATGGGTGAATCCTAAAGGAGAGGGGGATCAGTGGGATCAGTGGGTAAGGATGGCGGAGGAGGGCGCGGTGATGGATAATCCGGTGCCGTCCGGTCCCGGACGGCCGGAATGGAGACGACGTCTTGCTGGGGTGGCCTGGTCGGCGACGATCAGGTCCCATATGCACAGTGTTTGCACCTCGCGGCCGGATCTCGCGCGGGATCTTCTGCTCTGCCGCTGTGCCAGACCGGCCGGCTGCAGCGCGCTCAGGGCGCGGCGGACGGCCGGCTTCGAACGATCTCGTCGTTTGCCAGCACGCGGTCGTAGATCGCCACCAGGTGCAGGACGCCACACAGAGGCTGGAGCTTGGAGTCCTTCGACAGGGAGGATTCCAGGCCACCAAGATGCAGGTGCAGGTCTCCAGGGTGGGAGAAATGGGCTGCCTCGAGCTTCCCGGTCGAGGTCTGGCCGCCATCGATGTAGTTGCCCCACAGACCGCTGCGCAGGTCGATGGTCAGCACCAGGTCATGCGGGACCATGGACGGCGTCCTGAGGTCCAGTCCAAGGGCGGCCCTGCTGCCGACAAGGCTGACGATCGCCATGTCGCCGGGGGCATCGCGCTTGGCGCAGGCCAGCAGCGTGGCGCGACGGGATGCATCGATCGCCGTCTGCAGCCGTTTGACCGGCGCCAGCGAACGGATCGCCACCGGGCGCCGGATGTCCAGGCCGCCACCTGGCAGCCAGACGATGGCACCGGGATCCGCTATGCGCAGGTCGGCCGGTTCGCCTGCGCCAGAGACATCGAATATCGTATCACCTGCCCCCTCGCCGAAAGCGTAGAGGGCAATTAACCCCTCGCGCGGCACGTTGGGGAGCGGACGGCTGGCGAAGCAGACCCGACCGGCGACCACGGCCTGGGCGCCAGCGGCCACGTCCAGGCGCTGGCCGCCAGTGGCCGAGGTCAGCCGGACCAGGCCTTCATCGACGCGCAGCCGCGTCGACTCGGACCATACGCCGAGGGTGAAGCGCGTCCCCACCACCACGGCCTCGGCCTGCGGGGTGCGGATACGCAGCGGGCTGGCGGCCGGCTGCGTTGCCACCTCGCACCGGATCGAGCCGCGATCCAGGCGCAGGCTCTTGCCGCCGTCGGCGGCGACGTCCAGTCCCAGGACCCCGGCGTCGAGGCGTACGCGCGTCTCCTCGCCCAACCAGAGCAGGGCGACGTGGGCTGAAGCACCGGTCTCGAGAACGCCGCCGGCCGCCAGGCGCATGCCGGGCGCGGCCTTGGCGATGACGCCATCCGGGCTGCGCCAGATCGCCTCCCCGTGCATCTCGGCGATCTCGGCGACATAGGGGCTGTCGTCGCGTGGACCGGGGCCGGTCAGGAGGACCAGGGCGTAGCCCGCCACCGCCACCAGGATCGCGGCTGCAGCCGCAAGCGCCGGGCCGCGCAACCACCATGCGGCCATGCCACGGCGGCGGGATGGGATCCGGCTCATGACCCGGGCGGTGAAGCGCCGCTCGGCGGGTCGCACCGAGCCGATGGCCCGTCCGACCAGGCTGGCCAGTTCCGCGCAGGCGGCATCGGGATGCACGGTGCTGCACAGCCTGCCGTGCATGCGCATTGCACCGACCAGTTCCCGTCGGAACTCGGCGTCGTTGGCCACCAGGTCCTGGACGAGGCGCAGGCCGGCCTCGTCCAGGGTCGAGTCGAGGAATCCTTCCACCAGCGCATGGCGGTCAGGCGTCACGCAACGCCCCCTTCCCGATGCATTCCTCAAGCATCTTCCGGCCGCGGAAAAGCAGGGAACTGATCGCCGTCGCCGAGGTCGCCAGGGCCTTGGCGATGCCGGTGACTGGCTGGGCCTCGAAGTAGCGCGCGTTGATCACCGTGCGGATCCGCCCCTCGAGCTTGTCCAGGCATTGCCGGAGGGTGGCGACCGCCTCGGCATCGTCGCCTTCCAGACCCTCGGCCACGTCGGCCGAGGTCTGGGTGAGGATGGCGCAGCGCAGCCGCTCCTTGCCGCGGACCGACTGGTAGGCCGAGCGCAGGTGCATGAGGAACTTGTTGCGCGCGATGCCGATCAGCCAGCGCGCCAAATCGCCCTCAAGGTCGAAGCGGTCGAGGCCCTCGTAGGCGGCGATGAAGGTCTCCTGCGCGAGGTCTTCGACATCCTGGGGATTGGACAGATGAGCGGCCAGGAAGGCGCGCACCCGTGGACCATAGGCCATGACGATCCCGCGGAACGCCTCACGGTCGCCGCCCAGCACCCGTTCGACCTCCTCACGCATGGCGCCACCCTCTGAACCAGTATTTGCATGCCAAGTGCAGATCTCGCATGGCAATCCTGCCTGGTGGGGCGACGGCACTGGTTGGACCCCAGCGTTGGGCTGGGATTCGGGCCTCAGGGAGCCGGCAAGGCGATCCGCCAACGCGCGATGGCTTCGCCCTCGACGCTGGGCATCAAGGTCTCGAGCAGGCGCTGGGTTGGCGGCAGGGCCAGGTAGGCCTGCCACGAGGCCACGGCAGCAGTTCTGTCTCCGGCCAGTTCGGCGCGGAGGGCCCGGGCGATCAGCAGCCAGGCCCCGGCCTCGGTGCGCCAGGGCATGGCGATGACCGCCTCGTCCTTGGCCGGATCGAGGGCGGCGGCGCACACCAGGGCGCAGCGCCCGCCCCACCCGCTCGTCTGGGTCGCACCGTGCTCGATGGCTTTGCGCAGGGCCCCGGCCTCGCCGAGAGCCTCATCGATCATCGGCAGACCGACCATGAGCAGGAACCAGGGGACGTAGCAGTTACGGTTGCGGTACGGCTTGATGCGCTGGCGCAGGGCTAGCGCATCCTGGCTGCGGCCGCTGAGCAGCGCCTCCAGCAGGCGGTGGAGACTGGTGTCCACCTTGAGCCGCTCCGCCTCGTCGAGACGGCCGAGCAGCAGGTTGGCGGTTCCGCTGCGACCCGAGCGCGGTGAACCTGGCACGCCGCCACCGGCGGCTTCGGCGAGGCGGCCGGTGGCGATCAGTGCGACATTGGCCTGCCCATCGAGTGCGCCCGTGGCCAACAGGCGGTCGACCCCGCCGAGATAAATCTGGGCCGCTAGCGGATTCAGCCGGACCGCCTCGGCCGCCCGCCCGACCTGGCACAGGAGCAGGCCGCGGGGGGCTCGGCTCATCTCTGGCGCATCGGCCAGCCCAGCGAGATCACCAAGGTTCATGCGGGCAGCTAGCATCTCCTTCGTGGTTGCATGCGGGTCAGCCAACACCTCGGCGTTGCGCCCGAGGCAGAGCTGGGCTTTGATCATCTCGCGGCGCTGTTCAGGGAAGCGTCGGGCGGTCTCCTCCCAGCGCGACATCTGGTTGAGCATGGTGGCGACAAGCCAGGCGGAGGCGCGGTCCTCGGCGAAGGTCGCATCGCGCAGGGCGATCCACTCATCGATCGCGGTCATGCGCAGCGGCTGTTCCTTCTTGAGCTTCTGGGCGCACACCTGCCAGCGTTCGCGCAGGACGTCATGCAGGCCGGGATGTGCGGCCCAGAGCCGCTTGAACAGCGCGATAGCGTTGGCCATGCCGCTGTCTTGAACCACGTGTTCGATGCTCAGGCATTCAGACAGCCAGTGCAATTCGCCGTCGGGGAGTCCCGACCAGAGGTTGCGGGCCTGGCTGAACTGGCCTTGGCAGTGCTGGGCGAGACCCTGGTAATAGAGGGCCTGCAGACCGAGCGGCTGCCCGCGATGCGCCGTCGCGATCCGGCCATAGGCGGCGACGGCATCGGCATGGCGACCGCTGCGCAGGGCCTCGTCGCCGATCACCAGCGGCGAGACCTGGGCCGGCAGCGGCTGCTGCCAGATGCGCACATTGTCGAAGGACTTGCCCGAGTCCCAGGTGTAGAGGCCCAGATGGCCATCGCCCAACGGCACCAGCGGATGGTGCTCGAGTATCTTCACCCCGTCCACCCACATGGTGAGCCGCTGCACGTCGATCTCCACGCGGAAACGGTGTTCACGATCCGGAACCAGGCAGAAGTCGCTGAAGCCCAGGCGGAGCGTCTCCGGGGTCTGGGCGATGCAGCTCAGCGAGTTGGTGTAGGCACCGGCCTGGACGAACCAGGAACGGGTATCGTCGATGTTCTCGCCCTGGCGTACGCTGAAAGGATCGCTTTCGCACCACCACACCGACAGTTCGCCGGGACGGTCGGCGGCGGAGTTGATGCGCCCGGTGTATTCGATGGCCACCGGCGGCGACAGCCGCTGCCGCAGGATCAGGGCATTATCGTAATCGGCATCGGACAGCAGCTTGCCCTCGGCGTGCCGCCAACTCCCGTGCGTGCTCCAACGTGACTTCCAGGTGGCCTGCGGCCCGGCATCCTCGAAGTCGTCGTCGACCAGCGGATCGCCCCAGACGGCGTAGCTGCTGAGGGAACGCCAGTTCAACGCCAGCGCCGCACCAACGGCCAGCAGCGCCACCAGCAGGAGGGCGGCGACCCGCTGCCATCCGGCCCAGGCGCCGGTGACGGTGTCTGGGGTCCTGGGAGCCCGGCCGGCGAGGTAGCCGAGGAGTTCGGCGCGCACCTCGGCCATCGAGGCGAAGCCGCCGATCGCACTCGATCCGATCGCTTTGCGCACGGTCGCCAGGAGCATGCCGGGTATGCGCACGGCCAACTCAGGCGGAAGTTCACCCAGCCGATCTTCGTGGAGCGGTGGCGGCGATCCGGTCAGCGCGAGGAACAGGCAGCAACCGACGCTGCGGATGTCGCGCTGCAGATCATCCGCCGCCAGGTCTGCCGGCACCGGAGTGCGGGCGCAGAAGCGCATGGTCAGCGGCCGCTGCACCGTGGTCATGGCCTTGGACCAGCCCTCGATCACGACCTGGTCGTCATCGGTGAGGAGGATCAGGTCCGGGCGGAGGTCGCCATGCACCACCCCGCGCAGATGCGCGGCGCGCAGGGCGTTGCAGATGGACAGGAAGGTCAGGGTGCAGGCGACGGGATCGGCGATCGCCGCAATCGACTGTCCGGCATCGCGGGCGGCCACCGCCCCCGACAGGGTGAGGCCGCTGAGCGCCGGCATCACCAGCGCCGCGCCAGCATCGTTGCGGACGAAATCGTGGACGCAGGGCAGGCCGGGATAGGGCATGCGGGCGAGGAAGCGTGCCTCCGCCAGGAGGTCCTCGGCGGACTCCGTTGGCGCACTGCGCAACGTCACCGGACGGTCGAGCAGCCGGTCCCGTGTGCCGTCAGCCTCGTCCGCATAGCGACCATAGCGCAGTGAACCGGTTTCCGGTAGTGGTGGTTCGCTAGGAGGGTAGCCGTCGGTCGCCATGATGTCCTGCGGGTCGAGCCAACCATCTTGGTCGTTCAGCGGGCGCGTTCACCTTGCGTCTCGATGTAGGCATTGTCAATCCAGGCTCGATGTCCCGGATCGACGCATGGTGATCAGCCGAGAGCAGCGAGCGCAATCCGTGTGAGACACGGAATGGAGCGGATTTTTCCGTACTTCCAGAATCTGAGTAGCGTTGACGGTAGCACATAATGATATGCGGTATTGGAAGATCCGGCGATCGTAAAACACGAGTCGTTGTCTGACCGCAGCCGTCACCAAGTCTCGCGGACACCCTCCCGGATTAAAATATCACTGGTTTATCTGGCCTTTTTGCATCCAGTACGACACTTCACCAACTCGACCGTCACAGGTTGCCGGGTTACGACACTATCCGGATGGAGGCACGGAGGAACAGATGAGACAGGTCCATTGCGGCTTCACCCTGATCGAACTACTCGTGGTGATCAGCATCCTCCTCATACTGCTGGGTCTGATCATGCCTCTGATCGGCATGGCTGATCGCGAGGCGAGGAAGTCTGCCACCCGTACGGTGATGGCCAAGGTCGATACGGCTCTGCGGTTGTTCCGGTCGGAACTCGGGCCCTATCCCTATCAACAGACCTATGCCGACATCGGCTCCGGCGCGGCCTGGACCAACCGCCTGTTCTACCATCTCGGCACCGACATCAGCGATGCGGACAGGCAGCAGGTCATGGCCGATGCCAATGCGGCGGCCGCCCTCTACGCCTATCAGGGGGCCAGCCCCCATGCCTACCGCAATGCCCAGATGCCCTTCTACGGCGGTTCTGGTTCCCTGGTCGCCAACCGCATGGCCCGCGAGCGGGTCCGTCTGGCCATCATCTCCGGCCACATCAAGGTCACCGGTGGCGTCCTCGTTGACTTGACCCTGCCCGCCTTGCCCACTGGAGCGCTGCTGGTCTCGCCGCTCAGCGCCGCTCGGTCAGGATGGGCCAAGGACTACCTGCGGGGCGAATTGTCAGCCCGGCATGTCGATGGCGAGGCCATTCTCGACGCCTGGAGGCGCCCCATCATCTACGTCTGCCAGGTCGTCGAAGGCATGCGCACCGCGGCCATCTCCTATAGCGACACGGTCTGCCTAGGCCTCAAAGCCAACCAGATTGGTCTGCATCCGCAAGGTCGGCGTACGCTCGCTCCCATCGATGCGTATGATGCCAAACCATTGGTGTCCAATCCCCCCGCCCTGCCTGACCTCAACGATCTGCGGCGCTCCGACCGCCGACTCTACGCACCTCGCACCCTCGAACTCGAGTTCGAACTGTGGAGCGCCGGGCCCAACGGCCGAGCCGACTGGATGCGCGATGCCGCGGACAACCGCGACAACATCGCCCCGTTGAATTACGACAAGGGCATTCCATGAACCGTCGGCAGGCGTTCACCCTGATCGAGATCCTGGTCGTGCTGATGATCGTCATGATCATGATCGGATTCGTCATTCCCTATTCGTCCACCGACCGCCGCGAGGCGGAGGTGCGCGGCGCCGCCGAGGAACTGGCGGCGGTGCTGCGGGAGACCCGCGAACGCGCCCTGCTGCGCAACTATACGCACGCGGTGGCCTTCAACATCACCAATGCACCGGGCAGCTCGGGGCGGATCCTCAACAACCGCAAGGGGGGTCACTGGTATCGCGTCATCGGCACGGCCGACCAGACGGGCGGCTGGAACATCGATGAACGCCTGTGGAACCGCTTCCCCTACTACGACTGGAGGGCTTCCCCGGCGAACGGCTACGAACCTGCGCTGGGCCACCACACCATCCCGATCAAGGACTATGTCGAACTCGTGTCCCGTTCCTGGGTCGATGAACCGCACATCCTGCCTCCAGGCAAGGTGCGGTTCCTCGCCCTGCTCGACCAGGACAATGGCGACAACCTGGCCCCGGATCGCGGCGGCTATTACACGGCGACCTACCCGCGGCCCTGGTTCGGCTGGTGGGATCCCAACGACGGCAAGTTGCACACTTGGGGCGGCTACGACCCGGCATTGAAGGGCGAGAGCCAGGGCTTCCTCGGCTGGGAGTTGGGCAGCATGTCGCGGACCATGGTGGGAGGCCGTCTGGCCAGTCCCTCGGGCTTCTATTACGAGGGTTGGGACGGCGAGATCCCCGGTTGCCGCAACCCCAGCGACCGGGTGGTGCTGCATGACAACGGGGGGATGACCCCGGGGATCGTCGACCACGTTGACACCGCCACCTACACCCTGCACCGCGCGGGGGAACCGCGTCCCCTGATCAATGCGGAATGGCTCGACTACATGATCCTGTTCCACCCGGATGGCACGGTCTGCGACGATTGGTTCCGCATGCGCCAGGGGTATTGGAAGCTCGACACCGCCCGACCCAACAACCAGGATCCCTTCGTGCCGACCTACCCCGCGCTCACCAGCAGGCATGCCGGCGTCATGGATCGCTGCAACGGCACGGCCTGGCGACGCAACTGGAGCGATCGTGACGCGTCATACCCCGGGCTATCTGCGGCCCAGCGCGAAGCCACCTCCTTCGTGAACCGCACCGGCTTCTACTGGATCACCCTCGCCCCCGACGCCCCGGACGACACGGCGACCTTCATGACGGCCCAGGCTGCCCTGCGTTCGATCTCGCCGATGTACCGCGTCGGCGTCAGCCCCGAGGGGCATGTCAAGGTCATCCGCGTGAAGAACACCAGCACCCGCGCCCTGGACAACACCATCACCGGCAATGATTGGCAGGACAAGAGCAAGATCTGGGGCAAACCCGGCCCGACCTGGTCTGCCAGCACACCCATCGCCACGGAGAACTACGTCAACCACGAACTGCGCAAGGCCAATGGTTCCGCGCTGGGGGCGCCGGTCCACGACACGGTGACGCAGGAGATGCTGAGCCGGCGCGCCTGGTGGTGGGCTCCATGAACCGCCCCGACCGCGCCTTCACCCTCATCGAGGTCATGGCCAGCGTGCTGGTCCTGACCTTCGCCCTGACCGCAGCCTGCGCCATGATCCTCTACGGCCTGCAATTGGCGCGCTCGACCCATGGGATGTCCCTGGGCATGTCAACAGCGCTGGCCGTATTCGAGGATCCCAGCCCGATGAAGACCGACCCGACCTTCACCAGCAGCGGAGGAACCGCCTCGGGATACCTCAACGGCCTCTGGGTGGAACGACGCGAAAGCGATGAGACCCCGTTGGAGGGCCCGCTCGGCACCACGGTGGCGGTCACCGTCCACGTCGACGTCCGCGATGGGGCTGACGGCACCATGTACGCCTCCATCACCGGCCGTCTGATCAGGCGCAAGCCATGAACCGCCATCATCCCCGTTGCCCCGGCTTCACCCTGATCGAACTGCTGATCGCCGTCGTCCTGACCCTGCTCGTCGCCGGAATCGCGACCATGTCGATTGCGCAGATGCTGCAGACCACCCGACGCCTGCAGGCCATGCAGACCATGGACGGCGATGCCCGGACCGTGCATGGGAAGCTGGCGGCGGAGTTCGCCACCCTGCATCCCTGCGCCACCGTTTTCCTGAATTCGCATGTCACCGATCGCAGCATCGAATTGGTGTTCATGCATGTCCAACGCTCGCCGCTCAGCCACCTCTATGAGACGCGCATGGAAACCCAGAGGAGCGTCGGTTCCTTCCCCGGTTACACGGACATCCTCTGGACTCGCTGGCATTGGAGCGGGAACACCGGACTCATCACGGTAGCGACCAGCAGTTCTGCTCGCTGGACGCGGGTGTTTGCGGATCAGACGCGCGATTACTGGAAGATATCCGGTGGATCGAGGATGAGCCACACCGTTCCCAACGGCTACAAGGATGCCGGCTGGCCATATTTCAACGGCTTTCTCTCGGTGCCGCGCCTGGTGCGCGAGACCGGGACGGGAAGCCCGCAGCCGCTCCTGGACACCAACTGCTGGGGCACGGGCGAGGACAGCGACATCGGCGACTACGAGGAACTCAAGCGCAAGGCCCGGCCCATCCTCTCGGATTGCACTGATCTTCGTCTCGAACTCGTTGATCGCCTGGGCAGGGCGACGGTCGTCGATGGCAGTTCCACCAAGGTCTGGGCATGCCCGGGCACCTTCGTGGATGGTCGCGGCAGAGGCAGCCTCGATGACCGTCCCAGCCAGGTGCGCATCATGTTCACCATCACCCATCCTACCGTCGCCGGACTCAGCCGCACCTACAGCTTCAGCTGCGCTGGCCCCGGCATCCCCACCTATTGACGGAACGCATCCATGGTTGTCGCTCGCTCCGGTTCGGCCCTGCTGCTCTGCCTCGCTCTGGCTGCCTTTGCCGTCATGGTCGGCTACGCCTTCCTGCGCAGCGCTGCCCGCAAGCAGATGACGGGACGCAGCGAGCAGTTCAACACCTTGGCCTACGTCGCGGCGCAGAGCGCTCTTGCCCACGCCACGGAGCAGATCCTCAAGGACTACAACGCCACGGACCTGGACATCGCATCGCGGGGAGCACTGGTCTCCGTGCCGCGGGCTCCGCAGCATCTCGACGGGCCATACCGTGCCCCGTTCGTCGGCAGCAGAAGGCAGAACAGGCTCAGCTATGCCGATAGCTCCAACGCTCTCGAGGGCGTCGAGGTCAGCGAATACAACCATCTGGCCTTCACCCTGCAGACGATCGACTCCCAATACCGCTACGCCTGGTGGTACGATTTCCACAACAGCTACGATGGCCTGTACTCCCGGGCCAGCGGGAGCCAAGTCTACGACTCGCGAGGCCACCTCTACGAGCCGAACTACCATAACGTCACCCGTCCATCCCCGGCCATCGCCAATCCGACCCCGGTGGTGCATACCGTATTCATCGACGCTGCGGCACCGACGCCGGAACGCAACGAGGGTCTGTTCCTCGATGAGAACCTGCGCAGGATATCGGGCGGTACGCCTGATGACCGGCGTCGGAAGGCGCGCTACCGCCTGCGCTACGCGGTCGGGGTCGAGGATCTATCCGGTCATTTCCAGACCAATCCGCGCGCGGCCATGAACCTCGACTGGTCAGACCCGGACAACGACTATCGGAAGGTCCCGGCCTGGGTCGAGCACAAGGGGTACGTCCTGCAGAACCACGTCAGCCGCTGGGACTCGGATATCCGCGATCTCCCTGGTCGGTTGCGTGCGAGCCATGTCTTCCTCGGTCGCGGCAGCGCCAGCAACGCCGACCGGGCCTGGGCGTCTGGTTCGCGCAACGGACTGCCGGCCACCTTCCCCATGATGTTCCGCTCGGTCCAGAACCCGACGGGTTCACCCGCCGAGAAATTCCCTTGGTACGGCAATTTCAGCCACTGGCAGGGGAGCACGACGGATATGCAGGGCGGTAGGATCTACGGCTTCAGCAACAGCGTCGATGCCGCCTACGAGAGCATTGCCGCCAACCCGAATGGCGGGGAAATCCTCACGCCCGTCGGCCAGCCGCCGTCCTGCCCCTATGTCCATGCCCAGCTTGGACCCCAGCATTCCTGGTGGAACTTCCTCTATGCCACGAATGGCTACGCCATGCCGGACAACTGGCCGAGCGCCTTCGGGAACCGTGGCTGGTTCAAGGATGGCCAGAAGAGTTCGCCGGATTTCGCCACCGATTGGGCGCGGTGGAACACCTCTCTGACCCCGTTCGGGCGCAGGATCGTCGCCGTCCAGCCATGGAGGTCCGGTCATTATTACCGCCTCGACGATTGGGTGGAGGTCGGTGGCCGCCGCTTCGTCTGCGTCTCCCCGGGCGTCTCCTCGCTGTCTCCGACCTCCGGCGACCTCGTCGATAACAAGTTGGCTTGGCGCGATGAGGGGACGGAACGGCGCTGGTACCACGGCAAGCTCGACAATCCGTGGGAAATCAACCTGCTGACGGCGCCGGCCCTGACCATCTCCTCGATGATCACGTCCTACCTCCCGCCCTATGTGAAATCGTACCGCGATGCCGGCGGCAATCCGGTGATGTCCAGGGCGCATGATATCCTGAACGCGCAACTGAATTCGGGCTTGTCGGAATTCTCCGCTCCCCTCGACGGCGGCATCGTCAACTATTACCATAACTATAAACTCGACCCTCGCACACCGGAGCAGCGTTATCCTGGTCCGCTCTGCCGATCCGATGTCGTGGCAGGCGACAACCTGGGGATGGTCGACAACCTGGGCAAGGACATCGACGTCGACCGGGCGGCCGGAACACGGGAACTCCATCAGCGGATCCGCAACATTGCCTGGTGCACCCACTCCTACAATCCGCTGCTGAACTACCTGCACAGCAATTCCCGATACGTGATCCAGCCGATGGTCTACACCGACAGCTATTTCTTCGATCTCGCCCATGCCCTGAGTACGGCGATCTCCTACGTCCGAGCCACCTGGGTGCAGTACCCCAACCTGGTCTTCGATCCGAGGACCGGCTTCAGCCCACTTGGACTACGTGATCCGATGGCCTACGACACCATCGAGGAGGTTGATGCCCTGTTCCTGCGCCAACTCGGCGAGGACTGGAGCAATCCCGGCTATCGCAATGGCGCCAATCCCATCAACAGCACTGCAACACCCAAATACATCTATAGTGTCGATCAGAATCCCGTGAAGAACACCATCCGTTCCCTGGTCGACGATCCATCCAATCCGTTGGCGATCACCATCTCGCTCAAGGGCGTATCGAGAACGATCAACACCAGGGATCGTGCACGGGTCATGGAGCGCATGCTCAACGACTGGCGCATGTCCTTCCTTGGCGCCAGTTCCGGGTACGTCGATTTCCGCCCCATGGACTTCGACCGCAACAACAAGGTCGATGCGTCCTGCTACGACATCAACCCGGCGGCTACGACAGACGAAATGGAGTATTGCATCGCCCGCTGGAAACCGGTGGAAGCGACTGGTCGGGGACCGGCGCCGACGCCGTTCACCAATTTCGACCCGGCCATCGGCAGCAATCCCTGGTTCTCCGCCACCGGCACCTTTTTCATCGGCAAGAGTCACTACTTCCGCGTCTTCACTCGCGGAGAAGTGTATGACAATCTGCTGCAGAAGCCGGTCGCGCAGCAGGACATGGAGGCCGTTCTGGTTGTCGATCCGGAGTGTCCGGCCATTCCTGCCACGAACCACATCTCCACCGAACACCATTTCCTCTTCAAGCAGTGGCGCCACAATCCCAACAGCAGCGTCGATCTGCCGATGCAGATGCGCTGACCCAACTTCTACGCGCGCACAGGCCGGAACAAGCGGACTCCCGACTGCGGTTCGGGTGACGATGCGGGACTACGTGGCCGTACACACGGTGCTGATGGCGGCATTCGATGAGCGGGCGGGATTCGTAGTCCGGTTCCAGCGTGCTGCCGCTCCAGCCACAAGGGAACCGCCACGTCGCAATGAAAATGTCGGCCAGATGAGCGATCGGCGAATCGGAGTTGTGCGATCGGACAGGCGTGCCTCCACCAACCGCACCGCCTCTTCACCCATGCGGGCGAAGTCGATGCCAGCGATGAACTCATCTACTGCCCAGCCCTCGGTGTCGCCGATGTCGGCCCAGCGGGCGATGGTCACACCGGGAATGGCCTCGCAGGCTTTGGCTCCTGGGCCATTCACGACGAAGGCGCGGCAGTCCGGCAGCGCCTGCCGCGCGGCCGCGACCACCGCATCGACCGGTTTTCCCGCCTCAGCGAAGTAGAGGTGCTCGGCCAACCCATGGGCACGCATCGCCAAGCGGTAGCCGTCGGCACGGAGCAGCAGGCAGGGGTCGTAGTTCCACAGCCGCTGGCGATCGGAGATGTTGAGCGCTGAACCGAGGAAGGCGATGTCGCGGAAGCCGCTCTGGATGAGCAGTTCCGTGAGGGCGAAGCCCGAACCGGTGTCATCGACGCAGACCGAATCGCAACGCATGCTGGTGGCGTCGAGATCGTAGACCACCACCGGCAAGCCCAGCTCGCGCAGGCTGCCGAGGTAGTTGGCCTCGTAGACGCCCGCTGCGATCAGCGCATCAGCCTGCCCGAGTCCGGGCAGCTGTCGTGGCGGGATCCAGGCCCGACGGAGCCCATCGCCATATGGGTAGCTGACGCAGCCATGGAAGGAGACCCGACAACCCGCGCGCTCGAGCAGGGATTCGGCGTGCAGCATGCCGGCGAGTGATCGGCGACTGCGCATCAACCCTGATGTCAGGTTCGATGCCACGCCGATGGCGATGGCGAGATGCTTCAGGTGCACCTGCCAGCAGTCACGTGCGGTCACGCGCACGCCTTGGCGCTGTTTGCGGTCGAGATACCCTTGCTGGGCGAGCCGATCGATCGCTTGCATGACCGAGACAGGGCTGGCGCCGTGCAATCGACTGAGTTCGCGAACAGTCGGCAAGCGCATGCCTGGGGTGAAGGTCCCGGCGACAATCTCCTCGCGGATGATCGCTGAGACGCGTTCACAGACGCTGCTGTCCGTAGCCGCCTTGCCCATCGCCCTGCCCCCATCGTCCCGGTGAGAAGTCCAATTTGGGCAAAGCTAGCCCAGATACAAGCTTCCCAGCACGACACAGCGGTCGACGCGCTTGCCGCAGCGTAGGATGGTCGATACTGCCGCCCTCACCGAGGGTCCCCACCATGGCTGAAGTCATCCAACGCGTCCGCCCGGTGCCGGTCGGCACGTATCTGGCCAATCCCCATCGCGGCTGCTGCACCTTCCAGCATTTCAATGGTGACCCGCTCTACCCTGGGACGAGCTGGGACGAGTGCGGTCCGACCGAGTTCCCCCCGGCCCGGTTCCCGGTCGATGACGGATATGTGCCGACCACCGTGGCCTACTGCCGCTGGTTCTGGGAGATATTCGAGCCGGAGGAGGGCAGGTACGACTTCACGGTCATCGAACGGGCGCTGCAGACCTGCCAGCAGCGCGGCCAGACCCTGGCCATCCGCCTGATGGCCTTCGGTTCGGCCGGCCAGACGCCGGTGCCGGCGTGGTACGCGAAGAAGTATCCGATGGTCGAGAACCTCGAGAAGGGCAAGCCGTTCAGCTGCCCCGACCAGGACCATCCCGTCTACCTCGAGCGCTTTGGCGGCTTGATCCGCGAGTGCGGCCGCCGTTTCAACAGCCATCCGCTGCTCGAGAGCGTGGACATGGCCTACATCGGCGCCTGGGGCGAGGGCGGCGGCGGCATCAGCCTGGAGCAGTCGCAGCGCTTCGTCCAGACCTTCACGGAGGCCTTCCCGGACGTGCCGCGCCTGGCCCTGATCGGCGATCCGCAGGGGCGCCTGGGCGTCGAGAGCGGCAGCGGCTGGCGCTGGGACGGCTACGGCATGATCAGGCCGATCGGTTCGAAGACGGTCGAGAAGCCGAACTCGTGGATGGGCATGTACGACGGCGTGCCCTTCACCCTGCGCAAGGCCGGCATGGCCGAGGCCTGGCGGACCGCGCCGGTGCACTTCGAGACCTGGGGCGTGCCGCTGCTGTGGTCGCAGCTCGACTGGGACATCGACTTCATCCTCCAGCAGGGCCTGAAATACCACTGCACCTACTTCATGCCCAAGTACACGGCCATCCCGGGACGCTGGCGGGACAGGATCGAGGCTTTCATTGCCCGGCTCGGCTACAACTTCGTCTTTCGCCACGCCTGCTTCGATGCCGCCGTCCGCGTCGGCGGCAGCCTGCAGTTCAAGGCCTGGATCGAGAACACCGGCGTGGCGCCGATCTACCGTCCGTACCGCTTCGCCCTGCGCTTCCGCCAGAAGGATGCCGAGGAGATCGTGCCGCTTGCCGATGTCGACGTCCGCACCTGGCTGCCGGGCGACGCGACGATCGAGCAGCAGGTCAGGCTGCCGCAATGGATCAAGCCGGGCTACGTCCGTCTGGCCGCCGGCCTGATCGACCCGCGGACGCAGCAGGCCCGGGTGAGCTTCGCCTGCCGCGAGGAGTTCGGCGACCGCTGGCTGTCGCTGGCCGGATTCGAGGTGGAGTAGCGTAGGTATCTGCGCGGCGCTGTGCATGTACGTGCTGGGCGCCCATGCATAGGTTGGTGGCCGCGTCGCTGCTGCTGATCGCTGGCGTCGCCACCGCCGTCGTCTCCGCCAAACCGGCAACCGAGACGGAGCGACCGGGGCTCACACGGAGGCACGAATGGCCAAGGCGTTGCGCGCCTACGCCGTAGCCCATCGGGTGATGATGTGCGTCAGGTCGATGGTTGCGAATTCCTTGAACTTAAATGCGTCTCCGAGTGAGCTTTCGACTGCGACGTTCAGGATGATGGCTGGCCTGATCTGCCATCGGTCGGGCAAGCCCACGAAGTTGATCATCCGGAAGGCCTACCCCCCGATATCCTCCGTTGATGCCAACGGTCGGTCAGTTGCGGCCACCGTTCCGCATGCGCTCGGCGCGCAGACGCTCAGCGCGCACCTCACTCCGCGAAGCTGTAGACGTTCGCCTCCCAGGGGACGAAGGTGTCCTCGAAGGTCTTGCCAGCGCCCATCGCCTTGCCCGTGCGCTCGTTCTTCAGGTCCTTCACCGGCTTGGCGAACTCCAGCGTGATCTTGAGAGCGGCGTCCTCCATGCCGCCCTTGATCTCCCCGAAGCTGTCGATGGCGGCGGCGCGGTCGATGTTCTTGACCACGCAGACGGTCATGCGCGAGCCGTTCTTCCAGAAGACGCTTTCGGCCAGCTTGGCCGGGGCGCCATTCGTGGTGATCGTCAGGCGCGGGACGATGCCGGCCTCCTTGAGCAGGTTTGATACCAGGCCCAGCCAGCCCTTGCCCTCCTCGTCGGAACGGTGCATCAGGTAGCCGATGGCCGAGAGGTTGAGGTACACCGCCTTGTCGGTGCGCACCCACACCACCGAGCCGCCGGCCGACTCGCCC
>JALHRW010000007.1 GCA_022841245.1 Planctomycetota bacterium
GCGGCCTTGGGGCGTTCGGCGGCCTTGGGACGTTCGGCGGCCTTGGGACGTTCGGCCGGCTGCCGCTCCTTGGCCGTCGCCGGACGCTCCTTCCAGTCGCGATCGGCGCGCTCCTGCAGGGCACCGTTGCCACCGTTGCGCAGGACGCGGCCATCACCATCGACAGCGTAGCCGTTATTGCGGTTGTTGGCGATCACCGCACCGGCGGCGACGCCGGCGCCGACCGCGGCACCACCGCGCAGCTTGTCGCCGGTGGCGGCGAGCTGCGGGCTCTTGGCACCCTGGACCCGGTTGTACGGCATCGGCCGGGCGCCTGGACGGAGGGCTGCACCGCCGCCGCCGATGACCACGCCGCCGCTGCCCCAGGAGCCGCCGACACGGATGCCGCCGACCGCATAACCGGGACCGGCGACGCCGACGCCGACCGCCCAGTTGCCGGTGTAGGGATTGTAGCGCACCCGGACGCCATAGGTCGTCGGGTAGTGGTAGTAGCCGCCATAGTAGCCGCCGTACCAGTAGCCGCTGCCGTAGACCGGGCAGCCGCCGTAGACGTACCAGCCGTAGTAGCCCGAGGTGCATCCGGTGTAGACGTATTCGGTGGTGTGCTCGTAGACCGTGACCGCGTTGGTGTTCGACCACGGGCACGAGGCCGGCAGGTTGTCGAGCGCCTCCGGCTTGCTGGTGGCGACCTTCCACGGGCCGCTGACCGCATCGGCCACGTACCACACCGCGTCGCGGCAGCAGTAGTACTTCGGCCCGGCGATGCGGAACACGGCGTCAGCGCTGTTCTCGGCCCAGGCGACGTTGCGGCCCTCGATCTCGATCCACTTCGGCTCGCCTTCGAAGGCGACCTCGATGGTGTTGGTCAGCGGGACCATGGCGGTCTGCGGCACCTGAGCCAGGGCGGCGGCCTCGACCGCCTCGTCGGTGCCGGCGACATGGGCGCGCAGGTGGGCGCGCTCGCTGGTGGCCGGGATGGCGGCGAAGGCGGCGGGCAGCTCATCGCCCGGCACCAGGGTCCAGGTCTGGCCGTCCGCCAGGCTGGCGGCTGCGAACCAGCGGCCCGAGCAGAGCGCGAAGATCCGTCCACCAGCAGTCTCGCGGACGATGTCGTCCTCGGTGTTGTCGCACACCTCCAGGGCTCCATCCGCGGTCAGCTTGATGAATTCGGGTTCGCCATCGATGAGCAGCAGTTCGCTGGCCTTGTCGGCGAGGATGATCTCGGCCGGGACGGCGCCGGAGGCGCGCGCGGTGCCGGTGGAGACGCCTTCGGCGCCAGCGGCGGCCTTGACCGGCTCGGGAGCCGATTCGGCCGGGAAGGCCCAGGGGCCGGCGAGGTCGGCGGCGACCAGCCAGTCACCTTCGGTGCGCAGCCAGATGCGGTCAGCCGACTTGACGATGAAGGCCGGGGTGCTCATCAGGCGCTCGGCCCCGCCCGGAACCGCCTTCCACACCGGCTTGCCGGCAAGCGGGATGAGGATCGCGGGAGCTTTGCGCACGAGGATGGCCGGGGCCTCATCGGACAGGTCGCCGGTTCCACCGTCCACCTCCTCGATGGTCGCCGCGACAATGTCAAGATCGGTCTCGAGACCGAGGGCGACGATGGCGTCCTCGACCGCCTTGCGCGCACCCTCGTCCTTGTCCTTGGCCTGGATCTCGCCGTTCGGCAGCAGGACCTTGGTGATCTTGACGCTGCGCGCCTTGGCCACGTCGTTCTCGCGGTCGATGTCGAGCACGGCCTCCATCCAGGCGGCAGCGAAGACTCGGGCGCTCTCGTCGGAGCCGGCGGCCAGCCAGGAGACGGCGGCACGGGTGGTCAGCTTGTTGCCCTGGAGGCGCTCGTGCTGCGGCTGGTACACCGTCACCACGCCACCCGGGCGGGCGACCTCAAGCGGCCACGGCGAGGCCGCAGCCGCCGGTGCCGGAGCATCGGCCGCGGCCAGCGAGATGGTGACCAGGGCAAGGAGGGCGATGCTGCGCATGGTGTTCCTCGGGATCAGATACGGGCGGTGACCACGGTCGGCGCGACGGCACGCGCCTCGTGCTTGGTTTCTTCGCGCTTGGGCAGCTGGGCCCACCACGCCGCGGCGCGGCGCGGGGTCCATGCCTGGCCGGGGGGCAGGACGAGGGCTTCGAGGGCCTGGACCAGGGTGCGGGCGTCGGGCGGACGCTTCGCCGGATCCTTCTCCAGGCAGGCTTCGATCAGCCGCGCCAGCTCCTCGGGAATGGCCTCGTTGCGCTCGCGCAACGGCTGGGGCTGCTCATTGATGTGCTTTGTCAGCAGCTCGATCGCGCTGTCGGCAGCGAAGGCGTCGCTGCCCGTAAGCAGCCAGCAGGCGACGCAGCCGAGCGAATAGATGTCGGTACGCCCGTCGAGATCCTTGCCGGTGGCCTGCTCGGGCGCCATCGTCGCCGGGGTACCGGTGATCATGCCGGCAGCGGTGAGGCGGGCGTTCTCGGGCGCCTGGGCGATGCGCACGAGGCCGAAGTCGAGCACCTTGACCACGTCGACCTCGTCGGAGCGGCGGCAGACGAAGATGTTCTCGGGCTTGATGTCGCGGTGCACCAGACCGCGGTCATGCGCCTCGGCCAGGCTGGTCAGGGCGTTGCTGAGCACGTGCACGGCGCGACCCGCCGGCAGCGGCCCGTGCTTCTCGACCAGGGCGCGCAGGTCCAGGCCGTCGAGCAGCTCCATGACGTAGAAGAAGGTGCCGTCGGGCGCGACGCCGAAGTCGTAGAGTTCGACGGTCGAGCGGGCGCGCAGGCTGGCGGTGATGCGCGCCTCCTGCTCGAAGCGCTTGCGGATCTCCTCGACCTCCTCGGGCGCGACGTTGGCCATCGCGGCTGGCGAGATCAGCTTGATCGCAGCTGGGCGCGAGAGCATGCGGTGCTCGCCGATCCACACCTGGCCCATGCCGCCCTCGCCGATCTTCTTGACCAGGTTGTAGCTGCCCAGTTCGCGGGCCTTGGCCTCGGCGACACGGGCGCGGGAGCGTTCCTGCTCGACCTGACGCTTGGCCCGGCCGAGCACGCTGGCGAAGTAGAGTCCGGCGAGCAGGCCGACGAGGACCGCGCCGAGGGCGACGATCTGCCCTCTGCTCCGGGCCGCATCCATCACGCCGATGACGGCATCGCGGCTGGTGATCAGCGCGACGTACCAGGTCGGACCACCCGGCACGGTCAAGGCCTGGACCATGCCGCCGTATTCGACGCCTTCGACCGCGACCCGGATCGGCTGCTTCGTGTCACCCTCAGGCAGGCGCGGGATGGCCGCGAAGAAGGCCTTGGCTACCGGCTCCTGGAGCATCGTGCCGGTGGGCAGCCCTTGCGCCGGCACCTCCTTGAGCAGGTCCGGCGGCATGGCCATCATCTCGAAGTTGCGCGTGAACAGGAAATTGCGGCCAAGATCGCCGGGGCGCTGCAGCACCGTGCCGAACGAGGCGAGGTCGAGGTCGACCGCAACCACGCCGCGGGCCGGCTGCCCAGGCGCAGCGGGGGGCAGTTGGCGGGCGAGCGTGATGCCAGGCAAGCCGGTGCGCGAGAAGCGGTACGGATCGGTCCAGATCATGCCCGGCGCGGCGACGGCCTGCTGGTACCACGGGCGCAGCCGCGCGTCGAAGGCGACCCGCTCATCGACCTTGACCGGCTTCAGGGTGCCATCAGGCAGCATGCGGCTTAGCGTCCGGGTCGCGCCATCCGGGCCCGGCCGGACGGTGATCAGCTGCCATTCGCCGTCGACCAGTACCACGCCGGTCATGCCGCCATCGGACGCGCCGATGTACAGCTGGCTGACGCCGGGCCGCAGCGCGACCATGCCGCTCAGGGTGCGGCCGATCCGGGCGGGATCGTCCAGACCCGGCTCGCGCTCGACCCAAGCGTGGACCCGGGCCAGCAGTTCGGTGGCGTGCTCGAAGCCATATAGGCAGCGGCCGCGCACCAGGGCCGTATGCATGTCGAGGCGCTGGTTGCCGAGTTCGCGCACCCCGACCTGGACCGCGGAGCGATAGAGTCCGACTGCGGCCAGCGCGGCCCCGCCAACCAGCAGCGGGATGATGATCATCATCCCCAGCGGGGTGGCGATGAAGGGCAGCTTCAGCGCAGCGGCGGTCGAGTCATGACGGGTACCCCCGCCATCACCCGTGACCACCAGGTTCCTCGGCTTGGACTGGCTGCCGGCCATGCGTATGCCCTATGGGTGCTGGTTCAGAAGGAGAAGCCGGCCGAGAAGCGCAGGAACGTATCGTAGCCGCTGAAGTCCACTGACTGGCTGACCCGGACGTAGGTGCCCTGGTCGGTCGAGATGGCATCGACGTCGGCCGAGCGCCAGAAGTTGATGCCGCCGCCGACGGCGGCCTCGATGTGCCGTCCGATGGTCAGGCGCACATCGGCCCCGCCGCCGAAGTCGAGCCGGCCCACCGTGCCGCTGGCATCGATCGACTGGTCCTCGTACTCGAGGTCGCGGACATACACGTCGCTCGAGCCGAAGGCGAAGCGCACGTAGGGCATGATGCCGAGGTTGATCCGGCCGCGCGTCTGCAGCGGGTTCACCGTACCGCCGAAGGTCAACCCCAGGCCGAAGGTGTCGCAGTCGATGCGGCCGTCGGAATTGGAGTAGTTCTGCGAGTCGTTGAACAGCGAGCCTTCGAAGAACGGCTGCAGGCCATCGGAGACCGGATAGTAGCTGCGGAAGTAGACTTCCGCCCGAGTGCCTTCGGACCATGTCTTGTCGAGCGGGCCGATCGCCACATTGCTGGAGGTGGTGCTGTGCAGCGCGAAGCCCATCGATCCCATATTGGATTCGATACGCGCCCCTTCCCAACTGTCGGCGGCGGAGCAGGAGATGGCGAGAAGGATGAGGCTGGCGCTACGGATCATCGCGGCAGGGTGGCGCCACCGACACCCCATGCAACTGCCCATATGACCTCTTCAGCGGAGGCGACTCACGCCTGCGGAGCCTCGGCGCCGGCCCACCGCCGCAGACGCGGCATGACCTCGGCCACCATCAGGATCTTGAGGCAGGCCGCCACCGGCACCGCCAGCAGCATGCCGTACAACCCGGCGAGGCTGCCGCCGGCGAGCACCGCCAGCATGATCAGCACCGGGTGCAATTCGGTCGCCTTGCCCTGGATCAGCGGATTCAGCACATAGTCCTCCATCGACTGGGCGATGAAGTTGATCGACCAGGGCAGCACCAGCACCATCCACCAGGTGATCGCGAGGGCGCCGTCAGCGCCAGTGGAGACGTACCATCCGCCTTGCTCGGGATGAGCCATCAACGACAGGGCCAGGAGCCCCCACGCCGCCGGTAGACCGATCGCGGCAAGGTAGGGAACGACGCTGCAGGCGCCTACCACCAGGCCGAGGACCAGTCCGTAGGGGACGCCGACGATGGTCCAGCCGGTGGCGTAGATGCAGCCGACGATGGCAGCGACGGTGAGGCGCCCGCGGATGAACGAGCTGACGGTGGCGTCCATCCGGCCGATCAGCGGCAGGACGCGCCCGCGCAGGTGATCGGGGATGAGCGAGCCGCCGAACTGCAGCAGCTCTGGCCAGCGCAGCATGCAGGCCACCGCCGTGATGGCGGTGAGCACGACGAACAGCACCACCGAGAAGATGCTGCCGACCACCGCAGCGACCCCCGAAGCGACGGCTTTGACCGCGGTCTGCACCCGGCTGGCGAGATCGCCGCCGTCTCCGCCTGAGGGTCGGCCGGCGAGCTCCTCGCGGACCAGCGCACGTACCCGGGCCTCGTCCAGCCCACCGGCTGTAGCGGGCGCGGCTTGAGCCGGGGCGGCTTCCGCCTCCGCCGCCTCCAGCCGCGCCTTGGCCTTGGCGAAGCCCAGCTGGGCGAGCAGGGGATCGAGCTGGACCACACGCTCGCGCAACCAGACCGGACGCTGCTCGGCGGTGGCCCAGGTACGCGCGCTGGTGAGGTAACGCTCATGGTTCTCGGCCAGGGACGCGATCTGGCGGACCAGCGGCGGCACGATCAGGGCGAGCATCAGCGCACCGGTCACCGCAACGCCGGCCACCAGGGCGAGGACCGAGCGCAGCCGGGTCATGCGCGGCACCCGCGCGCACAGCCAGGCGATGACCGGCTCGAACAGGTAGGCCAATCCCAGGCCGGCCAGCAGCGGCGCAGTGATGAACGAGAGCCGGGCGCCGAGCCACAGCAGGCCGAGGATGCCGGCGATGACGAGCATGTCACGCAGCGCCTGGAACTCCCAGATGCGGCGTTCAGCGATAGGCTTGGGGTCGTCTGGCATGGGCCGGCACTCTCCGGCCGTCCGGCGGTACGGTCAACCGATGAGCGGACCCTGCCCGGTCGTCTCCAGGAGGGTGCGCCACAGCTCGCCGGTCGGTTCGATCTGCTTGCGGCCCTGCACCGCCAGCGGGATCGGCACGTGGGTGATCTGCCCGTTCCAGCTGCCGACGATCATGTCGGTGCGGCCGCTCATCGCCGCGTGCACCGCGGCGTGGCCGAGGGTGGTGCAGAAGACCTGGTCGGCTGCATTGGCCGCCGCAGCGCGGATGATGTAGCTGGGGTCGATGTACTTGATCGCGTGCTCGATGCCCTTGGCCTTGAGGTGGGCGCCGATGCGCGACTTGAGGAATACGCCGATGTCCTGGTGCAGCTTGTTGCCCGAGGCGTCGCGCTGGGCGTCCGCCTTCGGCATGAGGTGCTGGCCGGCCCCCTCCGCCACCACGATGACGGCATGGCCGCGCTTGGGCAGCCGGCGTTCGAGGCAGGCGAGCAGCCCGTTCTCGCCGTCGAGCTCGAACGGCAGCTCCGGCACCAGGCAGTAGTTGACGTCGGCGGCGGCGATCGAGGCGGCGGCGGCGATGAAGCCGGAGTCGCGGCCCATCAGGCGGACCAGGCCGATGCCGCCGATCGCGCACTCGGCCTCGGTGTTGGCGGCGGCGATGGCATCGCGGGCGATGCTCGCGGCGGTCTCGAAACCGAAGGTCTTCTGCACCCAGCTGATGTCGTTGTCGATCGTCTTGGGGATGCCGACCACGGCGATGGGCAGGCCGCGCTTGGCGATCTCCTCATGGATCGCGTGCGACCCGCGCTGGGTGCCGTCGCCGCCGATGCAGAACAGCATGTCGATCGAGTAGGCCTGCAGGGTGTCGACGATGGCGCGCACGTCGGGCTCGATGCGCGCACTGCCGAGGACCGAGCCGCCGGTGCGGGCGATGTCCTTCATCTGGTCACGTTCGAGCGGACGGATGCCCGCGCTGCGGCCCGGCATCAGCCCGGCATAGCCGTTGGGGATGCCGAGGATGCGCCCGACCCCGTAGTGGTGGTGCAGGCTCATGAACACCGAGCTGATCACCGCATTGAGCCCGGGGCACAGGCCGCCGCTGGTCAGGATGGCGGCGCTGGAGACCTTGGGATCGAAGGCGATGTTGGCGCGCGGGCCGGCCCGCTCGAACGAGCAGGTGTGGTCGCCATCGACGCTGACATCGACCAGGACGCGGGAGGAATCCTCGGTGTACACCAGGCTCGGACCCTGGCCGCGACCGGCGTGCTGGTGGGTCGAGGGACGGTCGGCGGGGCGGACGCGCTTGACCTGGAAGGCGGCGGGGTCCACGACTCAGCCTTTGCCCTTGGCTTCCGCCTCCAGCAGCTTGCGCGCCTCCGCGACCCGGGCCTTCTGCGCCTCGGTCACGACCGGGAACTCGAGGTCGAGCGACTCCAGCGTCGCGATGATCGCCGAGGCGACGACCACGCGCGAGAACCACTTGTGGTCGGCCGGCACCACGTACCAGGGCGACTCCTTGGTCGAGGTCTCGCGGATGAGCTCCTGATAGGCGTCCTGGTAGGCGTCCCAGTGCTGCCGCTCGGCGACGTCCGCGTCGCTGAACTTCCAGTTGCGCTCGGGATCGTCGAGCCGCTTGAGGAAGCGCTCCTTCTGCTCCTTCTTCGACACATTGAGGAAGAACTTGCGCACGATCGTGCCATTGCGCGTCAGATGCTTCTCGAAGTCGGCGATCGACTCGTAGCGGTGCTTCCACACGTCCTTGCCGATCAGGCTCTTGTGCAGCTGCTGCTTGCCGAGGTATTCCGGGTGGACCTTCACCACCAGCACCTCCTCGTAGTAGCTGCGATTGAAGATGCCGATGCGGCCGCGTTCCGGCAGGCTCTTGGTCGTGCGCCAGAGGAAGTCGTGTTCGAGTTCCTCGGACGATGGGTTCTTGAACGAGAACACCTGGCAGCCCTGCGGATTGATGCCCGACATGACGTGCTTGATCGTGCCGTCCTTGCCGGCCGCATCCATCGCCTGGAAGATCAGCAGCAGCGACCAGCGGTTGTCGGCATAGAGCTTGTCCTGCAGCTTGGCCAGACGGTCGACGCCCTGGGCGAGGATCTTCTCGGCCTGCTCCTTGTCGTCGAAATTCAGCGTGTCGGACGGATCCCAGTCCTTGAGCTTGAAGTTCTTGCCCTTGGTGACCTTGAAGCGGTCGGCGAAATCGGATGCTTTGCTCATGGTCGTCTCCGGAATGGACCGGTAACCTGGAACATCCGCAGCCGGATGCAACTGGACGGTGATCAGTCAGGCGAGGCGGGCGCGGGGGCGTGCTTGCCAGGCGGGACGACGACATTCTGCGCCGGCTGGCATTCGAAGTGCGGCGACATGATCTGCACGCCGAACTCATTGAAGGCGTCCTGGATCTGGGCGTGCAGGGCGGACAGGATGCGCAGGCGCTCTTCGACGCGCTCGATGCGGCAGCGCAGCTGGTACTCGACGTAGAAGTCGGACAGCGCGGTCTGCAGGATCTCGGGCTTGGTCTCCTGGACCACGCCGGCGGTACGCGAGGCGGCCAGCGCCAGCAAGGCGTGGACCTGGCGCCACGGCGTGTCGTAGCCGATCGTCACCGTGGTAGCGATCACCGGACCGGCAGAGGGCTCGAAGCGCGAGAAGTTGCTCACCGAGGTGCCGGTGAGGATGGCGTTGGGCAGGGTCACCTCATGGCCGGTGGGCGTCCGCACCTTGGTCGAGAGGAAGCCGAGCTCGGTGACCCGGCCGGTGACCTCGCCGACCTTCACCAGGTCGCCCGGCTTCATCATCCGCGAATACACCACCACCAGGCCGCTCATCATCTGGTTGACCATCCCGGCGGAACCGAGGGTCAGGAGCAGGCCGGCGAAGACGCTGACGCCCTTGAAGGCATCCGAACTGCTGCCGGGGATGTACGGATAGGCGACGGTCAAAGCGAACAGCCACAGCACGATGCCGGCGATGCGCCGGGTGGCCTGCGCCGTCTCGGGCAGCATCCAGGCGATCTGCAGGGTACCGTCGGCCACCGAGGTGAAGAACGTATCGAGGGCCCGGGCCGCCATGCGCGTGAGGATCAGGATCACCAGCACCATGCCGAGACCCGGCAGCGAGCGGACAATGCTGTCGGCCAGGTAGCCGAGGAACACCACGACCTGATGGCCGAGCACGCCGGCCAGCGGGCTGGTATAGGGGAACTGGGCGAGGACCAGGGTCAGCCACAGGTAGACCGCGACGGCTGCGGCCAGCCAGACTGTGAACCGCAGCAGCAGGCGCAGCAGGCCGCGCACCACCGGCAGCGGATCGAGGCCGGCGACGCGCGGCAGGGCGAAGCCGATGGCGGCGATGCGCAGTCCGAAGGAGCGGTGCAGGCGCACCAGCAGCCACAGCACCAGCCCCAGGACGACGCTGGCGCCGGCCGTCCACAGGCCGCCGCGCAGCAGCACGTCCGGACGACGCTGCTCGATCCGGGCATCGAGGGCCTCGCGCAGCCGCTTGGCCGCCAGCTGGGCAGTGGCCTCGAGGTCGTCGCCCTGGCCAAGGTCCTTCTGCGACAGGCCCATGATCAGTTCGCCGCCCACCGACAGCAGCCGCCCGTCGACGCCAGCGACGGAGACCGGCCGCACCTCGATCGGACGGACAAGAAGATCGACTGGCAGCGCCTCCAGCCGGCGGCGGATGCGCTGGACGCGCTCCTCTGGCGTCAAGTCGTCGATCGACGTGCGAAGCTCGGCAATGGTGCGGTTCCATACCGTCACCGCGACCGGCTCGGCCTCCTCCACGGCGCTCTGCTCTGCCGGCCAAGCGACGGCAACGAGGGCCAGCAGGAGCAGCAGCTTCCGCAGCATGGTTCAGTCCCCGGCGAGGGCGCGCAGCAGGTTGAAGGCCAGATCGATCTCCTGGTTCTTCAGCTGACCATCGTTGTCGCGATCGCAGATCGAGAATAGCTTCCGCTTGCCTTCGATGACCTCGATGATGGCGGTCTCGGCCTCCGGCTTGCTGATCACGCCGTTACCGTTGGCATCGACCCGGGCGCGGAAGTTGTTCAGCAGGTTCGCCACCCGCGTGATCATCGCCTTGCGCTCGTCCCCCTCGACCTTGCCGCTGCCATCCTTGTCGTTGGCGGCGACGGCCAGGGCGCGGGTCTGGCTCCACAACGTCTGCATGCGGGCCTTTCCCTCCGCGGCCTCGTAGCGGCTCACCTTGCCGCTCTCGTCCTTGTCCAGGTCATCGCGGATACCAGCACGCGTCTCCTTGATCGCCCGTTCGAGCTGGCTGCGACCGGCCTTCCATTCGGCGGCATCGACCTTGCCATCACCGTTGCCATCGAGTTCACCGAAACTGTACGGGTCGGTGACCGTCGGCCAGTTGTCGCCGCCATCGCCGTCGAGGCGCACGACCACGGCGTCAAGCGTCGCCATGCAGCACAGGAAGAGGAGAGGAAGGATCAGGCGCATGGTGTCTCCGGCAAGGGGCGCCGCCATCCTTGAATGGCCGCGGCGGTAGGCAAGCCGGCGGTGTCCAACGGCCGTATCGCAGACCGGATCCCGCTCCACCCCGAATTGGATTGCAGATCGGTTGTCAGAACCTGCTCTTTCCCGGGGATAGGAGGTTGTGATGCAGGATACACCCGACAACGAACTGCTGGCCGCCTTCCGCGACGGGGACCGGGAAGCCTTCGCCGTGCTGGTGGCCCGACACCAGGGCCTGGTCCGCACGGCTTGCCTGCGCCAGGCCCCTGCAGGCGAGGCCGAGGATTGCATCCAGGCGGTTTTCCTGGTGCTGGCCCGGCGGCCGACCTCGGCAACACGGGCTCCGGCGCTGGCGGCCTGGCTGCTGCGGGTGTCCTGGTACGTCTGCCGACATGCGCAACGCGGCATGCGACGCCGGCGCCAGGCTGAAGGGGAGGCGGCCCAAGCCAGCGGACGGCATGGCAGCATCCGACCCGAGGCGCTCGACCATCTCGACGACTGCCTGGCCAAGCTGCCCGAACGGCAACGCGTGGCGGTGAGCATGCAATATCTGGCGGAACGGCCGGCCGATGAGGTCGCCGCGGCGCTCGGCGTCAACCGCGACAACGCCTACCAGCTGGTCAGCCGCGGCCTCGCCACATTGCGCAGCCTGCTCGCCCGCCGCGGCATCGCCCTCAGCGGCCCGGCGCTGCTCACGCTGCTGGCCGGCGAAGCGCAGGCCGCGACCAACAGCGCTGACGCCACCGCCTCGATCGCCCTGTCCCTCAGCGCCACGCCGTCAGCCAGCGCCGCTTCCCTCGCTACCGGAGCCAGCACCGCCATGACCCTCGCCTCACCATCCACCATGACCATGATGGCAGCTTCGCTGCTGCTCGCAGTCGGCGTGACCACCGCCGTCGTCACCGCCGAGCCCGTCCAGATCCCTACTGCGGGTCCGGTCCAACCGATTCAAGAGCCAGCAATGGATAAGGACCTGGACAAGGGAAATGGAAACAGGTTCGACAAGCAGGTGCAGCCATCGCCCATGGAGATGGCCCTTATCCAGGACATCACCCTCGACTTCCAGAATACCAGTCTGGTGGACACGATCGCATTCCTCCAGCGCGTCTCGAACCAGAACTTCATCATCGACCCCCAGGTGGCGGCTGCACCCCATGCGGTGACGCTGAAGGTGAGCAAGATGCGGCTGTACAACGTCCTGGCGCACATCGGACGGCTCACCGACACGAAGTACACGATCCGCAACGATACCTACTTCATCCAGGCAGCCGACCCGGTCCAGCCGCCGAAACCCACGGCGGGCATCGATATCCACGCCGCGGATGCGGAGCTGCACGCCAAGATGCAAAGCCGCATATCCTTCGATTTCCAAGACACCCCGCTGACCGACGTCATCGCCTACTTCCGCATGATCGACTCGGAGAACTTCGTCATCATGCCCGCCGTCGCCTCCAGCTCGTCCACCGTCACCATGAAGGTCACGGCGATGCCCATGCAGGACGCGTGGAATAGGCTGTGTCTGACTACCGGCACATCGCTGCGGTATGTCGATCAGGCCCTGTTGTTCGACACAGCATCCCCGAACGAAGCCGACCCCGACCTCCCGCCCCCGGTGCGGCCGGTGAACGCGACCACATTCTGAGGCTCAGTCGCCGGCGATCGCACGTAGCAGGCTGAAGCAGACATCGACCTCTTCGAGCGTCAGCTGACCATCCTTGTTGACGTCGCAGATGGGGAACATGGGCCGGTCACCCGCGATCACCTTGCCGAGGATCGTCGCGGTCTGGGTGCGCCAGTCGATCTCGATGCCCTGCTCGTCGGAGCGGGCACCGGACTTCAGCAGCACGGCGCTGCAGCGGGCGACAACAGCCTCGCCTTCGGCATCGGACAGCGTGCCGTTGCCATCGGCGTCGGACTTGGCCAGGACCAGCGCCTTGGCCTGGCCAAGGAGACTGGTGAAGCGAGGGCGCGTGGCGCCAGCTTCCAGACGGCTGATCTTGCCGCTGCCGGTCTTCGACAGCGCCTCGGACAGGTCGACCCGGGTCTTGACGATGGCCTGCTCCAGCGCCTTCCTGCCCGCCTGCCACTCCGCCGAATCAACGCGCTTGTCGCCGTTGCCATCCAGGGCCTGGAAGCCGATGGCCTGGCTGGTGGCCGCCTCGACCGGATCGACGTACGCCTCACCGGCGGACATCGTGGCGGCAGCGAGAAGCAGACCGAGGGGGATGAGTCGCAGCATGGTGGCCTCCGGGTGGTTCAGTCCGCATCCTTGAGCGCCGCCTTGCGGTCAGGCCGCCCGGCGATGACCCAGCGCAGATAGGCGTCGAGGAAGGGCTGCAGCTCGCCGTCGAGCACGGCCTGGATCTGGCCGGTCTCATGGCCGGTGCGCAGATCCTTGACCATCTGGTAGGGCATCATCACGTACGAGCGGATCTGGTAGCCCCAGCCGATCGTGCCGCGCTCGCCGCCCAGGGCCTTCAGCTCGTCGAGGCGCTCTGAATCCTTGAGCTGCTGCACGCGCGAGATCAGCATCTTCATCGCCGCGGCCTTGTTCTGCACCTGGCTGCGCTCGGCCTGGCAGGCGACCACCACGCCGGTGGGGATATGGGTCAGGCGCACCGCCGAATCGGTCTTGTTGACGTGCTGGCCGCCGGCGCCGCCGGCGCGATAGGTGTCGACGCGCAGCTCCTTCTCGTCGATGACCACGTCGCCGACGTCGTCGAGCTCGGGCGTGACCTCGACCGCGGTGAAGCTGGTCTGGCGGCGGGCGTTGGCGTCGAACGGGCTGATGCGCACCAGCCGGTGCGTGCCCATCTCGCACTTCATGTAGCCGTAGCAGTTCTCGCCGCTGATCTTCAGCGTGCAGCCCTTGATGCCGGCGCCTTCGCCGGGCATCATGTCGAGGACTTCGAGCTTCCAGCCGACCGCTGCGCAGTGCGCGGTGTACATGCGGAAGAGCATCTCGCCCCAGTCCTGGCTTTCAGTGCCGCCGGCGCCCGGGGTGATGCGCAGGAAGATGTTGCAGGCGTCGTACTTGCCGCCCAGGGCGAGCTTCAGCTCGAGCGCCTCGTAGGCCTTGGCCAGACGGGCATGCTCGGCGTCGATCTGCGCGATGGTCGCCGCGTCGTTCTCCATCTCGGCCAGTTCGAGCAGTTCGATGTTGTCCTTCACCGCCTGGCGCATCTCCAGGCACGGCTGCGACACGGAACGCACGGTCTTCAGCTCCATCACCTGGGCCTGGGCGCGCTGCTGGTCATTCCAGAAGTCGGCCTCGCTCATGCGGGCCTCCAGCCGGGCGATCAGCTGCAGCTTGGCGTCAAGCGACACCACGCCGGCGAAGTGCTCGACCTTCTTCTGCAGTTCGATGTAACGGTCGCGTAGCTCACCCATGGGGGGCGGGAGCATCCGGAGCCGCAGAACGGGGCAAGCGGATTGGCGCCGGCGCGCCCGGCCCTACCGTGCCGCCATGTCCACCCCGCGCGGCCACGACTGGCCGGTCATCAAGCGCTGCCTGGCCAACGGCTGGGCCTACAAGTGGCTGGTGCTCGGCTCGGTGCTGTGCGCCCTGGCCTTCAGCGGCCTGTTCGCCCTGCTGGTCACCCGGTTGCCCGACCTGATCACCCTGCTGGGCAAGGCCGGAGCCGGCGGCCTGTCCGAAGCCGAACGCCTGGCGGTGGTCGCCGACCTGCGCCGCCTCGGCTTCCAGCTCCTCCCGCTGGCGCCCTTCGCCGGCGCTGCCGCCTATGGCGCGTGGTGGTTCGGCCAGCTGGCCGCCAACCGCACCATGCAGGATCTGCGCAACCGCGTCCTCGCCCACCTGGTCAGGCTGGAGCTGGCTTTCCACCAGCAGCTCTCGCGCGGCGACCTGCTGACGCGCATGACCAACGACCTGCAGGCGACCCTGCGCCTGCAGCAGCTGCTCTACGGCAAAGTGCTGATGAAGCCGTTCGAGGCCGCCGCGATGGCCGTCGCCCTGGTGTGGATCGATTGGCGCCTGGCCGCCGCCGTGCTGGCGGTGCTGATCCCGGTCGGGCTGATCCTGTGGCCGCTGCTGCGCCGCACCCGCGACCGCTCGTGGAAGGCGCGCGAGCGCATGGAGCAGAACTTCGGCGTGCTCGAGCAGATCACCGCCGGCATCAAGGTGATCAAGGCGATGGGCAGCGCCGAGCGCGAGGTCGAGCGCTACGCCGACTCCAACCGCGAGCTGGTGCGCGCCAACATGAAGGTGGCCAAGGTGCGGGCGCAGAGCGACGCGATCACCGGCCTGGCGGTGTTCGCCATCGCCGGCGTCGGCCTGATCACCTGCGCCTGGCTCTACGACCGCGGCTGGGTCCAGCCGGCGGCGCTGGTGGTGTTCCTCGGCGGCATCGGCCGGATGATCAACCTGCTGCGCGAGGTGCAGCGCGCCTGGGGCGACGTGCAGGAGAACGTGCCTTCGGCCGAGCATGTCTTCGCCCTGCTCGACCGCGCCCCGGCCCTGCCCGACGACCCGGCGGCGCCAGCCTGCCCGCCGCTGCGCGACGCGGTCCGCTTCGTCGGCACGCGCTTCCGCTACGGCGCCGACGGCGAGGTGCTGCGCGGCATCGACCTGGAGATCCCGGTCGGACGCACCATCGCCCTGGTCGGCTCCAGCGGCGGCGGCAAGAGCACCATCGTCGACCTGATCCCGCGCTTCCACGACGCGACCGGCGGAACGATCACCTGGGACGGCGCCGACCTGCGCAGCTTCCGCCTGACCACCATCGCACCCCACGTCGCCATCGTCGGCCAGGAGCCGTTCCTGTTCGACGACACCATCCGCGCCAACATCGCCTACGGCCGGCCCGGCGCGACCCCGGCCGAGATCGAGCAGGCGGCGCGCCGCGCCAACCTGCACGACGATGTGCTGCGCCTGGAGGGCGGCCTCGGCTACGACACCCGGGTCGGCGACCGCGGCGGACGCCTTTCAGGCGGCCAGCGCCAGCGCGTGGCCATCGCCCGCGCCCTGCTGCGCGACGCGCCGATCCTGCTGCTCGACGAGCCGACCAGCGCGCTCGACGCGCAGAGCGAGCAGCACGTGCAGGCCGCCCTCGCCGAACTGATGAAGGGCCGCACCGTCGTGGTGGTGGCGCACCGCCTCGCCACCGTGCAGCACGCCGACCGCATCTACGTCCTCGCCGGCAAGGACGACCCCCTGCCGGGCACGGTGCTGGAAGCGGGCAGCCACGCCGAACTGGTCGCCAAGGGCGGCCGCTACGCCGAACTGGTGCGGCTGCAGCGCCTGGCCTGATGCTGATGACCGGCTTGCGGGACGGCGTTCATCCCCTGCGGCTGGCCGCCCGCATATGCAACAATGCAAGAACGACTCCGAGAATCAGCAGCGCCGACCCCGAAACAAGTGAAGCGTAATGGAATACGCTGGGGAAACCGTCGAGACTCATCCGCGAGTCTCCGTTCTCCGCCAGTGCCCTCGAGATGGCCGCCATCAAATACCAATGCTCTAGCACCGGGACCAGTATCAGCATTGAACCCAGGGAAGCGAAGAAGAACGAAAATACTCTCATGGGTTGTCCTTGTCCTTGAATCCTGCGGCAATTGCTGCACCCAGACCCATTAAATCACGCCCCGGAAGAACAGATACGAAAAAAGCCATTGCGGCATCCGCATCGCGAAACGCCATGACCAATAGCCCCTGGGAAGCGACCGAGCATGCGTTGCCGGCCAGTTCCTTCTCGATGTCGGGAATGAGAAGGCGCGTCATCTCAGGCGTCTGCAATCCCAAGCGCAGCGCCAAGCAGATGGCACCGATCGCAGCCGACCGGCCTGCCAGGTAGCGTGCGACCTCGGGAACCCTTGCGGGCGGCAGCTGAATGGAGGCCAAGACGCGAGAGACCCTCTTGCCGAGCCGCACTCGTCCTGTCTTCTCAAGCCAGCTTGATATTTCGAACACGTCCAGGAAGGCGAATTCAGGGTAGCCGTCATGGGCAAGCTGCCGAGCCGATTTCTCCACCTCGGCGATGAATTCGACTTCGTTCTTGAGCGCCAACTGCACAGCCATCCGCGACTGCCGCAGGTCAAGGTCCGGCGACGGCTCGGAATCAGCGAGAAATCCGACGAATGCCTTGATGTGGTCTGGGGCGGGATCATCAGCATATCTGGACTTGCACATATCAACGATGAACGCCGCGTTGATGTCGGCGGGAGCGACATCCAGTTTCCAGAACTCCGTCTTGACGGCAAATCCATCGCCTCCATCCGACACGGCAATGCTTCCACTGCGCGGGAAGCCGGAGTCCGGACACAGATCCGCCTCGATCTCCATGTGTCGCGCCACCGCAGGCGCCATGATCGGAATCGGAACCAGACGATCGAATGCCTGAGCATCCGGCATTCCTTCGTTTAGCGTTATCCGATAAGCGCACTTGGCATTCGTGAATACGGTCGGGAACGGGATCGCATCGCACACGGCGCTGAAGTGCCGATCCGACCTGCGCGACCTGGACGTGAACACCGGCACTGCCGATCCGGATGGAGAGAGCGAATAGCCGTCTTCATCGCCGGTGAAGACCATGGGGGCGCCAGGCCTGTCCTCGGGACGCACCCGTCCGGGCTGGATCTGGCACGCGATAAGATCGAAATAATCATTTGCCAGCTGTTCCGGGCCATAGGAGCATGTGGGCGACAAGAGATTGGAACCGAAAGTCGACGCAGGAATGACCACCGGGGAATCCATCGCGCCCATTCCCGCCGGTCGCCGGGAAAAATCCGTCCCGGAAAAGCGCCAAGCCTCGCCAGGACTCAACGATGGGAATGGCATGTCAGGTGGCGCGAATAGCGGCGCAGCTGCACGGATATCGATGTTCAGCGTCCCCAGCGAATCCATTTCGATGATCCCCTGGAGCAGGCGCTGTCGGCAGGAACGAGTGCCCTGGCTCAACCGGATCGTCGTGACGTAGCGATAGACCGCATGCCAGGCATCCGCTCCCGCATCGGCCTGCTGATCTGAGCGGGCAGCCGTGCGCCCGCCAGGCGACAAGCGCATGCTTATCCCGAGCAGCTCTCGGCGTTTCAACCGCAGCGCGTAGACCAGAGCCGGCAGCTCCAGCATCGAACAGAGACCCTCGCGCTCAACGAGCGTCCGCTGCGCCATGTCCGACAGCGCCTGCTTCAGCGGCTTCGACAGCTGCTCCTCTGCCGCGGCGGCATCCATCGCAGGCACTACCTCGGCCGTCCACGCCGGCGAGGTTGCGCAACAGACCAGGAGCGGCGCTATCAGCCCGTCCCGAAGACCCATCATCTTCCAGACTTCTTCCGGTTCGCCTCGACAAGGGCCTGCATCGCCGCATTCTGCTCGTCGTTCAGCCGGGCGATGTCCGCGAAGGTCGACCCATCAATCGCGGCATTGGCCCGCGCTTCGTCCTGCTCGATCAACTGGTTGGCGCAAGTTGCGCATAGCTGCCGCAGCTCCATGAGCTGCAGCTCCGTCAACTGCGCGATCGCCGCGGATCTGGCCTTCTCATTCTGGCCCTGGTCGCGGGCGCGGCGTCGCAGGTCCTCGACCCTCTTGGCGTTCCGCTCGGGAACCGCAGGGAAATCGCCACCGATTTGCCTCTTGATCGCCTTTTCATCAAGCAGCGATCCAGCGAGCAGGAAATAGTCGTCCAATAGGCGGTCCAGATCGCCGATGCTCTCCGTGATGATCTTCCGGACCTCATCCGGCCTGCTCTCCGCCGCCTCGGGGAATCGTGCCGACATGTACTTGATCCAAGCGTTCGGCAGATCAGCGCTCTGTCGACGGATGCGCTCGCAATAGGCGCTGTCTCGCGGAATGATCGTCAGGAAAACCGTCAATGACGCCGCCAAACGGGACCTCAGGTAGGCGACCTTTTCCGCATGGCAGCTGCTGGGGTCGGGGTTGATCCCGAGCCTGTCCATCGCCAACTGCCCGGGAAACTTCGAGACGAATATCTGGAATTTCACCGGGTCTGCGTTTCGCGCCTTGCCAGACCCGAACAACCTGCCAGTCAAGGCCGTCGCCTCTTGCGACAGCTTGCTTTTCTCTTCAGGCCCAAGCCACGCTTGCTGCTCTACGGCCGCAAGGACGACACCGACATAGTCACCCTCTGCAATATCCGCCCGTCGCTCTGCCGCGGGCATGACTGCAAGCATGGTGAGCAGGAGCAGAGCCGCGCATCTCATAGTGATCCTTTACCCCTGACCGACGGCGTCCGCCTGTCGGTCAGGGGGTGTTGAACGGGTTTGGCTGTCATTCAATTCGACGTCATGATGAAATTCGATGATCCCGTCAAGCGCGCAGATGATGCATCGAATGCGCTATTGGCGCACGATATCGCACCCGAGACGGTCTGGCTGAGCGACCACACGTACGACTTGACGTTGTTGGTATTGCCAGTGGCGGTAATCGACGCGGATATCGTCATCGTCTTGGTTTGGCTTGGCTGCCCCTGATAGGTCTGGGTTTCCTGACTTGCCGCGTCGCCCGATACCGATCCGCCGCCTTTGACCTTCTTGAGCTCCCCCTTGAGCGAGTACTTCGTCGACGCTTCCGATTGCGAGATGAAAGCGTTCACTTCGATGGTCTTCTTTGGCTGGGTCACCATATTGATAATCTCGGTGCCACCCACCGTGCCCGACCCGGTCGCATCGATCGATGCCGAGGCGGTTGCGCCATCGGCGCCGTCATTGCCTGTGATGGACACGGCGACTTCGGCGCTCGCGGACCCGGTGATGGCCATGGTGACGTCTTTGTTCTGAATCGGAGCGTTTGCGGGCTCCCACGTCCACGTCGTCGTCTCCGTAAGGCTGGCGTTGCCGGAATTATTGACCGTGTTCCCGTAGACATTTCCTGACCAGGTGTTTCCTTCCATGGAAAGCGAAACGGGCCGGGCGCCGGAGGCGGTCCCGCTGCTCTTCTCCTCTTGGATGATCACGCCAAAGCCATTCCGGAAAACGCGACTGATCGTTTGCGGCGGATTCTGGCTCGGCGTTGACGATGGATGCGGGATCCACTGCCCTTGGATCTCCTGGTTGGTCGTCGGGTCCGCATCTCCATCGGCCCATGCGCAAGCGGGCAAAGCCAGGATTGCGCATAGAGTCGTGCTGATGGTCGTGACGTTGGAACGCATCTGGGGTCTCCATGTCAGGGCTTGTCTGTTGTGGACAGACTCGCCGGTGGATTGAAGGACTTCGCCTTGAGGTGGTTCAAAAGCAGGGATCGACCCATTCCAGATGACGAATAGGTCACCCCATCCCATTTCATGGATTTCTCGATCTCGCGAGGCGGCGTGAAACCCAACGCCTTGACGCCAGCCTCGTACTGCTCGAACAATCCGAGACGGTAGAGGCCGATCACAGTGAACGCATTCATCGTGTTTTTCTCAAGCAGGGCGCCAAGGGCGGCAACATAGCCACGGCGGGAGTGGAGCGCCCACCATCTCGGGTTGCCGCTGCGAGCGCGCTCGAGGGAGGCGATGACCTGCTCCGCGATCGGACCTGTCGGAGCGGAGGCGTTCAACCCGGCAGGCTTCTCAGTGAAATACGGAGATGGGAAGGGATCGTCGCGGTCGATGGCGATGCCGGCCAGGATCGTGTTGAACGAATGATTGCGATTCATCTCGACGGTGAAAACAGCCGGACCGGTAACCAGGAATCGCTTCCACACCCCGGTCCAGAACATCCTGTTCCTAGCCCTGGCGAGTTCTTGCCCGTCGTTGAAAAGCGCCGCATCGGGCGTCATCAGCTCCCCCGACTTTCCGCGCAGGGATGGCACCGGCGTCTGTCGGATAGATATCCTGTAATCACGCCAGCGGTTGCTGCCGTCGTGCCCATCCTTGTTCGTGTTATACAGGGACAGGAACGAGCAGCCCTCGGGAATGGCGATGGAGACGTATGCATGGGGACCATCAAAGGCCATAGGATACGCCTCTCCATGATCATCCCATTCGGACTGCCGATGCGTGCGACCCGGGGTGGTCATACCCCGTTGCACGCGGCCATCGGCGTAGACTGGCGCCAGCTCGAGGCTGCGTTCGTTATCCGTGTACAGCCAGTGGACCCAGTATCTGAGTGAATCCAGCTTGCTGCACCGAGTTCCGAGGAACGGCAGATAATCGACCGGCTTCTCGCCACATCCCCAGATATAGTCCTGCGGGGCACGACTGGCGCACAGACACATCCAATAGAGCCCGCGGCGTCCAAGCCAGTTGCCCCGGGTTCTCCAGTCATCGGCAACGGGAATCGCCTGGATCGCCTTGGCCTGCCCCTTTCCATTGGCCACCGCAGCAGCAACCATGGCTTGCATGTCCTGATCGGTCGCTCGCGCGGGAGTCGGAAGCGCGGGGACAGCCAGCGCAGATCCAGACGTGGCTGGGATCGCGACCTCGCCGGTGACACCGCCGCCATACCAGCAGAAGATCCCTCCACCTTGGTTGGACGGAACGATGGCGCAGACATAGTCGGTTGGGAATGGAGCCGGGCCGGCCACCTTGATCGGCGTCAACGCCAGACGCTGCAATTGAATCAACTCCGCTCCAGTCCGACGATGGCCGATGAGCAGGTCCTCTCCCTTGGGCGAGAACGCGATGGCGGAGACGAAGTCCTCGCTCAGCACGCACTCCCGGGAGCCAGCCGCATTCTTCGGTTTCTGCCCAGTTGATGCCTGCGTCTCCTTCGCATCGGCATCGACGCCACGCAGGACGACCCAATTGGATCCCCGATCGCCGGACACACACGCGCCGCGGTCTGACGCTACCGCCAGGAGGCCGCGCGAGAACGCCAGAGCGTTGATGTTGGCGCTGGGCAGCTTCTTCCCAATGTCCACCCAGGTTGCTTTTTTGCTGCCGGGATTAGCGCAGTATAGCAGCCCAGCCGCCTCAAATCCCAGGTACACTCCGTTTCGTTCATCGACGGCCAGAGCCGTAACCGGACTTGCGCTATTGGCCTCGGGCAGGTCCAGGTGCTCCCAGGAATCAGTCGTGAGATCGTACACCGACACCCCGGCATTCGTCGCAATCCAAACCGCGTCCCTGGTCGCATCCGTTTCGATGTCATAGATCCGCTCCCCTATGGGACCACGAGGCACATCGTAGTTCTTCCATGTCGATCCATCGAAGACGGAAACGCCTCGCGATGCATGGCCAACCCAGACTCGGTTCAATCGGTCGCTGGCAATCGCATACACATGGTTTTCTCCAAGGCCGTTCCGTTCCGTATAATGGGCCCAGGTGAGTTGACCGTTTTCTGCCGCCGCCAGGCGCCACAGGCCATGATCCTCTGTCCCTATCCAGACATCCCCGCTCGGCGCCTGGTGGGCGCAGACTGCGAATCGACCCTGTTCCTCGATCTTCCAATCGATCGTCTGCCCAATCCCTCTTGGCGCTGTTTCCCCTCCGATCAGCGGACTGGGGCCCAGCAGCAGGAGCGTGTACGCCAAAGCGACGCGGCAGAGTCTCATACGCTGTAGTGGGGTTGACGAGTGTGGAATGTGGAGTGGTTTTAAGTACTGTCAAGTGTTTTTTTAGTCTCCTTAAAGACTTCTTATTGCCGGTTACTCGGTGTCGATCTCTTACCCATCCTCGAACGAAGTCGCCCGCAGAACTCGGACGGAGCATCGAGCAGTCAGTTCACACGGAGGGCACTCCGTGCGAGCCCTCGCGCTAGGGTTCAAGCACGGACCCGCCACGGGCAGACACCTCGGGCCAGTCTTACTCTAATCTGTTACGCTATTTATACCAATAGCTTGACGCAGTTAGATATATTAGATATTTTGTCGTCCGTGACCACCAAGACCGCCACGGCAGATCAGACCGTCATCGCTCGGACGGCGCATGACATCAAGAACCTGATCCGTCAGCGGAGGATCGCGCTGCACGGAATCCTGCCCAACTACCACGAGTTATGCACCGAGTTCGGCGTCTCCTACATGACCGTCCACCGCGGCATGGCACAGCTCGAGCACGCCGGCCTCGTCCGGCGGGTCCGCGGCAAGGGTACCTTCGTGACCAAGGAGCTGTCCGCGGAATCACGGGAACTGCGGCACATCGGCATCATCTATCCGTCGAGCCGCGGCTCGCTGCTGATGAACAAGCCCTGGCTGAGCGAGATCCTCAAGGGCATCTCCGATGCGTCTCCGCGCGGCGGGGATCTGCACATATTCTCCTTCCGCAGCGACGGCCTGGTCAGGGCATCCCACCTGCAGCAGTCGGCCGTGGACGGGACCATTCTCCTCGAACTCGGCAACGACGACTACCTCCGGGCCTACGCCTCGTGGGGCACGCCTGGGGTGGTGGTGGACTATCGTCCCGGCAGCGACGTACCGCTCGACCATGTGACGAGTGACAACGATGGCGCAACCACCCGGGTGGTCGAGCATCTCGCCGCCCTCGGTCATCGCACGGTGGCTGTCGCCGTCGAGCATCCGCTGCGCATGGTCGTGGATCCGCAGCGTCCGGAGCGCACGCTCCTGAAGCGGCTGTCATCCGATGCGATCGAACGGCGCGAGGCGATGCTGCGCGCCCTGGCGGAACGAGGCATGCGCGCGCGCGAAATCGTGCCGGACAGCGACCACGACACTTGGACGGACAAGATCGTGCGACAGCTGCTGGCATGGCGCAGCGACGCCGACCGGCCCACCGCTGTGCTGACCACCAGCGACGAGACGGCCCACACCCTGCTCGCCGAGCTGACCAAAGCCGGCATGCGCGTACCGGATGACCTATCGCTGTGTGCGGTAGCAGGCAGCGCCAGCTACGCCCGGCAGCACTCGCCACAGGTGACCTGCTGCCACATCGACTTCATCGCCATGGGCCGCTGGTCCGTCGAACGCCTGGCCGAGCGCTGCCGGCAACCCGTGCAGGATGCCCCATCCGGCAAGCGCATCGGGTTCAATTTCATCATCGGGACGACCACCGGCCCCGGACCGGAGCGGATGTGACATCCCCGAACGCAGCCAGAACCGCCTTCACCCTGATCGAGCTGCTCATCGTCATCGCCATCGTCGCCGCGCTCGCCGGCCTAATGATGCCATTGCTGCGCATCGCCGACCGTTCGGCCAAGGCGACGGCGACGCGTGCGGTGATGGCCAAAGTCGACACCGCCTGCCGGCTGTTCCGCTCCGAACTCGGACCGTATCCGTACCAACCGGCCTACGCAGACCTCGCCGTCGGCGAAGCCTGGACCAACCGCCTCTTCTACCAACTCGGCACCGATATCGCCAAGGACGACCGCGACAAGGTCATCGCCGACGCCGACAGTGCGGCCAAGCTGTATACGGTGCTGACGAGCCAGCCCGGCTGGCCCGTTCCGGCGGGCATCTACTCCTTCGTCCTGCCCGACCTGGGGAAGGAGGCCTACACCAAGGAGTCCTGGGGCTTCCTCTCCATGTCCAACCGCATGGCGGCGGAGCGAGCACGCTTGGCCATCTACTCCGGAAACACCGGCATCACCGGGCCCAAGCTGGCCGTGCCCTATGTCGCAGGGTCCGGCAATGTCTACACCCGGCGCGTCATGCCCAGCGATCCACTGCTCACGCCTGGCGGTACCCCGCCGCGCAAGGCGACCAGCGCGGACCGGCCCGGGCTGGCCCGGAACTATCTCGAAGGCGAACTGGAGCAGCGCTACATCTCCGGCGATGCGGTGCTCGACGCCTGGCGCCATCCGCTGCTCTATGTCTGCCAGGTAACGGAGGGCATGAGCGCCTCGTTCATGATGACCAGCCAGGGCGTGGGCGCGCTGGACTCCTACTTGTTCGGCCTGCAGCCCATGGGGCGCACCAGCCTGAACGCGGAACGACTCGACCGGATCACCGGCCAGCCGGTGGTCGCCGGGGCGGGCCTGCCCGATCTCGGCAGCATGCGGCACTCCGATCGTCGCAGCCACGCCCCGAACGGTCTGGAGCTGGAGTTCGAGCTGTGGAGCGCTGGACCGGACGGCAGGGCCGAGTGGATGCGCGACGGCAGCGGCAATACCGACAACGTACCGCTCGCCCCCTACGATCTGAAGATCCCATGATACCCTACCCCCCGGCAGCCGGGAGCCGCCAGCGCGGCTTCACCCTGATCGAACTGCTTATCGTGATCGCCATCATGGTGGCCCTGTTCGGCATGGCCTTCGGCATGTCCCGGGGCCAGAGCACCGATGAAGCGGTACGCGGCGCGGCCGAGGAACTGGGTGCGGTCATGCGTGAGACCCGCACGCGGGCGATGCGCGCCAACACGCCGTACGGTCTCGTCTTCAACATCTGCAATGCCCCTGGTAGCAACGGCAAGATCCTCAACAACCGCAGCGGTGGCCACTGGTACCGCGTGATCGGCCCGCGCGACCTGCGCGGAGGCTCCATCTCCGACTACTCCTACGTGCGCCTGCCCTTCGTCAGCGGCGATTCACCATACAATGGCGGCAACCTGTGGGGCAGTCCCAATCCACTGCGCCATTACCTCGATCTGGTGAACCGCTCGTGGGTCGATGAGGCCCACCCGCTGCCCAAGGGCAAGGTCCGCTTCCTCGCCCTCACCGACCAGGACAATGGCAACAACAACCGGCCGGGTGGTGGCGGCTGGTACAGCCCGACCTATCCGCGGCCCTGGTTCGGATGGTGGGACAAGACCACGCAGAACCTCTACACCTGGGGCGGATACGACACGACCCTGTCCGGCGACAACGAGCACATTCCCGGCAACTATGACTGGAACTCCCGCTACTGGGGGACGGACATCCCCTACATCCGGAACGGCCACACCGCCAGCCCTTCGGGCTTCTACTACGAAGGCTGGGATGGGCCGATCACCGGCTGCGTCAACCCCGTGGACAAGGTGGTGCTCGACGACGTCATCACCACTCCCGGTAGCGTGGCTGGCAAGCTCGATGACGGGGACAAGGCCGCCGGCACGAAGTGGACTGCCTGGCGGGCCGGCGAGCCGCGTCCGCTGATCAATGCGAGCTGGCTGGACTACGTGCTGGTCTTCCGCCCCGACGGGACCGTCTCCGACGACTGGTTCCGTATGCGCAACCACTACCGCAGCAACAGCATTTACAGCAAGACGAGCTGGGACTGGTCGACGGCCAACGTCGATACCTTCGCCTATCCGAGCAACGGCGCCGACTATTCCGACGAAGGGCCGGGGGACCGGACCGCCGGATTCCAGAACTACCTGAACTGGAACGACCCGATGACGGCGGATCTGCAGAAGAGCCGCGCCCAGCGCGAGGCGACCTCCTACGTCGATCGCACGGGCTTTTTCTGGATCACCATGGCAGCCGACGTACCGGATGATCGCAACACGTTCCCGACTGCGCTGGCTGCCCTGCGCTCGATGCTGCCCATCTACCGCATCGGCATCAGCCTGGATGGCCAGGTCCGCGTCATCCGCGTCAACACGACCAATCCCCCGACGGCGGCATATCCTGCCGGGCGCAAGTTCGACACCACCATCACCGGCGCCGACTGGCAGAACAAGAACAAGATCTGGGGCATCACCGGCGCCTGGAAGGACGTCAATACCCCACCGATCACCCAGTCGAACTACCTCAACCACATGCTCAACCGCAAGGACCTGACGCCCCTGGGCAGCCCGGTCCAGGACACCGTCCTCCCGGAGATGCTGGAGGAGCGGAAATGGTGGTGGGAATGAGAGCCCCCGTCCACTCCGGCATGACGCTGATCGAGGTGATGGCCTGCGTCCTGGTCATCTCCCTCAGCCTCCTGGCCGCGTGCGCCATGATCCTCTACGGCCTGCGTCTGGTGGCCAAGGCGCATGGGCTGACCGTCGGCACGGCCACGGCGATGACCGTGCTGGCCGATCCGACGCCGCTGAAGACCGACCCGACGCTCTCCCCGGACAGCCCGACGACCCAGGGCTACCTCAACGGCCTGTGGGTGGTGCGGGCGGAATCCAATGAGCTCCAGCTGAACGGCATCAACAGCAGGCTGGTGACGGTGACCGTCGATGTCGATGTCTACGAAGCACAGAACGGCTTGCCGTTGGTCTCGGTCAGCCGCCGCCTGCTCAGGCGCAAACCATGACGCGTCGCGGCTTCACCCTGGTCGAACTGCTCGTGTCGACCGCCTTGATCCTGGTCGTGGTGACTGTCGCCACCGCCGCCACGGTGCAGCTGCTGGCGCAGACTCGCCGCCTGCAGTCCCGCCTGCACCTGGACGCATCGGCATCCATCGCCCACGCCAAGCTGAACAGCGAAGTAACCAGCATGCACCCGTGCGCCGCCGTGTGGCTGAGCTCGAGCACCAGCGGCAGCGTCAAGTCAGTCGAGCTGGTGTTCATGCGCGGGACCTTCTCCACCCTCGACTGGCCCAGCGTGGTCCCGCCCGCGCAAGGCTCCTCCAAGCGCATGAACACGACCGAGCAGTTCTGGACCCGGTGGTCATGGCGATCCGACACCAGGGAGCTGCAGGTGGCGGCCAGCCGGCCGATCCGCTTCTTCCGCATCGCCGCGAACCAGGCGCGCAACTACTGGAAGATCCCCGGCGGCTCGAAGATGCCAGGCGGCTTGTTCTCCACCTTCGTGTCGATCCCGCAGCTCCAGCGCGAGACCGGCACCACGACCTCTCCGAACAGTCCGGAGGACCTCCTCAACACCAATGCCTGGCAGTCGGGCGAAGCGCGCGACATCGGCGACTACCAGGATCTCGTGCTCGCCAGCCGCCCACTGCTCACGGAATGTTCCGACCTGTCCATCGAGCTGGGCAACCTCGATGGTGCCACCAAGCTCGCCGACGGCAGCCCCCTGCAGTGGGCTGCTCCAGGCACCTACGTCGACGCCCAGGAGCAGACCGGCCTGACCGATCGCCCCAGCCTCGTGCGCCTCCGCTTCACCCTCACCGATCCGAAGACCGGGGCCGTGGGCACCTATAGCTTCAGCTGCTCCACCCCCAGCCAGACCGCCTACTGACCGCACCATGGGAAACGCAGCCATGTCCCCGAACCGAGCTGGCACGGCCCTCCTCCTCTGCCTCGCACTGGCCACCTTCGCGGTGATGGTCGCTTTCGCCTTCCTGCGTAGCGCAAGCCGCTACGCCATGTCCGGACGCAGCGAACTGGCCACCGCCTTGGCGCGGGAGGCGGCCCAGAGCGGCTTGACGCACGCAACCGAGCAGATCCTGGCAGACTACAACTGCGCCAGCCTCGACATCGGCAGCGCCAACGGCAAGGCGACCATCACCTCGCCGCCGACCTTCCTCGATGGCCCGTTCCGCGCCCCGTTCGTATCCCTGTCACATCCCAACAAGCTGCTGAGCACGGAGAACTACACCACCGAACTGCATGACGACGTGCCGGAAGAGAACCACATGCTCTGCCCCCACATGGCACCGGGGGATGCGACCTACAACTGGTGGCATGATTCCCAGAGCGGTTATGAGAATACCAGCCATTTCGAGGGCGGTTGCCTGATCTACGACGCCCGAGGCCGCTACTACGAGGCGAACTACTACGATTTCAACACCAGCCGCAGCGCGCCCACCGCGGCCAATCCCTCGCCTATCACCACCATCCGTTTCACCGATCCGGCCGCTCCGGTCCCCACCGGCATCAGCCGCGGCCTGTTCCTCGACGACTCATTCCGCCGCCTGACCACCGGCACGCCGTCGGATCAGCGCACCGATGCGCGCTACCGCCTGCGCTATGCCATCGGCGTCGAGGACCTCGGCGGCCACCTCCTGATCAATCCTCGGGCCAGGATGAACGCCGACTGGACGGATCCCGACAACGACTACCGCGGCACGCCGAACCTGCCGGCCTGGATCGAGCAGTCGGCCTACGCCATGGACAACATGATCGGGAGCTGGATCGGCTACAAGAACGGGAATACCTATGCGTGCCTGCGAGCGGTCCCGATGGGCATGGCCCACATCGTGCGCGGGCGGGGCACCACCACCAACGCCGACCGCAAGGCTCCGGACAATGCGTCGGACCCCCGACAGGGGCTGCCGGCGACCTTCCCCATGATGTTCCGCGGGCAAGGCGTCAAATCCCAGTACAATCGCTGGCACGGGTATCACGTCTCAGAGAGTCCTGGCAGTTACAAACCGCCGATAGGCGGACTCGGCGGGCGCCTCTACAACTGGGACAACAGCGCCGACACCCGGTTCGCGTCCGTGACCGCGAAGGCCGCGGGGGGGGAGGTCATCACCCCCATCGCCTACCTGTACGAAGGCTGGTCCAGTTCGCCGCTGCCGTGGACCTTCACCTACTCGCACAGCCTGATGGGGCCGATGACCGGCTTCTACCAGACCAACTTCGCCCTCCAGGGCGCCCGCCTGCCCGATGGCAACAACATCAAGGGCGACATGGACATCGCGGAGTGGGACCAGGCCGGAGGCAACTATTTCACCAACGAGTCCTGGGCGGACGGGTTCCGCTCGCAGTTGAACACCATCTACTCGCCATTCGGGCGTAGCCTGGCCGCGACCCTGGCCTGGTGCCCGTCGACCTCCTACAGGGCCAATGACTGGTGCGAGAGCGGCGGAAGGATCTACCGCTGCGCCAAGACCGGCGTATCCTCGGCCGGCTCACCGCCCAGCGGCACCGGCTCCGCCATCACCGACGGCACGGCTCGCTGGGACTACCTGGATACGCAGAAGCGCTGGTATCATGGCCGCGTCAGTACGCCGTACCATGTCAATCTGCTGACCGCCCCGCCCCAGGTGATCTCGCAGATGCTCCTGGCCTACATTCCACCGGAATTGAAGACGCTCCTCTACAGCCGCTTGGACAAGTACAAGCGCATCCGCATCGACAGCTTCACCGATGCGTGGGGCAAGCCGTATACGAAGGACGCGTTCGACTCCAGCCCATACGAATCGACGGCGATCTCGAAGAACGTGGTGAAGCCCGCGCTCGACATCCTGACCGATCTGGTCGGCAGCGGCTTCAGCGAATTCCCCGCACCGGCCTCGACCGATCCGGGCGGGGCCACGGTCAAGCCCGACTACTTCCAGAATCCGCCTGACTCCCGCCCGATTGCCAACCGCTATCCCGGCCCGCTGTGCCGCGGCGATTCGGCGAATCCGGACGAAGGCTCGGACAACCTGGGCAAGGACATCGACGTCGACTCGGGCTACGAGGGGCAGGGCATGACCATCGCCCGCTGCACGACCACGCAGAACCCGCTGCTCTTCTTCGGAGGCGGGGACATGGTCAGCGTCTACGACCTCAAGACCCCCCCCGGCATCAACGACCGCATCATGGAGGTCACCCGCATCGACCCGGACAAGTACGTCCACAAGTACAGCTACTTCTGGGATCTGACCTACGCGATGACCAGCACGCTGTCATACGCCCGTGCGACGTGGGTGCAGTATCCCACGACCGTGTTCGATCCCAACCCGGCCAGCGCCAATTTCGGCTTCGTTCCGGCAGACCTGCGGGATCCCGCGGCTTGCCAGACGATCGAGCAGATCGACGCCCTGTTCCTGCGTCAACTGGGCGAGAACTTCGCCACACCCGGAACGACCTGTCCGCAGCGCCCCATCGTCTCCAACCGGACGAATTACAATTCGCCGATCCGCTTCAGCCTCGCCGGGGCACCGGTGAGCAACACCATCCGCAGCCTGGTGACCGGCGATCTGCTCGGGACCACCTCCGGCGTCAGCTCGGTGGAGCGCGGCAAGGTCATGGAGCGCATGCTCAACGACTACCGAATGTCGTTCCTCGGCTCCAGCCCCGACTACGCCGATTTCCGGCCGCTCGACTTCGATGGCGACACCCATGTGCAATGCTCGTGCTACGCTCCGAACGATCTCGCCACCCCGGAGGAGGCGAAGTACCACACCGATCGCTGGACGCCCGTTGAAGCCGACGGCCGCGGACCGGCACCGACGCCATACACCAAGCCCGTACCTGCCTATACCGGCACCTCCCCCTGGTTCACCGTCAGTGGCTGCTTCTACATCGGCAAGAGCCACTTCTACCGCATCTTCGTCCGCGGCGAGGTCTACGACAACCTGCTGCGCAAGCCGATCGCGACGCAGAATCTGGAGTCGGTGCTGGCGGTCGATCCCGAGGCGCCGGCTGCACCTGCCCCCGGCCGGGTCTCCGCCGAGCAGCGCCTGCTGTTCCAGCGCTGGCACCATAATCCGAACACCTCCGAACTTCCGCGCCAAGTCAAATGAGCGCGCATCCGACCCTGTCAGCACCGCCACATCGCCGGCGGACCCGCCCTGCTCGTATGACACTCCCGGCCGTGGGTACCGCGTCGACGAACGGAGGCGGTAAGCCCCCAGGCACCATTGGCAGCCATGGCAACTGAACAAGAGAACCAGCCTGCTGACCCGCAACCACCGGCATCAGCGCTCCGCTTCGGACGCTTCAGCACGGACGAGAAGGGGCAGACCAGCGATCACCTGCTCGATCGCATGGTGCTGCTGCGCTGCGTGCCCACAGCCGAGGCCGCCGAACTCCAGGCCGAGGCCCGTTTCCTGGCGCGCATGCACGCTCCCGGCCTGCCCTGCGTGCATGATTTCGTCCGTGACGACGCCGGAGCCGCCCTGGTGATGCCTGGCGTGCGCGGAATCACCCTCACCGCGGCCATCGCCGCCCGAGCCGGCGGCCAAGCAACGCCGGCGATCGCCGACTCCACCGCCTGTTCGCTCAGCTTCATCGATGTCTGCAAGGCACTGCAGGCTGCGCACCTGCGCGGCGTCGTGCACGGCGCGCTGTCGACCGACGTCATCATCCTCGGCGATGACGACCATATCACGATCGATGGCTGGGATACGGCGAGGCAGGAGACGGCACGGCCGCTGACCCGCCGGCTCTGCGCCGGCGGCGCCATGCCCGAGCAGATGGCGGTCGACGACCTGCAGCGGGACATCAGGGCAGTCGGTGCATGCCTCTATGCCGCCATCACCGGCGTCATCCCGGCCATGGATGCATCGCCTCCACCGGACCCGCGCATCCCTCACAGCCTGCTGGCGGTCGTCCGCCAAGCCATGGCGTCCAGCGCCGTCTCCGGCTACCGCACCATCGCAGAACTGCGCAGCGACCTGGTCGGATTCCTCGCCGGGCAGTCGCCGCAGGAAACGGAGGCCGTCGCCCCCGCACGCCGGTTCCGCCTGCTCGCCGCGTGTCTCCTGCTCGCGCTGCTCGCCGGCGGGGCCATCGCTGCCATGGTGTGGCAGCCGTTGCGCAACTACGCCATCTGGGGAAGCCCGCTGGTCGAGGTGGATTTCTCCAACGCCGGCTGGAAGTCAGGCTGGGGATCGATCGGCCGCTGGGAACAGCGCGATGGCCGCCTCGTGTCGGCGGGCGAGCAGGAATGCGCCCTGTACTTCAAGCGCAGGCTGTCTCCGCCGGTTGCGATCGAATACACCGGAAGATTCGAGGCGGAAAATGCCGGCGATCTCTCGGTATGGTGGTGCGAGGACGATCCGGCTGGGGTGCGTTCCGGCAACAACAGCATCGACCGGACCCGCTCATGGTGGGTCCAGGCGGGCGCCTACGACAATTCCTGGTGCTGCGTCTGGCAGACTCCCGCCCGCCTGCGCCAGCAGGTGAACCCGCGCATCGTCGAACCGGGCCGCGACCACCGCTTCCGCGTGGAGATCGAAGGCAACCGCCTGCGCATGTGGATGGATGGCGAGGTGGTGCTCGATCACCGCGATTCCTTCCCCATCGGCAACGGCATCTTCGGCATCTACACCTGGGATCCGGGCAAATCGTTCGACGACGTGCGCATCTGGCAGCAGCCGCTGCCTGCGCAGATCTCGCCCCTGGCCATCGGCGACGAGGCGATGCGCTCCGGGCGGCTGGCGGATGCGGCCAGCTCCTACGGACGCATCGCCGAGGAGCACCGTGGGACGCCGCTGGGGATCGAGGCGCTGTTCTTCCAGGGCCTTGCCATGCATCGCCTCGGCTCCCGCGACCTCGCCCGCAATCTGTGGCAGGAGATGCCTGATGGCCAGCTGCGGCAGCGGGCGGAGTGCATCTCCATCGATGATCTGGTGGCGGATGGCGACATCGAGAAGGCCGCAGACCGATTTGCCACCATGTGGAATGGCCGGCCGGCGATCCGCAATGATCTGCGCCAGCGCTGGCAGTCCTGCGGCGAACTCCTGCGCTCGGCGCGGCCGGTGCGCCGCCCCGAACTCGAGCGCTGGATCGCGCTGCGCGACGCCACCTTCCCCGACGATCGAGCCTCGGCCTGGCTTGTCGCCGAGATGCTCGGCCTCCTCTACCGCTGGGAGGACACCGTCCGCCGCTTCCCCGACGAGCATCGCGCCGTGTACAAGGCGCTGATGGCGCTCGGCCGCAATCGCGAACTCATCGCATCGTCCTGGGCCCGTCCTTCCGAACGCGCCCGCGCACGCTGCAACCTGGGCGAAGTCGATGGGGCGCTGGGCTCGAAGGCTCTCGACCCCGAACTGCGCGTCGAGCTGCTATGCAAGGCGGGTCGAGCCGCCGAGGCGGCCAGGCTGGATCCGTGCCTGTCGCAGCTCTACCTCGGCGGCCTCGATGAGCTGCTGGCCAGGAACGAGGTCGGCGACCGGACGGCATTCATGCTCGTGGCCCTCGGCCGCTACGAGGAGGCGGCCAGGATCTCGGATCCGGCCCAGACCTGGGCGGTGGCCGCAGCGCTGACGTTGCTCGGTCGCTTCGACGAGGCGGAGCGGCGGACGCATGCCGACTACGGCCTCTTCCGCCTCATCGCCAGCGTCGCCGCCGGGCACAGCGAGCTGGCGCAGAGCCAACGCCAAGACCTCAGACTGAACCCCACCCGTCTGTCATTCGCCCCATGGTTCGGGCAGATCGTCGGCCTCGCCCTGATCGACGAAGCGCTCGGCGCCCACGGCGCACTGAAGCCGGCGCTGGAGCGCGGTGCCGCCATCAGCGACGGATTCGGCGGACGCTGCGCGCTGGTCTGCGCCGCCGTGCTGGATCCAGCGAAGGATGCGGCGGTGCGCGACATGCCATGGCGCACCGAGGCCGGCGCCTGGCTGTGCATCGTCGAGGCCCTGCGCAGCGAGCTCGCTGGCGACCGCGCCGCCTCGCTCGCCGCCTGGCGTCAATTCACTGCCCTGCCGCCGACCGCCAGGCTGCTCGAAGGCAATAGCCCATGCCCGGAGATCGAGGCCTTCGCCGCCTGGCGCATCAAGGCGCTGGCCGGCGACCCGACCGCGCCCTAGCCGCCCGGAAAGGCTGGCCCTCGACCGCGGCACCATCCCAGGAGCCTCCATGCCCGCCATCGAACTCGCCCCGCTCGACCAGACCACCCTGCTGACCATCGGCAATGCCGACGCCACCATCGGCATCGACCAGGCTACCGGCTTCATCCGCTCGCTGCGGTGGAATGCCACGGGGATCGACCTGTTCCAGCAGTTGCTCAAGAGCGGCAAGTATCCCCCCACCATCGGCGGCCTGCGCATCTACGACGAGCGCGACGAGAGATGGTACTCGGACGTCAGCGACCCCTTCACCGTCACAGGTATGCGACAGGACGGTGAATCGGTGAGCTTCGGCAAGCAGTTCGCGGGGGCTCCGTTCCGCCTGGAGGTGGCGCTGCGCTTCGACGAGGGGGCGCTGCTCTGGGAGGTGCGGGCGAACAAGCACGACGCGGCCGTGCCCGACCGCAGCCTGAGGGTGGTCTTCTTCCTGCCGCTGCTCGCGGGCTGGGACGTCTGGGGGCCGGCCTGGCAGGGCGAATTCACCTTCGACGGCATGACCTCCTTCGAGTTCATGCACGTCCAGATCCCCTACTGCTCGCACCGCGAGATCGTGCTGCCGATGGTCTCGCACTTCAACCGCAGCCTGGACGTGGGATTCTCGCTGATGGAGCCGATCGACGCGCAGGTGCCGGCGGCGAAGTTCCAGTTCGAGAACGGCAACAAGTGCTTCAATTGGGGATCGATGCGGAAGGATATCCGCACCGTTCCGGTGCTGGAGGCGGTGAACTACTACATCGGCCTGGTCGGTTCGCGGCCGATGACGACGACGGTGATGCTGATGTTCCACGAGGGCGACTGGCGCCCGGGCGTCGGCCGGGTGTACCGGCGCTGGCGGCACTGCTTCGACCCCTCCAGCCCGGCGATCTACGACTGGGAGGGCGTGTGGGACGGCGGCGACGTGACCAAGATCGACCGGACGCGGCTGTTCAGGGACTTCCAGGTGAAATCCTACGAGGTCCACTGGCACTTCGAGAACTACGGCGACTACCTGCAGGAAGGCAAGGATTCCTGGCCCATCGTCCTGGCCAAGGAGGAGTACTTCCTCCGCCACCGCAAGGAGGGCGTCGACGAACGGCAGGTCGAGGCGTACTTCGCCAGCCACACCGACGCGCAGATCGCCGAGCACCTCGGCCGGCCGCAGACCGCTGACTACCAGAGCGTGGCCGGAATGCCCGTCCGCCACAGCCGCCGCGAGATGCACGAGCGGCTGCCGCGCTTCGCCGAGGCCGGATGCGGCGCCTTCTGGTACTTCAACTACACCGACGGATTCCGTCCGCTGGTCGAGAAGAACTGGCCGGACGCCATCGCCCGCAACGAGGACGGGTCGCCCCAGGCCTCGGGCTGGCACATGTCGCACAACATGAACTCCGATCCGCGCTGGTCCTTCGGCCGGCACATGATCGACAGCGCCCGCAAGATCCTCGACGAATACCCGATGATCCAGGGTTTCTTCATGGACTGCTTCCGCCACTTCGAGATCGATTTCGCGCACGACGACGGCATCACCGTGGTCAATCACAAGCCGGCCTACAGCATGAATTTCAGCTACGATGCCGCCGAGGCGGTGATCAAGCCGATGCTCAACCAGCGCCGGATGTGCACCTACGCCAACAAGCCGCAGACCGTCCGCTCGATGCGCTGGGTCGACGGCGTCCTGCTGGAGGGCAACGGCGACATCCCGGAGGAGAAGTTCTTCTGGGCCGCCATCGCCAAGCCGATGTACTTCGTCTGGACCCGCAACGACAAGTCGACGGACGAGAACCTGCGCCGTTCGGTCTACCACGGCGCCTTCCCGCGTCTGCCGACCGACCTGGACACGCGCTACGCCGAGAATCTGGCCCTGTATCGGCGCTATGTGCCGCTGTGCGACCAGCTGCGGCGCCGGGTGCTGTGCTTCGAAGCTGATCCGCTGCGCGTGCCCAAGGGCTCGCGGGCCAAGCTCTACACCGTCGGCGGCGACTATGTCGCGGCGATCATGTCGGAGTTCCTCGAAGCCGACGACACCGTCGTCTACGGTCGGACGCCGCATGCCGTGTTCCGCGTCGCCCGCGGCGCCGACGTCGGCAAGATCGGCGTGATGTACCCCGGCGATACGGAGTTCCGCTTCGTCGACTTCAGGTTCAACGGCACCTTCCTCTTCGTGCCGCTGCCGGGGTACAAGAACTGCGCGGTGGTGAAGCTGTTCGTCACCGGCGACAGCGGCAAGGCGATCGGCCGCGACCGCTTCCAGGCCAGCGTCGACTACTGCGGCGATCCCGAGACCGCCTTCTGCGAGCGCAACGACCGCTGATCAGCGGCGCGAGATGCGCGCCACGGTCGCGGCGTCGAGTGCGGTGGAACACACCGCCAGCCCGCCCATGCGGCCGGTGAACCAGTTGCCGAATGAGCCGCCGCGATGCACCGCGCCGACCGTGAAGTCGGCGTCCGAGCGGTGCAGCGGGCCGGGGTAGGCATAGGGGTTGAAGCGTTCGCGCCGGTCGAGCACGCCGTCGAGATAGAAGCACGCCTCGCCGCGCGCGAAGGTGCCGACCATGCAGTGCCAGCGGCCCATGGTCATGGCGCTGCCGCCGATCGCGGCGTCCATGCACCAGCGCTCGCCCGGCGTCGGTCCGCCGACATTGGAGACGTGCAGGGCGCCCTGCTCCTGGCTGTCGTGGATGCGCAGGTCGATGAACAGGCAGTACTGGCGCTGGCGGCCGGTCTCCAGCCAGCGGCCGGCCACCGCCTGGCACTCGGTGTGGTCCTTGGGCTCGCGCCAGACCCAGCTGATCAGCGTCACCTCGCCGCGCAGGTCGAGCTGCTGCGACTCGGCGAACGGCGCCTCCAGCCAGGCCCCGGGCTGGAAGCGGGCGCTGTAGGGCGACCACACGCCGCCCTCGACCCGCGCCGTGGCGCCGCCGCGCTCGTGCAGGGCGCAGGGCCGCGGGCCGCGACCAACGCGGTCACCGCCGGGCTCGGCGAAATCCCACATGCTGATCAGCGAGGGCAGGGCGAGTATCGCGTCAGCGGATGCGGTAGCGGGCACGGTCGGTCTCCGGGAGATGGCGGATGCGGTAGTCGAGCATGTGACGGTAATGGGCGGCATAATGGTCGCCATCCCTGCTGTCGCAGTAGGTCAGGAAGAGCTGCCGGCGCGCCCTGGCGCTGGAGTTGACTCCGGCACGGTGCGGGGTGAAGCAGTGGAAGATGGCGACATCGCCGGGCTGCGATTCGAAATACTGCGGCTGCCGGCCAGCGACCACCGTGTCGTCCAGGTCGCCCAGGTAGCCGGTTTCGTGCAGCAGTCCGTCCCGATGCATGCCCGGGTAGATCTCGGTGCAGCCGTTGGCGCGCGTGCCGCCATCGATCGCCACCGTCACGGTGAGCAGGCTGGTGGGGAAGCCCTGCCAATAGGTGTAGTCCTGATGCAGGCCGTTGCCGCCCGAACCGGCCGGCTTGATGATCAGCTTGTCCTTGAACAGCGCGGCTTCACGGCCGTCGTAGATCGCGCGCAACTGCTCGCGGATGCGCGGATCGCGAACCAGCTCGGCGATCTCCGGGCAGATGTCGCTGACCGGATCCCACTTCCACACCTGGCCGCCACGGAATTCGATGCGGATGTTGTCGGGTTGGATGAGATGCGCGCAGCGTCGCGGCAGGTCGTCGATCGCGACGGCGATGCGACGGATGGCATCAGGATCGATCAGCCCGGGCAGATTGACGAAACCGTCGGTGTGGTAGCGCGCGGCGCTCACCGATTCGCTCATGGTCACAGCATCCATGGTCTTCCTCCGCCACCTACTATGTCCATCGTCATGGCCCGCACGATGTCCACCGCTGATCACCGGTTGACCGATCCTGATCTCCTCGCCGAGGGCGTGTTCGGCGGCCCGCTGCCTCCGCCGGAGCGCCTGCGCGCCATCATTGGCCGAGCGACCCGGTTGGTCGCGGTGCAGAGCGATGAACTGCCGCAAACGCCGTCGGGCTCGCGCTGGCTGCGCATCCATCCCGGCATCGGCTACCTGCTGTGGAGCGGCGCTTCGCCGCTGCCGCGTCTGCATCTGCCACGCAGCACCCTGGTCGGCGAATCGCAGGGGCTGGAGCGCGGCCTGGTGCACGCGGTGCAGCAGGCGCTGGTCTCGCTGCGCCGGCGCGAACTGGCCGATCTCGCCCGCCGCCACGCAGCTCCGCCATCCTTCGCCCGCGAATGCGAGGCGCGCGCCCTGCTGGTCGGGCAGCTGCGCGGCGGCGACGGCTGGGACCAGGCCTGGGCCTGCTGGTCCGAGATCGTCCTCCTGCGCCACCACAACCAGATCAACGCCGTGCGCCGCAAGCTGGTCGAGGTCATCGCGCTGGCGACCCGCGACATCGATCGGGCCGATGCGCTCTCGTGGCCCTTCCGCGCCTGCATCGACGCGATCTACGCCACCTACGCGCTCACTCCGCTGATGCGCATCGCACGCCAGCGCATTGGCGAACTCGCCACCCGGCTGCAGCACCAGCCGGAAGCCGAACTCCCAGAGCCGCTGGCCGGGGCCCTGGCCTGGGTCGCCGAACGCCTCGCCCAACCGCTATCGCTGCGCGAGGCGGCGCACGCGGCCGGCGTCAGTCCCGAACACCTGGCGCGGCTGACCAGGCGGGCGCTGGGCACCAGCTTCCTCGCCCATCTCACCGCGCTGCGCATGGATGAGGCCCGCCGTCTGCTGGCCGGCAGCGACGCGACGGTGCAGCGCGTAGCGGGACAGTGCGGCTTCCGCACCGCCGAGCATTTCCATCGCACCTTCAAGCGGGCCACCGGCAGCAGCCCCGGCGCCTGGCGCAGCGAACTGCGCCGGGGCAGCGCTGCCGCGTCGGTCCAGAAGGCATGCGGCAGTCCCGGCGCGACGAGGCACGCCGCGGGGTGGTGCCATGCCCTCGGCATTGCCCACGCGCCAACGGAACGCGACCGGGCCGGGATGCTCGCCACCATTGGCCATCACGATCAGTTCGCAGGCGGCATGGGCGTGCCAGAAGAAGTCCCAGCGCGCGGAGTGGCCATGTTCGAGCCGCAGCGACGCGCCGGGGCCGAGCGGATCATGCTGGGCGCCGCGGGTGGAGGGGTTGCGCATGCCGAACATGGCAGCGGGACTGCGATCCAACAACTTTGCCAATGCTGTGGCCCGGATTGGCAAGCGCACCAGCCCATCCACCGGCAACACCAGCCTGGGTCATGAAAACCTAACTGACCTCGAACCCTCGACCTACAGGAGATGGCAGCAGAGGGCAGGACATGACGCGCGCGCTGCAAGCCCTGCAAGGCCACTTCGACAGAACGACCCCGCCATTCGGGCCGCTTATGCGACAACGCAGCATCCAAGTACAACGGCCCACGCCGGCACTCGCAAAGACTTGCGACACCGGCTTGGGCGATCGTCCTAGACCGAGTTGCAAACCTGATGCCGGGTCCGCCAGCAGGAAATACGACCGCGTGGCGAAATCACCGCCATCGCTCCGACTGGCATACCTGATTGCCGCAAGCCACGATGCGCACCTCCCAACTCCTGCCACGCCCAGTGCGAGGGGCTTCGATGTCGTGCATGCGCAATCATTCTCTCACCCTGCTTGCCCTCGCCGGTTGCCTCGCTTCCGAGGAGGCCGTCACACCAGCTCCTTCCGGAACCGATGCCGCTGCGATGAATCCAGCAATGCCGTCACCGCTGGTGGTGATCGGACAGAATGACGATGCCGGCTACGTCCCATCGACCGCCAGTTCGGCGACCCGAACCGACATCGATCCGGCACGGCTGCCGGTGTCGATAGGCGTCGTGACCTCCCAGGTGATGACCGACCAAGGGGCGCGATCGGTCTACGAGGGCATCCGCAACGTCAGCGGTGTGGTCCAGAACCGCGGTGTCGCGTTCAACAGCGCCAGCGACGGCGCCATCATCCGCGGCTTCCGCAATACCACGATGTATTTCAACGGCTTCCTGGTCGAGGCGACCGGCGCCTTCAACCCGCAAACCATCGAGCGGCTGGAAGTGCTCAAGGGACCAGCGGCGATGCTCTACGGCATGGTCGAGCCGGGCGGCCTGATCAACGTGGTGAGCAAGCAGCCATCGGCCCAGCAGAGCACCACGGTCGAGCAGTCGGTCGGTTCGTTCAACAGCGTGGTGACCAATGTCGACACCACCGGCCCGATCAGCAGCGATGGCGGTTCGGCCTACCGCCTGGTCGGCGGCGGACTCTCCAGCGACTCCTTCCGCGACTACGTGGAGGAGAAGCGCTACTGGGCCGCGCCCAGCGTAGCCTTCCGCCTGGGCGAGAAGACCGCGGTGGCCACCGAGGTGCTTTACGGCAAACAGCAGAAGACCCTGGACGAGGGCGTCTCCTTCGACCGGGCCGGCCATGCGGTGGCTCCCACCAGCATCTTCCTTGGCGAACCGGGCCTGCCTGGTCGCACCCAGACCGACCTCTACGCCAGTGCCCGCATCGAGCATCAATTGACCGATGTGGTGCAGTTGCGCAGCGGCTTCCTGTACCACGCGTGGGAGGTGGAGCTGAACGGCATCCGGCGCTCGGTATCCCAGGCAACCGTGGCCGGAACCGTCGCCCGGCTCTACGACCGGTCCCAGTTCAACGACACCTCCTATCAGTGGACCAACGATATGCTGGCCACAGTCCACGCCGGACCGACCACGCACGAGTTCCTCCTCGGAGTTGATGCCCGCTGGCAGAAGGAGGACATCGACCTGAACCGCGGCACGTTCACCGCCGTCAGCATCACGGATCCCGTGTACAATCAGGCGCTGCCCGCCACCCCGCATGTGCCGTCCAACGACACGCGCCGCACGTGGGTCAGCGGGTACTTCCAGGACAATGCTTCCCTGCTGCCTGACGACAGCCTCCGCTTCCTGGCTGGTGGTCGGTTCGACCGGGTCATCAGCGAAAGCATCACCCAGGCGACCGGCGACGTCACCGGCCGCGACGACAACGCCTGGACCGGCCGCGCCGGCCTCATGTGGTTCCCGATCCAATCTGTCGGCATCTACAGCAATGCCGCGACCTCGTTCGTCCCCACCAACACAACCAGCCGCACGGTGGATGGTGAACTGCTCGATCCTGAGCGCGGCATCCAGTACGAAGCCGGCCTGAAGCTGTCGGCTCTCGACAAGGCTCTGCAAGGCACCGTCGCGGTCTACGAGTTGACCAAGGACCAGGTGGCCATGGCCGATCCCGACAATCCGGGATTCAACATCAACGGAGGCAAGCAGCGCAGCAAGGGTCTCGAACTGGACCTGACGGCCAACCTCCCCATCGGCCTCAGCCTCATCGGCAACATGGCCTGGACCCAGAGCGAGATCCTGGAGTCGGATGCCCTGCCGGTCGGCTCATCCCTGGAAAACGTGCCGGACCGCAGCGGCAGCATATGGGGGATGTACACCGTCCCGCAGGGTGCGCTGCGCGATCTCTCGCTCGGCTGCGGCGTCTTCGCCGAGTCCGACAAGAACGGGTACAACGCCCTCGCCAATACGCCCAACACCTTCACCTTGCCCGGATATGCGCGGGTCGACGCCGCCATGGCCTACCGGTTCAAGCTGCCGCATGGACAGCTCATCAATGCCCGTCTGAACGTGCTCAACGTATTCGACACCACCTACTACGAATCCTCGTTCGCCAGCACCCGCGTGTTCCCGGGCGATCCCCGCACTGCGACCCTCACTCTCGGCGCCACCTTCTGAAACCAGGAGTCCCCATGCTCGCAGCCACCGTGCCTTCACCCCTTCCTCCCATGCCCTGCCCCCGTGGTGGCGCCTGCGGCCATATCATCCATGGCTCGTTCCTGGTCATCGGCGGCGGGCTGTCCGCCAAGGAGCACCTCGACCGGGTCGATTCCTGCAGCCTGGCGACCGGCATCTGGTCCGCGCGGGCCCCCATGCCGACCCCCCGCAGCAATGCCTCGTCGGCCGTCCTGGACGGCAAGATCATCGTGGTCGGCGGACTGATCGGACCTGTGGACGATGACGCCGCCCCCTGCTCCGCCGTCGAGTCCTTCGATCCGGCCGCCAACGCCTGGACGAGGCTGGCTCCGCTGCCCTTTCCACGGGTCCGCCCCGCGGTGGCGGCGGTGGGTGGCCGTCTCATCGTCATCGGCGGGCGTCGGGATGACCTCGACACGCCGGTGATCGCCGCCTACGACCCCAAGGCTGACAGGTGGAGCGAGATCGGCACCACGCCGTTTCCGGCCCGGCATGCCGCTGGCGTCACGCTTGATGGCAAGGTCCTGGTCGCCGGCGGCTTCCAGGCCCTGAGGAAGAATGCAGAGGACAAGAAGGGCGTCATCATCGATGCGTTCTATGCCGTGGATCCGGTGACCGGATCCTGCACCCCCCTGGCGCCCTTGCCTGAGCCCCGCGCCTCCCATGCCCTGGTGGTCGCCAACGGACTGGTGCATGCGCTCGGCGGCATGAACAGGGACAAGCAGATGCTCACCGCCATCGACATCTACGATCCCGCGACCAAGGCCTGGAAGCGGAGCGGGAACATCGCCTCCGGCCGCGCCATCACCGTCGCCGCCGTCCATCAGGGCGCGATCCACCTGCTGTCGGGATGGACCCGGATGTTCAAGGAATCCAATCCGGCCAGCGACGTCGTCCTGCTCTGACGGGTGACAAGTGAGGGTCGTGTGCGGCGCGCCATTCTGATCGGAGCGGCCATCTGCCTGATCGGTGGTGCCCTGGCGGCGCCGTGGGGATCGGGATCGCCTGCGCAGGCGACGGATGCCAACGTCCGTCGCCTGGCGGTCCGTGATCGCCTCGCCGGCATCGATCCGCTGAACTGCGGTGGCCCCGGCAACGGCGGCTTCGCGGTCGGCATCAACCTCTTCGAGTCGTTGTACCAGTACCACTATCTGAAGCGGCCCTACACGGTGATCCCGTGCCTGGCGACGGACCTCCCGGAGGCCACCGCCGATCCGCTGGTGTGGACCATCCGGCTGCGCGACGACGTCCGTTTCCATGACGACGCGTGCTTCCCGGATGGACGCGGGCGGCTGATGATCGCCGACGATGTGGCGTGGACCCTGCGGCGCATCGCCGACCCGCACGCGCCGGCCGCCGCCTGGCCGATGCTCACGGGCCGCATCGCCGGGCTGGACGAGTTCCACAACCAGACGGCAGGCGGCACAACGGCGGATCCGACCGTGTCCGGGATCGAGGTCGTCAATGCCCATACCCTGCGCCTGCACCTGACCAGACCCTGGCCGCAGCTGCCCATGGTGCTGGCGCATCCCGGGACCGCGATCGTGCCGCATGAGGCGGTCGAGCGCTACGGCAGCCAGTTCGGCGCCCACGCCATCGGTACCGGCCCCTATCGCCTCGCTACCCTGGTGCCGAACGTGCGGATCGAGTTGACCCGTTGGCAGGGCTGGCGCGACGAACGCTACCCCGATACGGGCGAGCCCTCCGACGCCGGCGCCGGGCTCCTGGCCGATGCCGGACAGAAGCTGCCCTTCATCGACCGCCTGGAGTTCACATGCCTCCAGGCCGATCAGCCCGCCTGGCTGATGTTCCTGCAAGGTGGATTCGACAGCGTCGGCATCCCCTCGGCGAACTGGTCGGAGGTGATCGGCCCGGATCGCAACCTCCGCCCGGAGATGGCGGCGCAGGGTCTGGCGCTGGAGATCCAACCCGCCGTGTTCTCGCGTTGGATCGGCTTCGACATGGCCGATCCGCTGATCGGCGGCAACCTGCCCCTCCGCCGTGCCATCAGCCTGGCCATCGACCGCGAGGGGTTCAACCGCACGTTCCTCAGTTCGCGCAGCGATCTGCCCCGGGGGATCATCCCGCGGATGCTGCCGGAGCACCGGGCCGACCTGCATGATCCGTGGATGCGCTTCGATCCGGCGCAGGCAAAGGTCCAGGTGGCCGAAGCCGAGCGCCTCCACGGCGGTCCGCTGCCGGAACTGACCCTGCGCTTCGGCGGCAAGGGGCCGGTCCAACGCCAGGTCGGAGACCTCACCACCCGCTGGTTCGAGGCCGTCGGCCTGCACGTGCGGATGGATTACGTCGATGAGGATGTCCTGCGTGCCGGATTGCGCGATCGGCCCGCCCAATTGTCCTGGGGTCTCGGCTACAGCATGCGCTTCCCGGACCCGAGCGACGTGTTCAAGTCGTTCCGTTCCGGAGATGCACCGGCCAACCCGTTCCAGTATCGCAACCCGGAGTTCGACGCCCTCTACGACCGCATGATCGATATGGCCGGAAGTCCGGAGCGGACCGCCATCTGCCAGCGCATGGAGGATCTGCTGCTCGCTGATCTGCCGTGCGTGGTGATGCTCGACTACACCTGGGTGTCGGTCAGCCACGACTGGCTCAGGAACCGCAAGCCGCACACCTTCTACGGCCTCGGCGGTCAGGCGAAATACGAGCGGATCGACAGCCGCGAGCGGTCCCGCTGGACAGGGATACGGTGAACCCCTGGGCCTTCGCCCTCCGCCGCAGTGCCCTGGCGATGCCGACCATCATCGGTGTCCTGCTCATCGTCTTCGTGCTCTTCCGCCTCCTCCCCGGCGATGCCGCCGATCTCGCGCTCGGAGCCCACGCCGATCAGGCCCTGTTGCGCGATCTGCGCCACACCCTCGGCATCGACCGTCCGTTCCTGCAGCAATTCACGTCGTACGCGATCGGCCTGTGCACCGGCGAGCTGGGCATCTCCTGGCAGACCCGCCAGCCGGTCTGGGATCTCCTGCGCCAGGGCATCCTGCCGTCCCTCTCGCTGGCCATTCCGATCTTCCTCGGGCAGCAGCTGGTGGGGATCGGCTTGGCGCTCGTCGCCGCCTGCCGGCGCGGCACCTCCTGGGATGCCGGCATCCTCGTCCTCGCGGTGGGCACCACGCATCTGCCCATGGTCGCCGTGGTCGCCATCGGGCAGTGGTTCATCGCCTACCAGCTGGGCATCCTGCCGATCCACGGATGGTCAGGACCGCAGCACCTCATCCTGCCGGTGCTGATCGGCGTCGCCTTCGGGTTCGGCGGACATGTGCGCTTCTACCGGACGCTCCTGGTCGATGAGGCGCAGCGGGAGTACGTCCGCTGCGCCAAGGCCAAGGGGGTCGACGGTCTGGAACTGCTGGTCCGGCATGTCATCCCCAACGTGCTGATCCCGGTGTCGACGAGGCTGGCGATGGAGATACCGCATCTGATCCTCGGATCGCTGCTCCTGGAGCGCTTCTTCGGGGTGCCGGGACTGGGGAACCTGCTGGTCGATGCGATCACCGCCCGCGACATGCCCGTCATCACCGCCATGACCGCGATCGGCGCCGTGGTGTTCATCGTCGGCAATCTGGCCGGGGACATCGCCTGCCACCTTCTCCGGCGGCGCTCGGGGACGGCATGAAGCGTCTCACCATCCGTCGCGTTCCCCTGTACGGCGCGCTGCTGGTGGGAGCGGCCACGCTGGCCATCGTCGGCCTGGTCGCCAGCGGCTGGCTCGCCCAGGGATGGAATCTGGCGGTCGGCCCAGCGGATGCCCACCCCGCCTTCGGCCAGTTCCTGGGCACTGATCGGCTCGGGCGCTCGGTGCTCGACAAGATCCTGGTCGCCACCCCCTGGACCATCGGGATCGCCGTGGCTGGCGCGCTCATCGCCACGGCGTTGGGGACCATGATCGGGGCCATCGCCGGGATGAGCCGAGGCTCGGTCGACGAGGTGGTCGTCTGGTTCTTCACCACCGTCGGAAGCATCCCCGGCATCCTGCTGATGATCGGGGTGTCGCTGGTATTCGCATCCATGCCCGCGATCGCCTCCATCGGCCATGGCTGGCTGGCCATGGCGCTGGCCCTTGGGCTCACCGGCTGGATCGGGACCGCCCGCCTGATCCGCAACGAGGTCCGTAGCCGGCGTGGCGCGCCATACGTTGAAGCGGCCAGATCGCTGGGGCTTGGCCCAGTGCGGGTGTGGTGGTCCCACATCCTGCCGCTGACCACCCACCTCATCATCATCGAATTCGCCTCCCATCTCGCTGGCTACATCCAGGCAGGCGTGATCCTGAGCTTCCTCGGAGCCGGCCCGGCCGATGCCCTGTCCTGGGGAGCCTTGATCGATGAGGGGCGCATGGACCTGGCCCGCGGCGTCTGGTGGCAACTGGTGGCCACCTCCGCCGCCGTGCTCACCGTCGCCGTCGCGGCCCACCTGCTTGCGGATGAACTGCGTGACCGCCTCGATCCCATGACATCTGAGACTGCCGGCGAGCGCGCTGCGGAGCGGCGCTGGGCGACATCGAGCTGAACGGCTTCAGCAGAGATGCCCTCACGCTTCAACTTCGCGACGGCCTCCGTGCCTCGCTGGGATCGCGGGTGAGAGCGACGCTATCCGCGATTCCTGCGCGTCGATCTGGGATATGCCGGTTGGCACGTGGCCGAGGCCCTGCCAGACGCGGAAGCGGGTCCGACGGAGATACTCGTAACTCTCGGCTGGTTCGGCACATGCAACCAGAGGCCTAGTTGAAAATCGTTCCAAACGATACACAGGCGACTCGTGGCGCTTCTACTAGCCCCTTGCCTTCCTTACCCCGGCCATGCACATCTGGGGCCATGCTTAGCCGCACCCTTCTGATGGTCGCCGCCGGCGCCACCTTCGCTCTTACTGGCTGCAAGAACGCGGTCGATGTCCGTCAGGAGATGGTCTACGACGTGCAGGTCGGGGCCTACGAGCGCGCCATCCCCAAGGTCAATGACCTCTACGACTGCGTGCTAGCCGGCGAACTGGCGGACTCGGACGACAAGGCGCCGGCCGACGCCGACAGCATCGACCCCAAGAACGAACTCCTCTGGCAGATGGAGCGCGGCGCGATCGACACCATGCGCGCCGACACCGCCGCGGCGCGCAAGCATCTCGACCGCGCCAGCAACCTGGTGGTCGAACGCCGCACCGCCTCGCTGACCCGCGAAATCGGCACCTACCTGTCCAACGATACGGCCCAGGAATACGCCGGTCAGGGTTACGAGCACGTCCTGGTCGACTACCACCGCGTCATCGCCGCCGTGATCTCGGCCCAGCGGCTGCAGGGCATCATGCCGGCCGCCGGCGAGGAATCGTGGGATCTCGACACGGCGGTGCAGGCGATGAACAACTACGCCCGCGGCATGACCATGGAGAAGATCCAGTTCAACAAGGACAACGCGCCCGATCTGCGCTACTTCGACGACCCCTACGCCCGCACCATCGCCGCGTGCATGGCCCTGGCCACCCCGCCCAAGCTGCGTGCCGACGACGACATGAACTTCGCCTGGACGATGCTGCGCGGCGCCTGCAAGGGCTACGCCAAGCAGCACACCGTCCTCGGCGGCGCCGAAGGCATGCGCTACGAAGTGCCGAAGATCCCCATGTTCGTGCTGCGGCTGACCTCGATGGTCGGCAACATGCACGACAAGGAGGGTCTCGACCAGCTGATGCAGGAGCTGGGCATGGCTGGCGAGGCCTCCGCCTTCTCCACCCCGCCGCTGGGCAAGGACAAGGGCGCGGTGCTGGTGCTCAATCACGCTGACTGGATCACCCCGACCGATCGACTGGAGATCCAGTTCACTGCCGGCGTGTGGGCCGGGCCCTCCGTAACCGAGGCTGAACGCCTGCGCGGCGTCACCACCAATCCGATCTACTGCGGCTGGTCGACCGCTTGGGCCAAGGGTCCGGGCGCCAATCGCGCTACCGGCTGGACCGCGGCGCTCGCCGCCTTCGGCGAAGGCGCCCGCCTGTTCGGCCAGCTCGCCCCCGGCACCTGGATCGGCTTCGAGATCCCGACCCACCGCGAGGACACGGCGATCCCGCCTCCCGGCCTTGCCGTCTTCGGCACCGACGAGCAGCCGATGGTCGTCGCCGCCGATTTCGACGCCTACGCCCGCGTCACGCTCAAGGACCTGCAGCCAGGCGTGCTGACCAAGACCCTGACCCGCACCTTCACCAAGCACATCGCGGCCGAAGTCGTCGCCGCCGGCATGCGCGAAGGGGCCAAGGACCAGGGCGCAGGAGCCCAGATCGGCGCCTGGCTGGTCGGACTCGGCGCCCACGCCGCCGCCTCGGCCAGCGAAGCAGCCGACACCCGCCACTGGGGCCTGCTGCCCAACCGCGTCGAGGCCTCGCTGGCCATCGTCCCGGCCGGCAAGCTGCGCGTCGCCATCCGCCAGGCGGATGGCTCGAAGGAACTCGGCGACATCACCGTGCCGGCCGGTCGGCTGGTCATCGTGCCGACCCGCACCTTCCCCAACCCGGTCCCCAGCCCCTACCCGGGCGGCGCGCCGCAGGCCAGCGGCCCGGTTGCACCGATGGCCGCCGAGCCCAAGGCCGATCCAGCGGTCTCGCCGGAGCCAGCCGTCTCGCCGGAGAACAAGGTCTCGCCCGACAACAAGGTCTCGCCGGACCCCAGCGCAACCAAGTGATGACTCGCGCCAGCGGCCGATAGCCTCCAACCACTCCCAGGAACCCCCCATGTCCAAGCTGTCCCTCGCCCTCGTCCCCGTCCTCGCGCTCGGCGCCTTCGCCCTGCCCGGCTGCGGCGGCAAGACCGTCACCCGCACCGACTCGACCGCCAGCAAGGACCTCTCCGGCCGCTGGAACGACGTCGACGCCAAGCAGGTCGCCAACGAGATGATCTCCAAGTCGCTCAGCGCCGGCTGGATCGACCGCTTCATCGGCAAGCACAACAAGAACCCGACCATCATGCTGGGCAAGGTCATTGCCCGCGCCGGCGACAGCGAGGTCATCTCGACCGCGGTATTCATGAAGGAGATCCGCAAGGAGTTCGTCAACTCCGGCAAGATCGACGTCATGGACGAAGACAAGCAGTCGACCCGCGACGAACTTGCCGACCAGAGCGGCATGGCAGCGAAGCCCAAGGACATGGCGGTCGAGGACACCACCGACTTCCTGCTCAAGGGCACGATCAACGTGCAGAACGACCAGGAAGGCCGCGAGTCGGTCAAGTTCTACGTCGTCGACCTCGAGATCACCGACGTCCAGTCGCGCAAGATCATCTGGACCGAGCGCACCTCGATCCGCAAGGAGGTCGACCAGTCGCGTTGGAAGTGAGACCGGTCCTGCCGCTGTCCCCCACCGAGGTCCGGGCCCAGCCCGGACCTCGGTGCTTGTAGGGGCACGCGGAACGGGGTAGGAAGCGAAACGACATATGCTGACCTCAGGCTCGAAAATCGGCGGCTTCCTCATCGGCGACCTGCTCGGCAAGGGTGCCATGGGCGAGGTCTACCGGGGCGAACAGCTCTCGCTGAAACGTCCGGTGGCGATCAAGCGCATCGCCACCCACCTGCTCGAGAACGAGGACATGGTGCGGCGCTTCAAGCGCGAGGCCCAGGTCCTGGCCAAGGTCGGCCATCCCAACGTGGTCGGCGTGGTCGAGTGCGAGGAGTTCCCCGACGAGACCGGGGCCAAGCACCTGCTGCTGATCATGGAGCTGATCGAAGGCGGACGCTCGCTGAAGTCGCACCTCGGCAAGCCGATCGACTGGCGCCTGGCGACCACGGTGGTGCGCATGTGCGCCGACGGTCTTGCCGCAGCGTACGACCAGCACGTCGTCCATCGCGACATCAAGCCCGACAACATCATGCTGACCAGCAAGGGCATCGCCAAGCTGGTCGACTTCGGTCTGGCCAAGGCCGCCGAATCGACGGCGCTGACCATGCAGGCCGCGCCGATGGGCACGCCGCTGTTCATGTCGCCCGAAGCCTGCCGCGGCGAAGAGATCGGCCACGCCGGCGACATCTACAGCCTCGGCGTCTCGTGGTGGTACATGCTGGTCGGCAAGTATCCGTTCGAAGCCGCCAACCTGCACGGCCTGCTCTACAAGCACATCTCCGAGCCGCTGCCGCCGCCGACCGGCCTGTTCGACCACGTGCCGGCGCCGATCGTCAAGCTGGTCTACCAGTGCCTGGAGAAGGACGCCGCCAACCGTCCGGGCTCGGCAATGAGGCTGGTCGAGGCGATCGAGTCGTTGCCCGCCGATGGCCTGCTGCTGCCACGTGACGCCCGCGAGCTGGTCGGTGCCGGCATCGCTGGCACCTCGACCGGCGGCTCGACGACCAAGGCCACCATGGTGTCGGATGGCAAGGTCGACCGTACCGCCGCCACCATCGTCGGCGGCGGCGCGACGGCCACCAAGGCGCAGGAGGCGACCGCGCCGACCGCCGTCCCCAACCCTGGGCTCACGGTCACTGGCGACCTGTCGCCGCGCGGCGCCGTGGCCGCAACCGTGGTCGCCAATCTCGGGCCGCAGACGGCACCGCCCTCATCGGTGGCCGCCACCATCCCGACGCCTGCGCCGGCCAAGCCCGCAGGCAAGGGAGGATTGATCGCCGCCGTGGTCGTCGCCGTGCTGGTGCTCGGCGGGGCCGGCGCCTGGTTCGCCACTCGTCCTGCGGACGTCCCCGCCAAGCCGCTCGCCGCGGTCACCCCACCGCCCAAGCCCATCGAGCAGCCCAAGGCTGACCCGCCGAAGCCGGACGTAGCTGTAGCCATCGGCGTCCCGCCCAAACCGGTCGAACAGCCCAAGGTCGAACCTCCGAAGCCGGTCGAACAACCCAAGGTCGAGCCGACTGTCGTCACGCCGCCGCCGAAGCCGGTCGAACAGCCCAAGCCCGAGCCGCCCAAGCCGGTCGAGCAGCCCAAGCCCGAGCCGCCCAAGCCGGTCGAACAGCCCAAGCCCGAGCCGCCCAAGCCGATCGACACCTCGGCGTTCGACGCCGCTCTGGCAGCCAAGAAGTGGTCTGAGGCCAAGTCGGCGGCAGACGCTTTGCCCAAGCCGGCCAACGACGACGCCAATCTCAAGCTGAGCAAGGCTGCCAACGGCCAGCTCATCGCGACGATGAAAGCGGCCAAGACGCTGTACGATGGCGAGAAGTATCACGAGGCGTCCACCGCCCTCGCAGCCGATGTGGCGGTGGCGCCCTACGCCGACAAGGCCGTGCGTGAGAAGTTCATCCAACTAGCCAAACTCGTCCGCGAGACTGCCAAGCAGGCCCAGGAGAATCCATGAACCCCACCCGCCCCCTCGTCGCCAGTCTCGCTGGTCTCGCCGTCCTCGCCCTCGTCGGCTGCAACGGCGACGACGGCTCCGCCCGCGCGGCCAAGGACAAGGCCAGCCACAATGCCGCGGCAGCGGCGATGGATGCCACCTTCGACAAGGAGCTGGGCGAACCGAAGGCGAAGCCCGCAGCAGACAAGCCGGCCGAGAAGCCCAAGCCCGCTGCGGTGGCCGAGAAGCCCAAGCCCAAGCCGGCTGCCGAGGCCAAGCCCGCGCTCGAGCAGGGCCGTCCGGCCTGGGTCGACCAGCTGCCGCAGGAGGCGGGCAAGACCTACGCCGTCGGCAGTGCGATGAAGGGCCGGCGCGAGGACGCCCGGCGCAAGGCCCTCACCGAGCTGGCCTCCAGCCTGCGGGTCAACGTCAAGTCGACCACCTCGGTCAACGAGGGCGAGATCACCAAGATCGGCCCCGGCGGCGAGCGCGTCGGCCACGCCTGGTCGAACTACAAGAGCGAATGCCGCCTGAGCGTCGACCGCGACCTGACCTTCGCGACCATCGTCGCCGAGGCCGAGAGCGGCAAGGACACCTGGGCCCTGGCCGAACTCGACCGTGCCGCCTGGGCGGCCAAGCTGCGTCTGGAGATCGAGGAAGTCGACGCCCGGCTGCGCGCCGAGGGCAACCGTCTCGCGGAGGCCGGCAGCGGCATGATGCCTGCCGCCCGCGCGCTCAAAGCGGTCGGTCCGCTCGGTGCCCGCCGCGACATCCTGGTCAGCGATCTGATCCTTGCCGACCCGCAATCGAAGCCGCCGCCGTGGCCGATCGACATGACGGCCCTGCTGCAGGCCTGCGCCAAGGGCCTGGCGACCGTGACGATCCGGCTGGAAGGCGCGCCTGACGCCGTTTTCGGCGCCCGCACCCAGGAAGCGATGGCCAAGCAGGGCCTTGCGGTCAACGACAAGGCCGGCTCGGTCGTCCTGCGCCTCGCCCTGCGTGAGACTCCGCGCAAGCTGCCGAACAACTGGCACAGCATCGCCGTCGCCGGCAGCGCGACCGTGGTCGACCCGAACAACGGCAATGTCGCCGGCAGCCTGCAGATCGACGAGAAGGGCGTCGACCCGGATGCCGCCCAGGCCCGCGCCAAGATGCTCGACAAGGCCAGCGCCGCCATCGCCCTGGCGATCAGCGACCGCCTGATCGACCTGCTCGCCGGCGGCACGGATGTCGGCAACGGCCCAGCCGTGGCCGCCCCGGTCGCAGTCGCGCCTGTTCCGGCACCGGCCGCCACGCCTCCGACCGTGGCCGCACCCGCCGTTGCCGCTCCGACGGCGGCCGCACCCGCCGCCGGACAGGCCACCATCGACCAGCACTTCATCTACTCCGACGAAGTGTTCATCGACGACAAGGCCTACTCCGGCGAGGGCTGGTCCTACGTCGAGCTGGCCAAGGTGCTGCAGCTGCCCAACGCCGAGAGCCGCGGCCAGGGCAAGTACTTCCCGATCGTCAAGGGCAAGGAAGTATGGACCGCCCACGCCTGGAGCTCGCGGCCGATCGCCGCCGGCGAGATCACCCTCGGCCAGACCGTCATCGTGTGCAATGACAACCAGCGCGATGGCGTGTATCAGCCCCCAGCCGACAAGAAGGACGCTCGTACCGGCGGCTGGTTCATCGGCCGCATCACCGACGTCTCCGACCTGTTCAAGAACCAGGTGACCGTGGCCGGGCACTACACCATCGCGACCACCAACCTGCGCGTCGTCGCCCCGGTGAAATGAAGGACCGCGGGCTTCAGCCCGCGTCGGAGCCGATCGCGGGCTGAGGCCCGCGCAGCATCGCCACCCAGCTGCGACCGTACTCGCGCCGTTCGCGCTCGATCAGCGTGTGCTCCGGCAGTTCCTCGCCGCGCTCGCCGCGGATCAGCACGATCCCGTCCGGGGCGATCGCAGCCGCCGCCAACTGCAGCATCTCGACCAGCAGTTCGCGCTCGTCCGCGAACCACGGAAACGGCGGATCGCAGAACACCAGATCCAGCCCGCTGAGCGTCGGCAAAACGCGCTCGAAGCCGCGTGCGTGCAGCCGGACCGCCGGCGGCTCACCGAGCAGTGCCAGATTGCTGCGGATGGTGGCGACCGCCACGCGCCCGGGCTCGCACAGATGCGCTTCAACAGCGCCGCGGCTGACGCATTCGATGCCGAAGGCGCCGGAACCGGCGCAGCAGTCCGCCACCCGCCAGCCATCCATCGTCTGGCCGAGCCAGTCGAACAGCGACTGCTTGATGCGGTCAGTCAGCGGTCGCGTGTCCAGGCCCGGCGGCGCATGGATGCGCCGGCCGCCCCAGGCGCCGGAAATGATCCTCAGACCGGGCGTGGCCATGCCGACGTCCCATAGCAGGCGCGCAGGTCGTCCCAGAAACCCGGATAGGTCTTGGCCACGCAATCCGGATCAGCGATGGCGATGGAGCCGGTGAGGGCGCCAAGGACGCCGAAGCTCATCGCGATGCGGTGGTCGTTGTAGCACTCGACCGTGGCCGGAACGACGGGCCGCGGGATGATGCGCAGCCAGTCATCGCCATGCTCGATCTCCTGCCCCAGCCGGCGCAGTTCGGTGACCATGGCCATCAGCCGATCGCACTCCTTGATGCGGATGTTGGCGACATTGCGAATGGTGGTCGGTCCGTCGGCCAGCGGCGCGATCGCCGCCAGGGTCATGACGGTATCGCTGATGTGGTGCATGTCGCAATCGATGCCGGCGAGATCCGCGGCGCCGATCACGTGGGTGATCACCGCCCCGGCCTCGACTGTGGCGCCCATCTGCTTGAGCAGGTCGACGAAGGCGTGGTCGCCCTGCAGGCTGCGCGTGCCGAGATCCGGCACGGTGATGTCGTGACCGCAGGCGGCGAGAGCGAACGGATACGAGGCCGAGCTGGCGTCGGGTTCGACGCGGTAGCCGCGGGCGCGGTAGGCGGAGCAGCGCCGGGCGCGGAAGCCGCCGCGCGTCTCCTCGATCAGACCGCCGAAATCGGCAACCATGCGCCGGGTCATCTCGACGTAGGGCTTGCTCACCAGCCTGCCCTCGATGGTGATGTCGAGCGGCTGCTCGGCCAGACCGGCGATCAGCAGCAGGGCGGTGAGGTACTGGCTGCTCTTGTCGCCGCGCATGGTGATCGACCCGCCGCGCAGCTGTCCGCCATGAACGGTCAGCGGCGGGCAACCGCTGGAACAATCGACGGTCGCGCCGAGCTGGCGCAGGCCGTCGACCAGGTCCGCGATCGGCCGCCTGGCCATCGCCTCGTCGCCGACGAAGGTGGTCTGCCCCGGCACCAGGACGGCGGCGGCGGCGAGGAACCGCACCGTCGTGCCGCTGTTGCCGACGAAGATCGGCTGGGCCGGCGCGCGCAGGCGCGAGCGGCCACCATCGACCAGCAGCTGCCCCGGAGCGCCGTCGCGCACGCCCACGCCCATCGCCTGCAGGCCTTCGCGCATGCGCCGGGTGTCGTCGCTGTCGAGCACGTTCTCGATCACGCTGGTGCCTTCGCCGAGGGCGGCGAGCAGCAGGGCGCGGTTGGTGATCGACTTGGAACCCGGCACCTGCCAGGTACGGCGGATGGGCCCGACCAGGCGTGGGATGCGCAGCATCAACGATGCCTGGCGATCAAGGCCAGGGCGGCCTGGTGCACCCGGCCGTTGCTGAGCACAGCAGTATCCGAGCGGATCGAGGGGGTACCGGCCAGATCGCTGAAGCGGCCGCCGGCCTCGCGCACCACCAGGCTGGTGGCGGCGACATCCCACACCTTCAGCTGCGGTTCGACCACCAGTTCGGCGCGCCCAGTGGCGACCAGCATGTGGCCGTAGGCATCGCAAATGCCGCGCTGCAAGACCGTGACCTCGCACAACTCGCGAAAGCAGCCATCGAGACCGTTGCGGGTGAACCAGGACGGCGACTCGAAACAGAACAGGCTGCCGGCGAGGTCGGGAATGCCGGACACGTGGATGGCCGCGCCGTTGAGGCGCGCCCCGCCGCCAAGCTCGGCGTCATACCACTCGTCGAGTCCAGGTATGCCGACGGCAGCGGCGACCACGCCCTGCTCGGCGTGCTCGCAGGCGACCAGCACGGCCCACAGCGGGATGCCACGGACGAAATTGCGCGTTCCGTCGATCGGGTCGACGATCCAGGTATAGGGCGAGGTGCCTACCCCGGCGCCGGTCTCCTCACCCAGCCACGCATCGGCCGGGCGGGCGGCGCGAACCGCAGCGGCGATAGCCGCCTCCGCCTCGCGGTCGGCCACTGTTACCGGGCTGTCGTCGTGCTTGTTTTCGACCTGGAGGTCGGGGCGGCGGAAGTGGCGCATTGCCGCCGCTCCTCCGGCCCGCGCTGCAGCCATGGCCAACGAGCGGAGTTGCGAGCGCGATGGGTCTATTTCAACCATTGTCTACCGTCTCCGTTGGCATGCTGCGCAGCCCATCCTGCCTGCCAAGTGGGCAGATGGGTGACGCGCTGTCTGCTGCATAACCTAGACCAGATGAACCATGGGTCCTGTTCAACCGTTGCATCCTACTATGCTAGCAGCCGTGGCGACACCCCAACCACTGAACACCCCGGCGCCGACCGAAGGCATCCCACCCGGAACCGAGATGTTCGGTTACCGCATCGAGGGTGTGCTCGGCCGCGGTGGCATGGGCACGGTGTACAAGGCGATCCAGCTCTCGCTGCAGCGCACGGTCGCGGTGAAGGTGCTCGGCGGACGTTTCGCCCGCTCGCCGCAGATGGCCAATGACTTCCTGCGCGAAGCCCGCGCCACCGCCAAGCTGACCCACCAGAACCTGGTGATGGTTCACGACGTCCATGCCGATCCCGAGCGACGGCTCTACGCCTACGTGATGGAGTACGTACCCGGTACCACCCTGTCGCAGATGGTGACCGACCAGGGTCCGCTGAAGCGCGCCTCCGCCCTGCACATCACCTACCAGATCGCCCAGGCCCTCGCTGCCGCGCACCGCGCCGACCTGATCCACCGCGACATCAAACCCGACAACATCCTGGTGACGCAGAACGGACTGGCCAAGGTCCTCGACCTCGGCCTGGTGCGCGATCGCCTGGAAGGCCAGACCGTACGCACCCCGGGCCGTCGCCTGCTGACCATCGTCGGCACGCCGGAGTGGTCGGCACCAGAGCAGAGCCGCGACCCCGACGAGGCCTCGACTGCCAGCGACATATTCAGCCTCGGAGCGACGCTGTTCTACGCCATGACCGGGCAGCCGCCGTTCAATGGCAACACCGTCATCGACCTGATCGTCAATGTCTGCACCCAGGATCCGACCTATCCCGCGACCATTCCGCGCGACTGTCAGGCACTGCTCGACCTGATGCTGGCCAAGGATCCGGACCGCCGGCTGTCCGACGGCGAGGCCCTGGTCAAGGCGATGGAAGATCTCGCCAAGGGCAAGACCCCGAAACTTGATGACACCGGCAGCCGCGAATTCGCCGCCGCCACACCAGGCCGCACGCCGATGCCCGGACGCCGCCGGCGTCGCTTCCGTTACCGCCGCTGAACCCGGGGATGGTGGCTGTGCCAGTCGGCTTCGCCGGCCTGGCGCGTCCTAGCCAGCGCGAGGGTGGCGTGGTCGATCAGCCACAGCGTTGCCCCATCCGTCGCGGTGTCCGCCCCGAGCAGACCGCGCACGCCCACCTCGGCCTCAGCATCGCCGAGGCGCTCGACCGGCAGCTCCCAGCCGTGCCATGTCGCCACCGCGAAGAGATCGGTGAGCAGCGCATCGGCCTGCGCCGGATCCCGCCGCGCGAGCATGGTCACGCCCACGCCTTGCGCCTCGGCCGCCAGTGCGCCCATGCGGCGCAGGAACGCGGTCATGCCGCGGTCGGCGAGGCTGGGCAGCTCGGCCTGCTGCGCGTCGAGATAGCGCTGCAGCAGGGCGGGTTCGGAGAGGGCCGCGATCAGCGTCGCCGGATCGGTGCGGAAGGTTTCGCAATGCATGTCACCACCGGAAGCCGAGTGAGAGGTAGCTGGCAGTGTCCTCGAGGCCATCGATCTGCCGGGCGATGCCGATGCCGGGAGCGAAGCGCACCAGCCAGTAGGAGAATTCGAAGTGCAGCTCGGCGCCAGCCGAACGGTACCATTCGCCTTCTTCAAGCCGGTCGCCCACCCGGGCCGCGTCGTAGAAGCCTTCGAGGACGAACTGCCGGCTGACCCAGGGCGTGGTCTCGAGGCCGGCGAAGGGCTGCCACAGCGGCAGGCGGTAGGCGGCGCTCCAGCCTTCGAGCGTACGGCCGCGCACCATGGTCTCGGGATAGCCGCGCGGCAGGCCCTCGGCGCGGTTGCCGCCAATGCCGAAGCGTCCCTGCAACTCCAGCGGACCGTCGCTCCAGCCCAGCTGCCCGGAGACCACCACCTGATGGTTCCACGACGGGATCACAGCCAGGCTGTACGAGCCGAGGGCGAGAATGCGGTTGCCGCGCTCATCGGTGGCCCGCGCCGACACTGCCAGCGAAGCACCGTCCTCGCGCGCATAGCTGGTCGGGAAGAGCATGCTGTCGTCGTAGGCCAGCACGGCCTCGAGGTACTGTTCTCTGCCGATGAACGGCGCCGGACCATAGGTGGTCAGGCCGTCGTAGTCCTCGCTCGCCGCCTCGACCGTGCGGTGCTCGTCGAGGCCGGCCGCCAGCCACACCTGCCAGCGCCGACCGATGCCGCCGAGGCCGTAGCCGATGCGCCCCTCGACCGTGTCGACCGTCTCGACGTAGTCGTGCAGCTGCATGTCGCTGGCCCAGACCTGCTGATCGTAGCCGAGTTCGGCCCGCTTGACGATCAGGCCGAGACCGGGATTCCAGCCGCTATAGGTCCACGCGGCGAGGCCGACAGGACTGCGCTCGTGGTAGCCGACGCCAGCCGAGGCGATGACCGTGTGGGTGAGCAGCGCGTCGGTGGCGACCGCCACCGCACCCAGCCCCCCTTCCGGCACCGCCATCGTCGTCGGAGTCCAGAAGCGCGGACGCAGGCTGGCGAGGCCGCTGTACGGCTGGGCCGGCTGCAGCGGCGACGGCGCAGCGGCAGCGGGCTGCGGATCGGCGCGGTCATCGCCGCTGGCGGCGGGGCCGAGCGGTTGCCGTCCAACCGGCGCCGGCCACGGCAGGGACAGCAGCGGCAGCTGAGCTGGCCAGGCGGAGGGGTCGAGCGGGATGACACCGAGATACGGGCCGTCGGCGTCATGGTCGAGGATGGCCAGGCTGGTGCCGTCGGGCGAGGGCACGATCGCCAGCACGCCGCCGATGGTGTGCGTGACCGGTCGGGCATCGCCGTCGACCGGCACACACCAGCCGTTGGCCACGCCGGAGACGTCGCTGGCGCAGAAGATGCGCTGACCATCAGCGTCCCACACCGGATGCAGGATGCGGCCACGCACCTGCCACAGCACCCGGCGCGCGCCGCCGGCGAGGTCGGCGAGGACCAGGCGGGAACCCGCGTGGTCGGTTTCGACCCAGCACAACTCGCCGCGGCCGGGGCGGAAGGCCGGCGACCACGGGCTACCCTGCACCGGCACGATGCGACCGTCGCTGAGCGCCAGGGACTGCTCACCTGCGCCATCGAGGCGGATGGCGGCGAAGAGGAAGCCGTCGCCAGCGCGGCGCGCGTCGGGCTGGATCAGCCGCCCGTCGTCCCAGCTGTGCTCGACCGAGCCGTCGACCAGCAGGCGGACCTGGCTGCGTTCCCAGCGGTCGCCACCGACAGCGGCGTCGGCATACACCGCGGTGCGATCGTCGACCCGACGCACGTTGCCGAGCAGCCAGGCCGAGGGCCCCGGCCAAGCCAGCGCGGGGAAGGAACTGGTGCCGAGGCTGGTGGTGTGCAGCGCCGGCTGCGCGGTGGGCGAATCGCCTGCATGCAGCAGGGCGTTGCCCTGCCAGGCTGGCGCGGCGACCCGCCACTGCCGCGGGGTCAGGCGCGGCACCACGGTCGGTGGCTGCGAGCGCAACGCAGCGAGGGCGGCCTCCTGCTCGACCTGCAGGTCGGCGCGAGCACGTTCGATCAGGCGGTCGTGGCTGAAACCGAGCGAGCTTTCAGCGCCGCCGATGAAGGCGAAAGGCGTGCTCAGCCGCCCCTGGTCGTCGACCACGCGCCACAGGCCGCGGCGATCGCCAAAGGCGCCGGACAGCCAGCGGGTGTAGGCGAGGCCGTAGAGGTAGGCGCGGTTGCCGTAGGGCCAGACCTGGTAGTCCAGCCGCCAGGTGGACGCCGACGGAATGCCGGGGCCGGCGGCATCGAGGCGCCAGGCCATGTGGTTGAAGCTGTCGCGGCCGCGACCACCCCAGGCCGAAGCCGGATCGGCGTAGGCGGTCTCGGCCCACTGCGCCACGCCCTCATGCCAGAAGGCGGGCGACAGCACGTGGTTCGGCGTCGACAGCAGGAAGACGCCCAGCGACAGCGGTTCGCTCGGCATGACCCGGCCGAACACCGACTCCAGCATGGCGCGCCAGCCGTGGTTGCGGTCGTTGGCGAGGTGATGCCCGAGTTCGTGCACCAGCGTGCGCATCGACTCGTCGTCGCCGGCGAACAAACCGCTCTCCGGCCGGGTCGGGCCTAGCTGGACGTTGACCAGCGGGAACGGCACGACGGTGGAGAAGCCATTGTGCGCATCCTCGTCATCGGTCAGCACGAGGTGCAGGGTACGGGTCGGAGTCCACCCGGCATCGGCGATCATGCGCGCGTAGACCGCCACCGCCCGCTCGGCGAACGGCTTGAGCTGCTCGGCCTGGGCGCTCTGGACGTGGATCTCGATGCCCGGCGCGGTGAACGTGCTGTAGCGCACGTTCGGCTTGAACACCTCCTCGGACCAGGCCGAGGCGGCCAGCAGCGCCAGCGCGCAACTGCGAAGCATGCTCAAAAGATCCGCTCCTGTTCGCCGGTCTCGACAGGAGGCGACAGGCCGAGGTGGCGGTAGGCCAGCGGCGTGGCCAAACGGCCCTGCGGCGTCTTGAGGATGAAACCGGCCTGGATGAGGAACGGCTCGTGCAGATCCTCGACCGTCGGCTCCTCCTCGTCGACGGTCTGAGCGATGGTCTTCACCCCGACCGGCCGGCGGGCGCGGCACAGGCACTGCAGGATGCGGCGGTCGATCTCGGTGAGGCCCGACGGATCGATGCCGAGCATGCCCAGGCCCTGCTCGGCGACCGCCGGGCTGATGCGGTTGCCGTGATGCACCTGGGCGAGATCGCGGATGCGGCGCAGGTGGTTGTTGGCGATGCGCGCGGTGCCCCGGCTGCGCCCGGCGATCACCGCCAGCCCCGCGTCGTCCGCCTCGACCGAGAGCAGGCCGCTGCTGCGCCGCAAGATGCGCGCCAGCTCGGCCGGGCTGTACAGGTCGAGCCGCTCGCGGATGCCGAAGCGGCTGCGGAACGGTGCGGTCAGACTTCCTTCGCGGGTGGTCGCGCCGACCAGGGTGAAGGGCTGCAGGTTGATGGTCAGCGATTGGCTGGTCGGCCCTTCGCCGAGGTTCACCGTGATGCGGAAGTCCTCCATCGCGCTGTAGAGGTACTCCTCGACCACGCGCTTGAGGCTGTGGATCTCGTCGATGAACAGGATCGATCCGGCGCGGAGCGCCGACAGCAGTGCCGCCAGGTCGCCGGGCTTCTCCAGCATCGGTCCGGAGGTTTCCTTGATCTCGGCACCCATCTCGGCGGCAAGGATGTGGGCCAGCGTGGTCTTGCCGAGTCCGGGCGGGCCGGCGAGCAGCACGTGGTCGAGCTGCTCCTGGCGCTGCTTCGCCGCCTGCACCGCCAGGGCGAGGTTCCTGGTCACCGCCTGCTGGCCGGTGAAATCGGCGAGGACCTTCGGGCGCAGGGCGCGATCGGAGACGTCGTCGCGCTCGCCGAGCTGTCCGGGCGCCTGCGACATCAGAACCAGTAGCCCAGCGAGATGGAAGCCGATGAGGTATCGAGGTCGAGGGCGTCGCGGGTGTAGTGGTAGGTCGCTTCGACGAACAGCCGGTCGCTCAGCAGATAGCCGGCCATGGCCTTGCCGCCGAGACTCCAGCGCCGATCGGAGGCGCCTGCGCGCTCCGGGGTCTCATCGAGCTTGAGGCGGACGAAGTTGCTGCCGAAGCCGGCTCCGATCCAGAACTGCGGAGCGATCATGGCGCGTTCGGTGTAGCAGGCCGAGAACGTGAATAAGGATCCTTCGCCATCCGGGGCATAGCGGAAATCGAGGTCGACGCTGGGCACGCCGACCATGCCGCTTTCGGCAACCAAGGTGGCGAGGCCGGCGTGATAGCCCCAGTCGGTCTCCAGCGCCTTGCGCAGGTCGGCGCCGAGATAATCACCGCCGACCTGGAGCAGGAGCGGGGTGGTCCCGGCCGGTTGCGCAGCCAGAGCGGTGGAGCAGAGCAGCGTGACGAGAGCGAGGGGACGCAGCATGGGTCGGGATCGTCGCCCGGCTGGCCGGCCGCGCAACCAGCTACGGCACGGCGGCGAGGCGCAGGCGGACACGGCCGACCTCGGCTTGCACACCTTCCACGGGCTGGATCAGCACCGGCAGTTCGCGCTCGCCTGCCTCGGTAACACCCTGCCGCAGGTCGACCCAGGCGACGATGTCCTCGACGCGCAGGGCGCGGACCACCGAGTCCGTGCCACTCAGACGCACCTCGGCGGTTGGGGCCTCGCCCTCGACGCGCCAGCGCCCGGATTCGCCGGGAGCGAGCAGTACCGACACCGGTACCCGCAGCGCCACGGTGCTGCTGCGGGCAGGCTTCAGCGTGATGGTCGCAAGGACCGGCTCGACCGGGGTGAGCTGGCCATCGGTGATACGCAACGTGAGGCGTTCCTCACGCGGAGCGGCCAGGCCGGGGTCGATGCCATCCAGGTGGATGGGGGCGAAACGCAGTGGAGCGCCGCTGGTCTCGGCGGCGGCGATGCGTTCGGCCGGTCCGCGCACTTCGACCTGGGTGCGGTCGAGCCGAACCGAGGCGGCGATGCCGATCGGCAGCCCGACGACCGGCGGCGCCTCGGCCGGCAGGGTGGCGAAGGCCAGGGCGGACAGGCGGATGGTCACCGAGCGCACCTCGCCTGGCTCGGTGCGTACCACGCGGATGTCGGAATCGAGTCCGAGCAACCGGCCGGTCAAGCCCAACTCGACGTCTCCGGCCTCGCGACGGTCGCGCGGCAGTTCGATCAGCGGACGCAGCACCTGGTCGCGCAGCTCGCCGAGCTTGCTGGTCGGCACCGACAGCACGGCGACGAACTCCGCTGGCTCGACCGCCGAAACCTGCAGCACGGCGGGCAGGCCGGATATCTGCGCCGGGGTCAGCTCCACCAGGATCTGACGTTCGACCCGCACCTGGCCGCTGGTGTAGGTCCACAGAGCGACCGCCACCACCAGGCTGACGACCTTCAATTCCCAATTGCCGAGCAGCCACCTCATGCTGGCTTCCTCGTGGTGGCAGTGGCAGCAGCGCGGAAGACCCGGGCGAAGAGGATCTCGAGGTCCTGTCGGCTGAGTCCGCGGGTGAAGGTGCCGCGGTCGGCCATGCTGACCTGGCCGGTCTCCTCGGAGACGACCAGGGCCAGAGCGTCGGTGTCCTCGGAGATGCCGATACCGGCGCGATGGCGGGTGCCGGACAGCGACTTGAATTCGATGTTGCTGGTCAGCGGCAGGATCACCCCGGCGGCCGCGATGCGGCCACTTCGGACGATCACCGCCCCGTCGTGCAGCGGCGCGTCCTTCCAGAACAGGCTGACCACGCTCTTGGCCGTCAACTCGCAGTCGAGCGGGCTGGAGGTGATGTAGTTGTCGAGGCGGTCGTTGCGTTCGATGACGATCAGCGCGCCGATGCGCTTCTCGGCCATCTGCATGACCGCCTCGACCAGCGGACCGACCAGATGCATGCCGGTGCCCTGCTGGCCATGCGGCAGGATGCCGCCGAGTTTGGATAGCAGGCGGCGCAGTTCGGGCTGGAACACGACGATCAGGACGATGGCGCTGAACCCGACCATGGTCTGCAGCAGCCAGGAGATGGCGTGCAGGTCGAGCCATCGTGCCGCCAGCCACGCGCCCACCACAGCCGCCAGGACCAGGCTGATGCCCTTGATCTTGCCGCCGGCGGAGATGCGTTCGAGGGCGCGCAGCAGCCAGTACACCGCCAGCCACAGGATGACGATCTCGGTGGCGGCACGGATCAGGTACGGCCAGTCGCCTTGGTTGAAGGCGGGCAGCGGCAGCCAGGCGAAGGAACCGGGATCAGCCATCAGGCGGCCTCCGCCAGAGCTGCGGTCAAGCGGAGCGCGGCGCGCGCGCCGGCGACGTCGTGGACCCGCAGCAGCGCGCAGCGTTCAGCCAGCAGCGCATGCAGGGCGTGCCCG
>JALHRW010000008.1 GCA_022841245.1 Planctomycetota bacterium
GCAGCGGCTGTCCTTGCGCCTGGCAGACGAACCGGTGGTGGGCCGCAGCGGCATCGTCGCCACCGTCCCGGTCCTGCGCCTGGGCGAGGCACGGGCCGTCGCCCTGGGTCCGGACGCCGGATACCGCGGGGTTCTCGAGCGTGCGGCCGACGCCAGCTCGTGGCTGGTGGTCGGGCCGGCGCTGCCTGCTTCAGTCCAGCCGCAGGGAGGCTGGACGGCGACCATCCCGCTCGATGCCGCAGGCACGGCTGCGCATCAGCCCGGGACCGTGCAGCGCAGCCTGGCGCAATGGGTCGCCGCCGGACGCGCGTTCATCTGGCCGATCATCGCCGCCTGCGTCGTCGGCCTGGGCATCATCGTCGTGCGCCTGACGGTGCTGCTGCGCAGCCGGGTCGATCCGCGCCGGCTGGTCGCGATCGCGGAACTGATCGCGCGGCGCGAACTGATGGCAGCGCGGGCGAGCGTCGCGCAGCGGGTCACGCCGCTCGACCGCGTGCTGGGGGCCGGGCTCGACGCCGCCGATGAGCCGCGCGAGGCGCGCGAGGCGGCGGTCGAGCAGGTGCTGCTGGCCGAGTCGGCGCGACTGACCCGCGGCCTGACCGCGATCGCCGTGCTCGCCGGGGTGGCGCCGCTGCTCGGCCTGCTCGGCACGGTCACCGGCATGATCGACATGTTCTCGGTCATCGCCGCCCAGGGTTCGGGCAATGCGAAGAGCTTGTCGGGGGGCATCTCAGAGGCGCTGATCTGCACCCAGGCCGGCATGCTGGTCGCGATCCCGCTGCTGCTGGCCCATGCCTGGCTCAGCCGCATGGCGGAACGGCGCTCGCAGGTGCTGGAGGAGGCCGCGTGCGGCGTCCTGGGTCTGAGCGAGCACGGCGATCGCGCCGTGGTCCGCACCCCGGAGGCGGTGCTGGCATGAGCCTGTTCGCCGATGCGTGGGCATGGTGGAGCGGCGGCGACCTGCTCATGCCGGTGATGTTCGCGGTGGCGGTCGTGCTCTACGCGATCCTCGCTGAACGCAGCGTCGCCTTGTGGGGGATCCGGCGACGGGATCGCCGCGCCGACCTGTTGGCGATCATGGCTGCCGGTCACCAGGCCGATGACCGCTGGCGGGCCTGGGCTGCGCGCCAGCTCGCGCTCGCCGAGGCCGAGCAGCTCGCTCGCGGCTTCGCGCTCTGCCGGGCGCTGACCGCCTGTCTGCCGCTGCTCGGACTGCTGGGCACGGTGACCGGCATGGTCGACACGTTCGGCTCGCTGGGCGGACGCGGCGGCGTGGCGGCGCAGCAGGCCAGTGCCGGGATCGGTCTGGCCCTGACCGCGACCCAGTACGGGATGGCCTTGGCGATCCCGGCGGTGCTGTGGGACTGGCTGCTGTCCTGGCGGGTCGGGCAGCTGGCGCATCAGCGCGACGTGCTGGTGCGTGCGGCGCAATGTCGCGGTGGTGGCGCATGAGGTTCCTCCACCGCCGTCGGGCCGAGCACCGGCCGATCGACCTGAATGTCATCCCGTTGATCGACGTGGTCTTCTTCCTGCTCATCTTCTATGTCATCAGCACCGCCTTCGTGCAGGAGACGGCCGTGACGGTGCAGCGCCCGGGCAGCACCCAGGCCGCGACGGTCAACGGCGGCTTCGTGCCGGTGGCGATCGTCAAGAGCGGCGCGATCCAGGTCGGTCCGCACGTGGTCGATCTCGTCGGCCTCACGGCTGCGGTGCGCGATGCCCTGGCCGGCGGCACTACCGCACAGGTCGTGGTCATCCCCGATCGCGAGGTGCCGACCGGCCTGCTGCTGTCGGTCATGGATGCCTGCAGCGCCGCTGGCGCCAGTTCGGTGGACGTCGCTGCGACCCGCGAGGGCGGCTGATATGGCCGCTCTGCCGCGTACGCGGGCATGCAGGCGCCAGCGGCCGCTGTGGCAGTGGTGGCTGCTGGTCGCCATCGCCGTCGTGGTCAATCTCGCCATCGTCCTCGCCCTCGGTCAGATCAGCCGGTTCGGGCATCCAGTCCCGCCACCGCCGCTCGCGCTGCATCGCCTGCACCGGGCCGCCCCGGAACCGCCGCCGCCAGCGCCGGAGCACATGCGGGAATCCGCTGAACCGCAGGTGGACGCTGTCGTGCCGTTGGCGTTGCCGAGCCTCGATCTGCCGGTGACGTCGGCCAGCCCGCTGATCCTGCCGGCGCTCGGCAATCCGACTGCGGACGTCGATCTGCCGATGTCGATTCCGGCCTTTGCCGCGGTCGGCCCGACCATCGACGCAGCAGCGGCGCCGGCGTCGGGATTGGCGTCCGGACCACCGGCCTTCGATACGCCGGCCCAGCGTGACGGCACCTTCGACCTGGAGCGGTTCTATCCACGGACGGCACGCAGCCGGGGCATCACCGGCACGAGCCGGATCCGCAGCCACATCGACGCCAGCGGACGGGTCACCGCCGTCGACGTGCTGGAGAGCCGTCCGCCAGGCGTCTTCGATCAGGCGGCCGAGCGCCTCGGCACTGCGCAGCGCTATCGTCCCGCCGAGCGGGCCGGAGCAGCGGTGCCGACCAACCAGGATACCACCATCAATTGGACCCTCCGATGATCCGTTCCGCCGTCGCCCTCGTCCTGGTCGTCGCTAGCGCCGTTGCCGCCGAGGCCTCCCGTGCCGTCCCGCCCCAGCTGGCCGCCGTGCTGACCCAGGCCGGGGGAGCGACGCCCGTCGAGGCGGTCCGTCTGGTCGATGGCTGGAACGGCGAGGGGCATCCGCTGCTCGACCTGGTACGCGGCCAGGCGCGCTGGCGTCTGGCCCAGGAAGCCAAGGTGTCGGAGCGCAGGGTCCTGCAGGCTGCAGCCGAGCGCGATTTCGCCGCCGCCGCCGCTGCCGACCCCGGCCTCCGCCAGGCGCACCTCGGCCTCGCGCAATGCGCCGCCGCCCGTGAGGACTGGACGATGGCTTGCCGCTCGGCAGCCGCTGGCATCGACCCGGCCACGGCTGACTGCAGCCTGCTGACCTTCCTCGCCTCCATGGCGCTGCGGGCAGGCGACTGGCGGCTCGCGACCCTCACCGCGCAGCATGGGATCATGCGCTATCCCGGCGACCCGGCACTGCGGCGGATCGAGCTCGCGGTGCTGGTCAACTCCGGCCGTGCCGAGGATGCGCGCCAGGCGGTGCTGGCCATGCTGGTGCTGGAACCCGAGGACGCCCAGCTGTGGAGGCAGCTCGCGTGGGCGGCGCAGGAGACGCAACGCGAGGATGAGTCGCTTGCCGCGCTGGAAGTCGTGGTGGGCCTGTCGCCGGGCGACCGGGCCGTGCGGCTGCAGCTGGCCCAGGCCCAGCTCGGGCGCGGTCAGCCCCAGGCCGCGCTGATGACCGTGCGTCCGCTGATCGGCGAGCCGCCATCAGCCGCGGCGCTGGCAGATGACGCGCTGATCCAGTTCTCCACCCGGACGGCAGCCGAGGCGGGCGAGGTCAGCCTGGCGCGGAGCTGGCTGGCGGCGGTGCCCGAAGCGCAGCGCAGCCGCTCCCAGCGCATCCAGGCCGCCCGCCTGGCGGTGCAGGCCGGCGATCGTGCTGCTGCGGCGACGTCGCTGGAGACGCTGGTGGTCGCAGGCGAGCGGGATGCGGCAGTGCTGACCTGGGCGGCGACGCTTGCCGAGGCGGCCGGAGACACGGCGCGGGCCGAGACGCTCTACCTGCGCGCAGCCGCCAGCGACGGGCCGGCGGTCGCTGGCGCCTCGCTGCGTCTGGTCGCCCTTTATCTCAAGCGCGGCCGTCGGGACGAGGCGCGGACCATCCTGGCCACCTACCTCGCCAGTCGACCCGACGACGTGCAGGCCCGCGCCCTGCAGGCGCAGCTCGACCGCAAGCGGTAGTGGCATGCAACCAATGTCCTGTCTGGTGCCGGTAGCCATCCCACAGGTCGGCAGCAGAATCAGCATCAACCCGGAGATCCCATGCTCAGCCCCAGCCTCATCGAGCGCATGAACGCCCAAGTCACCCTGGAGTTCTTCTCCTCCAACCTCTATCTGCAGATGGCCGCCTGGTGCGATCACAAGGGCTACCCCGGCTGCGCCGCCTTCCTCGCCCAGCACGCCAGCGAGGAGTACCAGCACGGCCGCAAGCTGTTCACCTACGTCAGCGAGACCGGCGGGCTGGCCCGCATCGGTGCCGTCGAAGCCCCCAAGGTCGAGTTCAAGGGCATCCAGGAGATCTTCGACCAGACCCTGGCCCATGAGGTGATGATCACCGCCAAGATCAACGGCCTGGTCAAGACGGCGATGGACGAGGGCGACTTCTCGACCTTCAACTTCCTCCAGTGGTACACCGCCGAGCAGCACGAGGAGGAGAAGCTCTTCCGCAACATCCTCGACCGCATCCGCGTCATCGGCGCCGACGGCAAGGGCATCTACTGGATCGACAAGGAGATCGGCAAGCTGGCCAAGGGATCTGCGACGGCCGGCTGATTGCTCGACAGCGGCGTTTGTGCCAGCTAGACGCTGACCGAGCCGCTGGCCAGGTTGCGCCAGCTGCCGACGCCGGCGCCGCCGGGACGGGGGCAGCGCTCGTCCAGCTCGGGAATGGCGTCGACCTGTCCGGCGAGCAGCTCGCCTATGCGCCGCGCCAGCTCGCGGTGACGCTCGGCCTGCTGGGCCATGCGCAGCTGGATCACCTCGAAGCCCTGCGGCTTGTTGCGGCGCATCCAGCCGCGGCGCCATGAGGCGGCGAGGTCCTCGATCGCCGGCACCAGGGCGAGCGCGGCGGCGCTCACCGCCCCCAGCGCGGCGCGGTCGCGCGCGGCATAGGCCGTGGCGAGCTGTGCGCGCAAGGCGATCTTGCGTGCCAGCACGTCGGCGAGCCGTCGGGCATGGGCGAGATCGCCCCCGCCGGTCTCGACCGCGTGCGCGTCGAGGCGGTCGCGGATCGCGGCCATGGCGAAACCGATCCGCTCCCACTGCAGATCCTTGGGCAGGCCGCCGTTGGCGATGATGCCGAGGATCGGATCATCCCACAGCGCGGCGGTGTAGCGCGAGTTGCCGAGTTCGCCGGCGCCGGTCACCGCAGCCCAGTCGGCTCCGCACACCGCGCGGAAACGGGCCGGCACCTGGACCTCGCCGCGGGCGGGCGCGAAGCAGCGGTCGGTGCACCAGGCCAGCCCGGCCAACGCCGAGTCGAAGTCGCAGGCGGCGCCATCGTCGCCCCACATGGTGAAGAGCAGTTCGTCGAGGCCCTCGCTGCGCGCCGCGTCGATGCATGGACCCGCTTTGGCGACCGTCTCGGGATGCTCGTACCACAGGCGACCCCAGGTATGGATGCCGGAGGCCAGCGATACCGGCCGGCCGAGGGCGCGGTGGCGGGCGATCATGTCGCGGTAGAAGCCGACGTCGGCGTGGTAGTAGTCCCAGTAGACCAGGGTCAGGTCCTGGGGGATGGCGGCGGCGACGGCCGGCGGGATCACCGATTTGGGATCGTAGTAGTCATGATGCTCCGAGCCGAGACGGAACCACATGTCCGACCACACCATCGGCTGCAGGCCACGCTCACGGCACATCGCCTCGACCCGGGCGAGGTGGCGGGTGAGGATGTCGAACTTGGGCGTGGCACCGTGGCGGTCGAGGTGCTTGCCGCGGCCGAGGGCCCATGCCTCGTCCATGCCGATGTGGATGCGCCGCGAGCCGATGCAGGCGCCGACCGAGTCGAGCATGCGCCCGATCAGTTCATAGGTGCGTGGCTCGCCCTCGAGCAGGACGCTCTCGTAGTCGCAGCTGTCGCGATATTCCGGCCAGCGGTTGATCTGCTCGAGATGCGCCAAGGTCTGGATGCAGCCGACCATCTCGATGCCGAGGCGGCGGCAGGTGGCGTCGAGGCGTTTCAGCTCGGCCTGGGTGTAGCGTCCGCGCTGGAAGCCGAAGCGCGGCTCGCCGGGGATCTCGTAGGTGTCCTCGGTGTAGGCCTGGAAGAGGTTGCAGCCCATCAGCGCCATGCGCCGCAGCCAGCGCTCGACGTGGTCCGGCTGCATCACCGCGTTGCGCGAGCAGTCGAGCATGATGCCGACCCGCGCGACGGCGGCATCCTCGCGCAGTTCGCCGCCATCGGCGACCACGCCGGCGAGCAGGGCGGCCACCGCGCGCAGGGCGAGATTGACCTGGCCGTAGCGGATCGTCGCGGTGGCACCGCGGCGGCTGAGCGTGCAGCTTGCGCCGGCGATGCGCTCGAAGGTCACGGCGAGATCGCCCTGGCCGGGACGGACCGGGTACTCGACGGCCAGCTCGCCGAGGGCGGCGTGCAGTTCGGTGGGAGTGGTGGCGGGATTCCAAGCGAGGATGGGCATGGCCTGATGGTGCGATGCGCGGCCGGGGTGCAGTGCCTTGCCGGAGCGGAAAAGGGACCGACGGTATGGGCGTGATGAGACGGATTGCTCCTTCGGGCCGGCGATGATCGATCCCCGTATCCGCCATGCGCTGAGCCTGTTCGACCATGTCGCCGAGCGGTTGACCAAGGTCACCGCCTGGTCCTGCGATCCCGAGCGGGCGCCGGGGGGACCGTGGAGCCATCACGCCGTGCCGACCCTGGTCTGCGCCCTCGACGGCATGATCCGCCTGGAGGGACCGCGGCGGCGCATCGATCTGCAGGCGGGCGAGGCGCTGCTGCTGGAGCCGGCCTGCCTGCATCGCCATCTGCCGCCGCAGGGCCGCTCGATGTATCTTGGCCTTGGCGTGCTGCCGGCCTGGTGCGATCTCGTCCTGCAGGGCTCCGACCGTCTCAGCTGGTCCGCACGCCTGCCGCTCCATCCGACCAGCACGCTGCTGGAGCAGGCCCTGCTGGCCGGGGCGGGAGCGGCGCGGCTGCAGGCGACCCGCTCCGTGCTTGCGCAGGTGCTCGGTGAGCGTCACGAGGATCTGGCGCTGCTTGCCCCCGGGCTCTGGCCGATGGTGCGCCTGCTGTGGAGCTGCACCGCGGATTCCAGCGTCGATCCGGCGGCGATGGTCGCCGCCAGCGGCCTGAGCCGGGCCCAGGCCTACCGCTGCTTCCGCGCCGGCTATGGCATCACTCCGGCCGAAGCCATCACATCGACGCGATTGTCGCTGGCGCAATGGCTGCTGCGGCGCGGCATCGCAGTGGGCGAGGCGTCCAGACGTGCCGGCTTCCCCAGCCGTGCGACGTTCACCCGGCTGTGGCGGCGGCGCTTCGGCACCCCGCCGTCGCGGCTGACCCGTGCGCGGTCGCTCCTTTGACTCTGTCCGCGCGCATCACTTCGCGCCAGTCGTCATCGCCCATTCGCGCCAGCCGCCGCTGAGTGCCGGATCGACACGGCCGAGCACCTGCTTCACCGCGCTGTCCGAGGCGGTGCCGGCGGCCGTGGCCTCGAGCAGGGCGAGGAACTTGTTCTTCGGCCCCTTGGTCGCGCCGCAGAGGCCGCGGACATAGGTGAAACCGCTCCACATCTGGTAGTAATACACCGGTGCCAGGGCGTCGAGGCTGGTGCGCATGATCTCGCTCATCGATACCGCGCGCTTGTCATTCGAACGTATCAGTTTGGCGACCTCCTTGCCCCAACCTTCGGCTAGGACCGGTTCGGTACCGAGCTCGTAGGCGATGGTGGTTGATCTGATCGTGCCACCGCAGAGCAGCCTCTGCATCTCCGAGAGGCAGCCTTCGCGGATCCACGGCGGGGTTCTGTTCTTTCCTCGGGCGGCATAGAAGGCGTCAAGCGATAGGCAGCTGGCGCCGTAGACGGCGTAGTGCAGCGGAATCAGCTTCACCGCCTCGGCCTTGACGAACAGCGTGCGGGCGCCGGGGAATCCAGACGTCTTCTTGGTCAGCCCGGCATCGGTGAAGGCGGTGATCTTCTTCGCCTGCAGGAAATCGATCCAGCCCGTGTAGGCGTCCGCAGTGGGGAACACCACCAGCCAGAGGATCTCATCCTCGGCCGGCTTCTCGGCCAGGAACACGCTGTTCTTGCCGCTCCAGACCTCCAGGCCCTGAAGCGTCTGGCAGCCGAGTTCGAGCGCCTTCTCCACCTCGGGATAGGCGGCGCCGCCGAGCAGCCGTGCGCGGATCGGACCGGCGCCGACATCGGCGACCGCCATCCCGCGCGACTGCGCAAACGTCTCGACCGCCTTCAGCCAGCCGGTGTTGACCACGCGTTGCGGCGCGGGTGTTGCGGCAGCGGGGAGTGCCGGCGCTTCCTCCTTCGGGATTTCACCAGCGGCGATCAGCGAGGCGAGGACGAGCAGGCAGGTGACGTGCAGGCGGAGCATCGCGGCACGCTAGTCCGCATGGGTGGCTGCGCATCTGCTTATATCCACCGCATCACACGCTGGCTGGCATCGGCATGCCGCTGCCACCAGGCGCCACCGTCCGCCGCCAGCGCCGATGCCGCCAGGCCGAGAGGGCGACCAGGGGACGCCAGGCGGCGTGAACCAGCCCGGCGCGGATCAGCATGAGCCACAGCGGGTTGGCGCGCTTGTACAGCAGGCTCATGGCGAGGTAGGCGGGCACCGCGGCGGGGGCTGCCGGGCGCCGCCGCCAGATCGACGGCAGCGAGAAGATGCGGCGGTAGATCCAGGCGTAACCGGCTTCCAATTCCTCGGGTGACAGGTGGCGCGGACGGAATACGCAGTGGGCGGTATCGTAGCGCGACCAGTCGGTGTGCAGCAGGCGGCCCTCGGTCTGCAGCTGGCGGAACAACGGCGTGCCGGGGTAGGGGGTGAGGAGATGGAACGTGCCGCACTCGATGCGGTTGTCTTCCAGCCAGGCGGCGGTCTCGGCAAAGACGCCTGGGCGGTCGTGGTCGAAGCCGAAGACGAAGCTGGCGTTGACCTGGATGCCGTGCTCGTGCAGCAGACGGACGCGGGCGGCGTACTCGGCGGCGCGCGGCGTCCGTTTACGTGCCGCCGCCAGGTTGCCGTCGGTCAATGACTCGAAGCCGACGAACACGCCGGTGCAGCCGGCCGCCGCCATCGCCCGCACGACATCGGGACGGTCGGTGACATCGAGGCTGACCGCGGCGCTCCAGATGATGCCGAGCGGGCGCAGCGCGGCGCACAGCTCCAGCAGGTGGTCCGGCTGCGAGCCGAGATTGTTGTCGGTGAAGACGGCGTAGGGCTCGCCGGTGGCGCGGATCGCCGCGGCCACTGAAGCAGGATCGCGCTTCTGGTAGGGTGTGTGCAGGCCATCGCTGGCCAGATAGCAGAACCCGCAGCGGTTGTGGCAGCCGCGGGTCGCGTTGACGCTGGCGGTGGTGAGGAAGGCGCCGCGTGGCAGCAGGTCGCGGCGCGGCTCGGGCTGCGCCGCGTAGTTGCCGGTGAACTGCGCCTCGTAGCGCGGGCGCAGGGCGCCTGCCGCCGCATCAGCGAGGATCATTGGCCACAGTTCGACCCCGTCGCCGATCGCGATGGCGTCGGCATGCTGCGCCGCCTCGTCCGGGCACGACTGCACATGCAGGCCGCCGAGCACGACCAGCGCGCCGCGTGAGCGGTACCAGCGGGACAGTTCGTAGGCTCGCGCTGCGAAGGTCAGGTGGACGCTGATGCCGACCACCTGTGGGAACGGCTCGGTTGGCGGCGGTCCGGCGAGCAGGTTCTCGTCCCACAGCGCGACCTGCCACTCCGCCGGGGTGGCGGCGGCCAGAGTGGTCAGCGCCAGCGTCGGAGTCAGTACATGCTTGCCGAAGCTGGCGTGCGGATCCTTGGCGTAGAACGGGTTGATCAGCAGGGCGCGGCCGGGCCGGGGAGGACCGCATCGCCGTGCGGAAAGCACCGGTGCCCTAGCCATGGCGGCGGGTTGCCAGCGGGAGGCCATGGCGGGATCATGCCGGGGTTCTACCGGACGCAGCTATTCTTATTGAAATCGATTATCATATTCATATAGATGGAGCCGCCAACGATTCACTACCCCCCAGCCAGCCGCCGCCAGCCAGGGATCACCGGGCCGAAAACCCAGGGATCACCATGAATACCCACGTCCTCCTCCTGGCCACCTCGCTTCTCGCAGCAGTCGAGGTTGAACCAGCGAAACTGATGACCGCTGATGCATCCCCGGTTGACCCGGGTTCCAGTGAACTGGCCATCGGCGGGACGTGGACGATGGCGGAGCGGCATCTCGACGCCGCCGGCCGGGCCCAGGATCGGAGTGGTGATCTCCGCGAACGCGGGATGGGCATCGGCTTCACCTATGGGATCGTCGAGGACCTGGATGCGGGCATCGGCATCGGCTGGATGCGGGTCGAGGACGCGGCCACCGATCCTGGTTATGGCAGCGGCCCCACCGACCTGGAGTTCGCCGGCAAGTGGCGCTTCTGGCGTTACGCGGAGGGCGATGCGGTGTGGGCTGCGGCCCTGCTGCCCGCGATCACTGCGCCGCTTGGCCGGAGCCAGGATCCCGAGAGCGTGATCCCCACCGCGTGCCGCTTCTGGACCGCTGGGCTCACCGTCGCCGGGTCGGGCAGCATCGGCATCGTCGCACTCAATGCCGACGCTGGCTACGTCCACGCCTGCGGCGGCAAAGCGGATCGCGAGGGCTACCGCGGAACCCTGGCGGCGCATGCCGCCATCGGGGTGCAGCTGGCGGATTGGATCCAGCCCGAGGTCGAGCTGTCCTGGGACTGCGATCGGCTCGAAACGGATGACCTGCCGTGGTCGATGGCGGTCACCGTCGGCGCGCAACTGAGCCTGCCCTTCGGCCGGCTCGGACTCGGCCTGCAACGGGTCGTCGATGGCGTCGAGGTCGACGAGGCCAGCAGCGGCATCGCCGACCTGGCGATCGGCTTCTGAGCCGCGCCCCGTGCATCAGCCGGCAGCGGCAGCGCTGAGCACCGGCGGCACGTAGACGCAGGTCGGATCCGAACCGCAGGCGTCGCCGGTCAGCGCGTAGGTCCGGCTGCGGCTACCGCCGCAGATGTGCTGGAACGGACAGCGGCCGCATTTGCCGGCGAAGCGCTCCGGGGCACGCAGGCTGGTGAAGGTCGGGTGGGTGCGGTAGACCGTGGCGAGGTCGTCGTGGCGCACGTTGCCGCAAGGCAGGGGGAGGAACCCGGAGGGGCAGATGACTCCGCGGTGATCGATGAAGAGGAAGCCGTTGCCATCGTTGACGCCCAGGCCGCGGCGCGCCGCCGGCAGCACGCCGCGACGGCGGCGCTCCTGCTCCAGCACGCGGTAGTAGGGTTGACCGGCAGTGGTCTTGATGGTGATGGTGTTGGCCGGGTCGAGCGCGATCGCGGCCAGCTCATGGTAGGTCCGCTCGTGCTCCAGCGCGGTCGGGACGAGGTCGGCGCCGACGGCGCGACCGGTCGGCACCATGACGAAGACCGACCACAGGCTGACCCCGAGGAAGCGGGCCAGCGCCGCCAGCTGCTGCAGCTGGTGGCGGTTATGGGTGCCGATCGAGCTGTTGATCTGGATTTCCAGGCCGCGCGAACGGGCGTGCTTGAGGATGGCGATCGAGCGCGCGAACGTTCCGGACACGCCGCGGAACTCGTCGTGGGTGGCGGCATCGGCTCCGTCGATGCTGATGGCGAGCCGCCGCAAGCCGGCGGCGTGCAGGCGGTCGACCGCCTCTGGGGTCAGCAGCGGCGTCGCCGAGGGGGTCAGCCCCACCTCCAGGCCGAGCGAGGCGGCATGGGTTACCATGCCGGCCAGGCCGCGGCGCTTGAGCGGATCGCCGCCGGTGATGACGAAGAGCGGCGAGCCGAAGGCGCTGTGCACGCGGTCGATCATCGCCCGCGCCTCGTGGTCGGTCAGCTCGTCCGGGACCGCCTCGGGCTGGGCCTCGGCGCGGCAGTGCTTGCAGGCGAGGTCGCAGGAGCGGGTCGCCTCCCAGATCACGATCATGGGCGAGACGGAGAAGTCGGGGCGCATGGTCGTGATCATGGGAGGTTGCATGTGCTGTCCTTGATTTCGCTCAAGTCCGCTTGATCGACCAGCCGGTCCACAGGCCGAGGGTGAACCAGGCCAGGGCGGCGCCGCCGGCGGCGAAGATGGTGTCACCGACGACGCGCAGCCAGCGCAAGGTCACCATCGCGTCCTGCTGCATGAACTCGGCCGAGCGCGCCGACCACAGGCCGACCTCGATCGATTCATGGGCCTGCCACAGGCCGACCGGCAGCAGCGACATCAGGACCATCAGGCCGAGGCCGATATTGAGCGACCAGAAGGCGAACTTCAGCACTCCGTCCTTCCACTCCTTCCCGGCCGTCGCGCGGCGGAAGATGAACAGCATCATGCCGATCGAGAGCATGCCGTAGACGCCGAACAGGGCGGAGTGGGCATGGACCGGCGTGGTGTTGAGGCCTTGCAGGTAGTACAGGGCGATCGGCGGATTGATCAGGAAGCCGAAGATGCCTGCCCCGACCAGGTTCCAGAAGGCCACCGCCAGGAAGCAGGCGATCGGCCAGCGGTAGGCGGCGGCCCACGGCGCGGCCAGGCCGATCTGCTGGTTCTTCCAGGCCTCGAAGCCGATCATCACCAGCGGGACCACCTCAAGGGCGCTGAAGGTGGCGCCGATCGCCATGATCGAGACCGGCGTGCCGCTGAAGTAGAGGTGGTGGAAGGTGCCGGGGATGCCGCCGAGCAGGAAGATGGCGGTGGCGAAGAGCACGGCGCGGGTCGCCGATTTGGCGCTGACCAGGCCGAGGCGGGTGAAGATGAAGCTGATCGCGACCGTGGCGAAGACCTCGAAGAAGCCCTCGACCCACAGGTGCACGACCCACCAGCGCCAGTATTCCATCACCGACATGTGGGTGCGCGCGCCGTAGAACAGCCCGGCGCCGTAGAACAGGGCGATGGCGACGCTGGAGCCGACGAAGAGTATGAGCAGCTGCTTGCGGTTGGAGCCTTCGACGTCGTCGGGCGCTACCGGCGCGGTCAGCGCCGGCCACAGCCCGCGCAGCATCAGGCCGAGCCACAGGACCAGGCCGACGATGAGGAAGAGCTGCCAGAAGCGGCCGAGGTCGACGTATTCGTAACCCTGGTGGCCGAACCAGAAGCCGGCGTCGAGGCCCATGCGCTGCATGATCGAGGCCCACTCGCCGGCCAGGCTGCCGACCACGATGACGACCAGGGCGACGAGCAGGAACCACACGCCGGCGGCCTGGAAGCGCGGCTCGCGACCACCGACCACTGGCGCCAGGAACAGGCCGGCGGCGAGGAAGGCGGTGGCGATCCAGAAGATGCCGAGCTGGATGTGCCAGGTGCGGGTGACCGAGTAGGGCAACCACGACGATAGATCGTAGCCATAGAAGGCGCGGCCTTCGACACCGTAGTGCGCGGTGATGATGCCGAGGACGATCTGCGCCAGGAACAGGCCGATGACCGTGGCGCCGTAGATCAGCGTCACCTTCATCGAGGGGGTGAGGACGAAGCCGTCGAGCGGATCGCGTTCCGGAGCCTTGAGCGTCTCCTCATCGTGGTGGTAGGCCATCCAGTAGACCAGGCCGCCGATGGCGGCGAGCAGCACGACGATCGAGATCAGCGACCACAGCAGGTTGGCGGTGGTCGGGACGTTGCCGATCAGCGGCTCGTGCGGCCAGTTGTTGGTGTAGGTGACGGTGGAATCCGGGCGCTGCGTGGCGCAGCTCCACGAGGCCCACCAGTAGAATGCGGTCAGCTTGCTGCGCCGTTCGGCGTCGGGGATGGCAGTGTCGTGGATGGCGTAGGCGTCACGCAGCTTGAGCACCGCGGGGTCGGTGCTGTCGCCGAAGATCGCGTCGTAGTGCGCCGCCACCTCGGCCATCACCGCGGCGCGGTCGGCCGAGACGGTGATGCGGCCGCTGGCGGCATCGTGGGTGTTGGTGCGCAACTCGCGTTTCACGCGCTCGCGCAGGCCGGCCTGGCGCTCGGGTGGCAGGGCGTCATAGGTCGAACCCTCGGCCTTGGCCCAGCGTTCGAGCAGGCCGGTGGCCTCGCGATGCAGCTGGTCGGCCGACCAGTCCGGCGCGACGTAGGCGCCGTGGCCCCACACCGTGCCGACCTGCTGACCGCCGATCGACTGGTAGACCTGCTGGCCGGTGAGGATGTCGTCCTCGGTGAACAGCGTGCGACCGTCGGGGGTGACCACCGCCGACGGGATCGGCGGCGCCTGGCGGTAGACCTCGCGGCCGAAGAAGCCGAGCAGGAGGAAGGTGGCGCCGACGGTGACGGCGAGAAATACCCAGAGGCGGCGGTTGGTCATGACAGGTCCTCAGATCTTCGCCAAGCCGGCGAACAGGGCGCGCACCGAGCCGCAGGCCTCGGGCCAGGGCTGGAAGCGGTCGGTCAGGGCGGTGAGCTGGTCGCGGCGGACCGGCGTCACCGGATCTTCCGGACGATCGGCGATGGCGGAGACCACGCTGGCCAGCTCGATCATGTGCGGCTTGTGGCCGCCATGGACCAGCGCGACCTTGCGCGCCAGCAGGCGCAGGCGGGCGAGCTCGGCAGCGCGATCGGTGAGGGCTTCGGGGATGGTGCAGGAGTGCATGGCTTATCCTTTGACCGAGTGGCAGCCGCAGACGGCGGTGAGGAGCGCGAAGGTTTGCGGGTCGCTGCTCGCCCGCTCGATGCCGTAGGCGTCGGCGAGGACGTCGGCGATGGCGAGCATGCGTTCGTGCGTGCCGTCGCCCATATCGTCGTGCTCGACCGCGCGGTAGGCCTCGACGATGGCCTCGTCCTGGGCCGGGCTGAGCATGGTCTGGGCGATGCGGAAGAGGATGTCGTCCTCCTTGGCGATGTGCGCACGCAGCAGGTCGACGTAGCCGGCGGCGGCATCGGCGAAGGCGGTGACGTGGCCGGCCTCGACTGCGCTGCCCATGCTGGCGACATAGGCGCGGCCGATGATGTGCTCCTCGCGCATCACCGCGGTCGGGCCGAAGCCGGGCACCTGCAGTTCGAGGGCGGGGAAGAGGATGTCCTCCTCCTTGCCGTGATGGCAGCGGTCGGCGAAGGTGCGGATGAGCTCGAGCGCGTTGCGCGCATAGCCCGCCGGGATGCGATGCTCGCGCACCGCCTGCTGGCCGATGCGCTCCAGGCAGTCGATCACTTGGAGGATGACGCGGTGCTCGCCGCTGAGGATGCTGACCGCGCTGGCGCGGGTGAGGTCGACGGGCGGGAGGTGGTCGTGGCAGGAGGGCATGGGCGGATCCCGGGGGTGATGAGCGTCCTATTGCGCACGGCGTGCCAGCCACGTGATCCAGTACTGTCAATGGGTTATAGGGTTAGTGACTCTAAACGAGTAATCTAAAAGAGTAGCATCGACAGGCGATAAATCGATATGAGCATACGCCTATGCTGCCTCCGGATCTGCTCGAACTGGCCTGTGATCTCACTGCCGGTCTCGCCGCCGGCGACCGCTACCGTCGGCTGATCGCCACGGTCGAGCGGGTCATCCCCTGCGAGGCCGCCGCCCTGCTGCGTCTCGATGGCGATGCGCTGGTGCCGCTGGCCTTCAGCGGGCTGGTGCCCGAACTGGCCGGCCGCCGCTTCCTGCCACGCGAGCACCCGCGCCTCGGCGTCATCCTCAACCATCGCGCGGCCGGCGGCGGCGCGGCGCCGGTGCGCTTCGCTCCCGATAGTACGCTGCCCGATCCCTACGACGGGCTGATGCTGGCCGATCCGCACGCCTGCGCCCGGGTCCACGCCTGCATGGGCTGCCCGCTGGTGGTGCATGGCGAGGTGATCGGCGCGCTGACCGTCGACTCGCGCGATCCGCAGGCCTTCGCCGGCATCCCCGACGAGACCATCGCCACCCTCGCCGCCCTCGCCGCCGCATCGATCCACACCGCCGGGCTGATCGAGGCGCTGGAGCGCACCTCGTCGCGGCGCGACGCGGTGCTCAAGCGGCTGGTGCACGACGACCGCGAACGGCGCGGCGCGCGTCTGCTCGGCACCAGCGCGGCGATGCAGCGCCTGCGCGCCGAGATCGATCTGGTCGCGGCGAGCGATCTGCCGGTGCTGATCACCGGCGAGACCGGGGTGGGCAAGGAGCTGGTCGCCAGCGCGGTGCATGCCGGCAGCCGTCGCGCCGACGAGCCGCTGGTGCAGGTGAACTGCGCCGCCCTGCCCGAATCGATCGCGGAAAGCGCGCTGTTCGGCCACCTGCGCGGCGCCTTCACCGGGGCCAGCGCCGACCGCGCCGGCACCTTCGAGGTCGCCGACGGCGGCACCCTGTTCCTCGACGAGGTCGGCGAGCTGACCGCGTCGGTGCAGCCCAAGCTGCTGCGCGCGCTGCAGCAGGGCGAGATCCAGCGCATCGGCGCCGACCGTGTGCTGAAGGTCGATGTACGGGTGATCGCGGCGACCAACCGCGACCTCGTCGCCGAGCAGGCCGGCGGTCGCTTCCGCAGCGACCTCTACCACCGCCTGTCGGTCTACCCGCTGCACGTGCCGCCGCTGCGCGACCGGCGCGAGGACATCCCGCTGCTCGCCGGCCACATTCTCGACCGCGAGGCGCTGCGCCTGGGCTGCGGCAGCGCCCGCCTCGACGCGGCGGCGCGCAGCGAACTGCTCGCCTACGCCTGGCCCGGCAACGTGCGCGAACTGGAGCACGTGCTGATGCGCGCCCTGGTGCGCGCCGCCGGACCGTCGGGCCGACGCCAGGACGCCGTGGTGTCGCCGGCTCATCTCGGTCTGGATGGCGGGCCGGCAGCGGAGCCGGTGTCGGCGGCTGCCCCGGCTGAGACGACACCGCTGCGCCAGCGTCTCGATGCCACCGCCCGCCGCGAGGTGCAGGCGACCCTGGCCCGGCACGATGGCCGGTGGACGCCGGCGGCGCGCGAGTTGGGTCTGACCGCCAGCAACCTGCAGCGCCTGGCCGCCCGCCTCGGCCTGCGCTGAGCCGCCGCTTGCGGCACTGCGGTGGCGGCGAGGCTGCGCGGGTGCGCATCGACGTGATCACGCTGTTCCCCGAGGCCTGCCAGGGCTATCTCGACACCTCGATCATCGGCCGCGCGCGTCGGCGCGGACTGGTCGAGGTCGAGCTGGTCGATCCGCGGCGCTGGGCCGGCGGGCGTCATCGCAAGGTCGACGACCGGCCCTTCGGCGGCGGCCCGGGCATGGTCATGGGCGCCCCGCCGATCGCCGAGGCGATCGACTGGTGCCAGACGCGCTCCAGCGCGCCGCGCCTGCTGATGACCGATCCGCGCGGCACGCGGCTGCATCAGGGCTGGGTCGAGCAGCTGGCGCGCGAGGACCACCTGATCGTCCTCTGCGGGCACTACGAAGGCATCGACGAGCGCATCGTCGAGCTCTACCATCCCGAGCTGATCTCGATCGGCGACCTGGTCATTTCCGGCGGCGAGCTGGCGGCGCTGATCGTGGTCGACGCGGTCACCCGGCTGCAGCCCGGCGCGTTGGGCGATGCGCAGAGCGCGGTGCAGGACAGCTTCAGCGGCGGCGGCGGCCTCGACCATCCGAGCTACACGAGACCGGAGGAGTTCCGCGACCTGCGCGTACCCGACGCGCTGCTCTCGGGCGACCACAAGGCGATCGAGCGTTGGCGCAAGGCCGAGAGCGCTCGGCGCACCGCCGAGCGCGCACGTCCCGTCTAGGTTCCGCGACCGCTCCTGGCCGCCCGGCCAGCGCCGGCGCAGGATGGCGCCATGAGCCGCGCCTTCTCCCTCATCGAGCTGCTGGTCGTCGTTGCCATCATCGCCGCGTTCGCCGCGCTGGTGCTGCCGTCGCTGGGCGTGGTACGGGACGCGGCGCGCAAGGCGACCTGCTCGTCCAACATGCGCCAAGTCGGCATGGCGATCACGGTTTACACCCAGGACCACCGCGGCCTGCTGCCCTACACCAACGGGGTCACCGCCAACCATCGCGGACACGAGGGCGGCCCGCTCGATTTCCTGCTCGCCTCGTCGCTCGGCTATGATCTCGCTCCCGACCAGGTGGAGATGAGTTCGACCGGCAACCGGGTGTTCCTCTGCCCGGCTGGTCCATACCGCACGACGCGCTCGATCTGGGGCGGGATCAAGCGGGTGTGGGTCGATGCGTCGGGCAGCGGCGGGCTGTACGACGATCGCAACTCGTACGAAGGCAGCCTGTACTATCGTTACGAGAACAGCGAACCGGTCGCCATGGGCGGGGTGGGCGGACGTGATCTGCGCCTCAACAATCTGCCTGCTTCAGCTCGTACGCCGTGGCTGTTCTGCTCCAACCGTGGGGCTCCCGGAGCGGGTGGCTTCGCCGGGCTGCAAGGCAGCTCGATGCACCGGCGCTTCGCCCGTCCGACCAGTTTCCTTGATGGCCATGTGCAGATCCTGACCAGCGAGCATGGCTGCACCGGCGGCGGAAACTTCCTCCATCCCGACGTCCAGTCGCTGATGGTGCCGCCAGTTACGCCGTGGAATCCGTCTGGTGACCGCAAATTCCCGGAGAACTGAGCGCTCCTGTCTAGATTTCATGGGGTGCCCTGTTAGGGCTGGCCTCCGTCGCTATCATCAGGTCATGAGGGTCCGGCCATGCGACGCCATGCGACATCCACCGGTTTCACTCTGATCGAACTCCTGGTGGTGATCTCGATCATCGCCATCCTCGCCTCGATGCTGCTGCCAGCCGTCGGCCTGGTCATGGAGGCGGCGCGCAAGACGAAATGCACCAGCAACATGCGCCAGGTTGGGTTGGCCGTCAGCGCCTACACCAACGATTACGAGGGGCGGCTGCCCTACAACGCCGACGTAGACGGCAATTCGCGTGGTCACGAGGGCTCGACCCTCGACAATCTGCTCGCTGATCACCTCGGATTCGAACTGCCGGCCGATCACGTCAAGGTCAGCGCCACCGGCAACAAGGTGTTCCTCTGCCCGTCAGGACCATACCGCTCGATCAAGACGATCTGGGGCGGGACCAAGAACGTGTGGGTGGACGCAGCGGGGAATGCAGGCATCTACGACCACGAGAATTCCTATGAAGGCAGCATGGCCTACCACTATTTCGCTGCCAATACCATCGCCCAGGGCGGACGGGATGGGGCTGAACTGCTGATCAACCGCTTCAAGAAGACCGCGCAGATGCCGTGGCAGTTCTGCTCCAACCGCGGAGCGCCGCCAGGAGTCGGCTTCGCTGGCGTGCAGGGTCACTCCTTCCACAGGAATTTCGCCCGTCCGACGATGTTTCTCGACGGACATGTCAAAGTGCTGTCCAGCAATGCAGGTCGCGTCGGCGGTGGCAATCTGCTTTCTGGCAATGCCCAGACCCTGATGGTGCCGTATCCGATGAGCAGCACCTACGCTTTCGCCGAATACTAGCGGGGGGTGAAGGCCAGACGGATGCTGAATCATCGCGACGCGCCACCGCTGCGCTGCCGTCGTCGGCGAGCGCGACATCCTCCGCCAAGAGCGGCCAGGCATGGCCAGGGTGCGGACGAGGGGCATGGCGGTCTTGAGAGGGCGCTATCCAGTATGCAGCGGAAGGGTCGCTGCTGGTGGCTTCATCAGCCAATTCTAGACAGTTGCCCGGATGACAACACGCACAAGCCGCGTCACGGCCACGGACAGTCGACATTTCCAAGGTATCATGCATCTCCGGCTCCTCACCGCCCTCCTCCTCGCCTCCGCTGCGTCGGCTGTCGAGGTCGTCCACCCGCAGTTGCCCTTCGATCCGGCGAAGCTCACCGTCATCGACGAGGTCGATCCGGCAGCGGCCGATCCCGGTCACCGCTTCCAGGTCTGGCCCGATGCCGGCGTGATGCAGCGTGGCGAGATCCTCGGCCGTCCGGCGCTCAGCCTGCCGAATGGTCCGAAAGCACCCGACCGCTACATCGCCGTACGCCTGGGCGAGGGCAAGGGATTGCAGACCGGGACGCCCTACGTCCTGCAGATCGACTATCCCGAGGACGCGCCGCGCAGCCTGACCATCTGGAACACCGGCAACGAGACCTGCCGCAGCTTCCGCACCGGCAACGCGCTCGGCGACGCGCTGAAGATGGAATACGTCTACGGCAATCCCGAGTCGCTGGCCTATCCCCTGGCCAAGGCCTGGCGCACCTGGACGACGGTGGTCGAACTGCATCAGCGCTATCCCGAGTTGAAACGCATCGGCGAGCGCAACCTGACGCCGGCCGACGGCTTCACCGTGGTCGTCGCGCATTACCGCCATGAGAATGATCCGACCTCGCAGGGTGCGGCGGTCGGACGGATCCGGCTGCTCGCCCTGCCGGACGCGAAGTCGTTGCAGCTGGCCGTGCGCCTCCCGCCCGCCGGCGTGCCGCAGCGTCACCTGTTCTGGCGCGAAGAGATGTCCGACGGCATCCTCGAGACGCGCAAGGCCCCGACTCCGGCCTTCGACGCTGCGCGTCAGCTCGAATGGTACGCGGCGAAGATGCGGCTGATGAAGTTCCTCGGCATGAACACCTTCTGCAAGGATCTGCTGGAGTTCGGCCACAACCAGGGATGGGACTCGTCCAAGTTCGGCAGCAACGACTGGGTCAACCAGCCGGACAAGCCGCACATGTGGCACGGCCTGGTCGGCCTCGCGGGCGCGATGAAGGTCAACGTCCTGCCGATGTACGAGTACTGCGGCAGCATCGGGCAGAAGACCTCGCTGGGCACGCAGAAACGCTGCAAGACCCTGGGCCAGGCCGGCAAGGGGCCGAAGGGTTCGGATGACTACACCCACATCTGGTGGAGCGAGAAAGCCAACGCCGACATCACCGATCCCGACACGGTCGAGGACCTGCGCCGCATGCTGGAGATCACCATCGCTGACGAGGCCAAGCGCGCGACCTTCGTCGGTGCCTGGCTGCGTCCGCGCAGTGCCGGCATCCCGGTCAGCTTCTCCGACCGCTGTCTCGGCCTGTTCGCCAGCGAGAGCAGGCGCGACGTCCCGACGCGCAAGCAGCTGCAGGCCGACAAGGCGCTCTACCAGGCCTACCTCGACTGGTGGCATGGCCGCCGTCACCAGTTCTTCGCCGAGATCCGCGACTACCTGCGCAAGCCCGAGGTGATCGGCGATTCGGCGATGCTGTTGTTCACCGGCGACCCGTCGGAGCCCGGCCGCCTGATCGACGAGCGCGGCATCGTCACCGACGATCCGGCGCGCTTCCCCGGCGAGAAGACCATCCCCTGGGCCCGCATCGCCGCCGAGGGCCTGGTGCTCAAGGCGCAGACCGGCGTGCACGGCACCTGGGGCGGCTGGGAATGGCAGCACGCCGTGCCGCAGCTCGATCCGCAGCGCTACGCCACCACACCCGGCATCGCCCTGACCATGGCCTTCAGCCGTCAGTACACCGTGGCCGCCCCGGCGGCGATGGAGGCCTTCCGCACCCCGGACGGCCTGGCGATGATCCGCCACTATCCGCTCAACGAGCACTGCTTCGGCAAGACCAAGGACAAGGACGCCAAGGAGCACGCGCTCGGCTACTTCGTCAGCGACTTCGAGGAGGCCGGTCCCTACTCGATGCTGGCCGAGGCCCGTGCCCTCGCCTTCGGCGATCCGCGCTTCATCGGCTACCTCGCCGCCAACAGCTTCCAGCGCGGCTTCCCCGCCTACGCCCGCGCCTTCAACCGCGCCTTCCTCGCCCTGCCGGCGGTGCCGAGCACGCGCCTCGACAGCGCGGCCAGCAAGAAGGAGGTGGTGGTGCGCAGCTACAAGACCAGCGGCCACGGCACCTGGTTCGCGGTGGTCAACACCGGCATGGAGGATGCACGCGACGTGCGCGTCGACCTCAAGCAGGCCAAGCTGAACGACGCCTGCACCGGCGAGCCGGTGCGCCTGAGCGGCACGGTGGCGACGGTTTCGCTCTACCCCGGCCAGGTGCTGGCCTGGCAGGCGCCCTGATCAGGGTGAAACCCAGACCTGGGTTCCGTCTAGAATCCGCTCTCCCGGCCTGTCGTTGGCGGCCCGGCGGGCTAGACTGATGGGAGCGGAGCCGTTTCATGAACAGGCCAATACAGATCGCGGTCATCGTGGTAGGCCTGGGCTTGTCGGTCATCGTTCTGCGTCACAGTCTGGCCCCCGACGTTCCCAACGGCCACATACCAGCGGACTTCCCCAATCCGTGGTTGGGACGGGACAACGCAGGACATCCTGAACGCATCGTCATCGTGCCCGCGCGCCTTGAGCCGACGTCGCCGCTGACCCGGGATGGAGTCGAATTGTGGCCGGCGTGGCGCTGCCTCGACCCGGCCTGTCCTGGCCGGAAGGATGGGCAGCCCTACGTCTTTCCCGGGCAGCAGGGGGCGATGTGCCCGCGCTGTCCCAAACGCATCGATCCGCGTCTGGTCGAGCGCGCCTACACCCCCGAGGCGGACGAGGTGCTGCAGCGCATCCGGGGCGAGCCGTGACCACGGCCCGGCAACCCTACCAGTCCAAGGCCATCCGCCTCGCCGACCGCATGGAGGGCGAGATCGCCGAGGGCCGCTGGCCGCACGGCTGCTATCTGCCGGCCGAGGATGACCTGGCCAGGCAGCTCGACGTTGCGCGCATGACCCTGCGTCGCGCGCTGGCCGAGCTCGAGGCGCGCAACCGCGTGGTGCGGGTGCCGCGGCGTGGCGTGCTGGTGGTCGAGTCGCTCGCCGCAGGTGAATTGCCGCATCGCCGTCGGCCACGACGGGCGATCGCGGCGGTGCGCGCCTCGCGCCCCGACCAGACCCTGGCCAGCATGCAGGGCGGCATCGAGCGCTGGGCCAAGGAGAACGGCGTCTCCTTCCATCTCCTCTCCGACGACCATGACCCGGGCCGGCCCTTCGACGTGCTGACGCATGCTGAGGGCCTCGGCGTCGACGGCGTCATCGTCATGCCCTATCCTGGCGAGGACCAGGCGGCGATCATCGGGGCGCTGCTGACGCAGCACGTCCCCATCGTCTGCATCGAACGGCGGAATCACACGATCCGTGCGCCGTCGGTCGAGGTGGACAACCGCATGGGCATGTACCGGGCGGTGCAGCATCTGCTCGAACGCCAACGCCGGCCGGTGCACTACCTCACGCTGAAGAGCGACCACCAGGCCGACCGCGACCGCCAGGAGGGCTGGGCCCTGGCCATGCGCGACGGTGGTTACGGCGAGCAGGTCGCCAGCCACCTGCTGCAGCACGCACGATCGACCGGCGACCCTGCCTACTGGAACGAGGACCAGCCCTGGCTGCACGGCTACGAGCTGGCCAAGGCCTGCTTCGCCAGCGGCGCGCGGCACTGGTCGATGGCCTGCCAGAAGGACTACGTCGCCTGGGGCGTCTACCGCGCCGCCGCCGAGGCCGGCCTGGCCATCGGCCGCGAAGTGGCGGTGACCGGCTTCGACGACCTCGGCCTCGCCGCCCGCCTCGATCCGCCGCTGACCACGGTGCGCCAGGACCTCGACGCCAAGGGCTACCAGGCGGCGCATCTGCTCAACCGCATCATCACCCGCCGCCTCGGCACCTCGCTCCAAGTGACCATCCCGGTCGAGCTGGTGGTGCGCGGGTCGAGTTGAGTCCTGTCCAGAATTGCCCGCCGACCGCATCACGAGCCGTCACCGCAGCCGTACCCAGTCGACACCCTCCGGAATACGCCCATGCGCCACCTCTGTCTGCTCCTCGCCATCTGCCTCGCCAGCGCCGGCGAGACTGTCGTCACCCGCATCATCGACACCGGCGCCGACGTGCCGTGGATCCAGGGCGAGTACGTCTCGGCCGGCGGCCGGGTGCAGCTGGTCGAGGACGCGCCGCCCGGGGCGGACGCCAAACGCAGCATCGAGATGCTGGTCGAGTTCCCCGGCAAGGGCTTCATGTTCTACAACGCCGAACCGGCCAAGCCGCTGCTGGTGCCGGGCCGGCTGCAGAAGCTGACCTTGTGGCACAAGGGGCCCGGCGGGATCATCAACTTCCGCGACGGCTGGAACCGTGGCGAATACAAGGGCAGGAAGTTCGAGTGGGGTCTGCCTGACGCCTCGGCCGGCTGGAAGCAGTCGACCTTCGCCATCCCCGTCGATTGGGTGCAGCCGATCCGCCTCGCCGGGGTGTCGACCCACAACTGGGGCGCCGACAACCAGAAGATGACCAAGAGCATCCGCCTGGCCGGCATCGCGGCGGTCTACGACCTGGTCGACACCGACCCGGCCACCGGCGCGCTGAAGAGCTGGCAGCCGGATCCCGAGGCGTCGTCGCGCAAGGATGCGCCCAAGGAGTGCCCACGCACGCCGATGCTCGAGCTGTCGCTGGCCAGCGGCCGCGAGGCCAACGTCTTCGCCGGCGAGCCGGCCGCCCTGACCATCGCGGCGCGCTCGTGGCGGGCCGGCAAGCTGGAAGGCGAACTGTCCTGGCGCCTGATCGACCTGAGTTCCGGCGCGCCCGCGGCCAAGCCGCTGGCCAGCGGCACGCTCGCGGTGGCCATCGTCGACAAGCCCTTCGGTCAGATCGTGCCGCTGCCGACCCCGCGGCTCGGACTCTACCGCGTGCAGGCGGTGATGGCGTGGAAGGACGGGGCCAAGGACGAGCGCAGCCTCGACCTGGCGGTGATCGGCGCCGTGCCGAGCGATGACGCGGCCTCGCGCGACGCCTCGCCCTACGGCCTCAACACCCACGGCGGCGGCAAGTCGACGCCCGAAGCCTGGAACAAGGCCGGCATCCGTTGGATCCGCGACTACGCCTGGGGCTTCGGCACGATGAAGAACGCCCGCGACGGCAACGGCGCCTTCACCGGCTGGCCGTGGTACCCCAAGCTGCTGGAGCGCTACAAGAAGTACGAACTGCGCGTGCTGCCCTGCCTCATGGATGCCATCCCCGCGGCCGACGGCTCGACCCCGAAGGTGCCGGTGCAGTGGCGCAAGGACATGTCGGCGATCTTCGCTGCCTTCCCCGACGTCGCCTTCTGGGAGCTGGCCAACGAGTGGGATCTCGACTGGGAGAACAAGCACGGCGCCAAGCTCGACCGCGCCAAGGACTGGCCGACCTACCGCGCCTATCACAAGGCCTTCGGCCAGGTGGTCGCGGCGGTCGGCGCGACGGCGGTGGAGAACGGTCGCGCCGGCGTCTACCCCGAGGACGTGCGCAGCATGGTCAAGGATGGCAGCTTCGCCGACATCGCGGTGGTCAACGGCCACAACTACACCGGCGTCGACACGCCCGAGCTCAGCTCCAGCAACGCCAACACCGGCGGCGGTGGCGCCGCGGCCAGCCGCAAGCAGTGCTACCAGGATCTGCTGCGCGAATCGTGGCGCAGCGCCCAGGCTGATGGCAAGGAGCGCGCCTTCTGGCTCACCGAGTTCGGCTACGACACCAAGGCCGGCTTCATCGTCAGCCATTACCAGCAGGCCATCTATCTGCAGCGCGCCTGGCTGCTGTCCTTCGCCAACAAGGTCGACAAGTCGTTCTGGTTCTTCGATTTCGACAACAGCAAGGCCAACGTCTTCTTCGACGGCTGCGGCCTGATGGATCACGAGGTGCAGCCCAAGCTGAGCTATTGCGCCCTGGCCTCGCTGACCCGCATCCTGCCCAACCCGAAGTACCTCGGACCGCTCGACGCCGGCGCCGGCACCTGGGGCTATCTCTTCGAACAGCAGGGCGTGCTGGTCGCCGCCCTGTGGACGGTGGAGAAGGCCGAGGGACCGGCGGTGCAGTTCGCCTCCGGCAAGCTCCATGACTTCCTCGGCAATCCGATCGCGGGCGACACGGTCAAGCTCGGCCTGGCGCCGGTCTACTGCGTCGGCGTCGATCCGGGCGAGCGCTGGCTGAAGCAGGCCTGCTATGAGCTCGACGGCCTGCGTCTGCTCGACCTCGCCGCCGGCGACCGCGTCGCCATCCCGGTGGCGGTGACCAACCACCGCAAGGCGGCGCTCAGCAGCCGCCTGAAGCTGCGCCTGCCGGCCGGCTGGACCGCGCTGGCCGACGACCAGGCGGTGACCGCCGCCGCCGGGGTCAGCGCCCGCGCCGAGGTCGCCTGCACCATCGCGCCCAACGCCAAGCCCGGCGAGTACGAGGTCGGCGTGCAGATCGACGAGGGCGGCGCGCTGGGCGAACTGCGCCTGCGTGTGCTGGTCGGTCCGGCCCTGGCCATCAGCGTGCCGGCCCTGGGCAACAAGCCCGGCACCAGTCCGGTCGCGGTGACGGTGGTCAACCGCTCGCAGCGCGCGCTCGATGGCACGGTGACGCCGCAGCTGCCCAGCGGCTGGAAGGCCGAGCCGGCAGTGCTCAAGCTCAGCCAGCTGGCGCCCGGCGCGAGCCAGTCGCTGCCGCTGCAGATCACCTGGGACGCCTCGTGGAAGGCCGGCGAGTCGGCCTGGGCGCAGATCGCCACCGCCGACGGCGTGGCCATGCGCGCCGCGCTGCAGCCGGGCGTCATCACCATCCCGCGCCTGCCGGCCTTCAAGGCCGACGGCGACCTCGGCGAATGGCCGGCCAGCGCCCTGCTGCCCGAATGGGTCGTGGGCGTCAGCGAGGGCACCGCCAACGCCGAGATCCGCCTGGCCTGGTCCGAGCAGGGTCTGGCAGTGGCGGTGGTGGCCAAGGACTCGCTGGTCCAGTCCACCGACCCGCGCGCCTTCTGGGAGATGGATGCGCTCGAGATCTTCCTCGACGCCGCCGGCAACCCCACGCAACGGGCGTTCGCCGCCAGCGACCACCAGTTCTGGATGGTGCCGCAGCCGGCGCAGAAGCGCACCTACCTCGGCCGCTGGAAGCGCCACGACGAGATCCCCGCGACCGTCTACGACATCCAGGGCATGAGCAGCTTCGCCAAGGTCATTCCCGGCGGCTATCTCTACGAGGCGCTGATCCCGGCCGCCCAGATCACCGGTTTCAACCCGAAGGCCGGCGCGACCTGCGGCATCGACCTGATGCTCACCATCAACGGCGCAGCCGGCAAGCGCGAGGTGTACTGGCCGTGGAGCAAGAAGGACAACCCGGGCAGCAAGCCGCAGGATTGGGGCATGGTGCGTCTCGCTCCCTAGGAGCGCGGGCGCCCCCGCCCGACCGGCCCGCGGGCGCCCCCGCCCGCGGAGGTTACGCCCCGATCCCCCGCGCACTGCTCCAAGGCCACTGCTCAGCCGCCTCCACCAACCCCGCCGCGACCGGGTTCTCCTCAATATACCTGACCGTCCTGGCAAGATGGTCGCTGTCGCGGATCCATCGGTCCCAGTAGTCGCGTTGCCAGAGCGGCCCGTTTCCGCCGACCACCTTGCGGATACTGCGGCTGGAGCAGGACTTCCACGCTTCGACGATGGTGGTCAGGCTCTGCCCTTCGGCGACCTCGATGCAGACATGGACGTGATTGGGCATGACCACATAGGCCAGGAGCCGGTAATCCTCGCCGTGCCGGTGCCGCCAGTGCTGGATCACGGCTTGAGCAGCCGATTCCTCTCGCAGTAAGCAGGCGCCATGACCGGCGTCGATCCAGGCTTCGATGCGCAGGCGCAGGGCGTGCTGATCGGGTCGGCCATCCCGATCCGGCGGCAGGTCCTGTTTCAGGCGTTCCAGGGCCTCGGCGGGCAGGCTGTCGGCAAGGCGGTAGGTCAGGGCCTGGATGCCGCCACCGAGGTCCCAATGCGGGAGGAAGCCGCGATCATGGCGTTGGCGGGGGGAAGCCATGGGGATGAGGCTGGAATGGCGGGCGGGAGGGGCAAGAGGGAGGGGGCAAGTCGTGCAACCCACCGCGGGCGGGGGCGCCCGCGGGCCGGTCGGGCGAGGGCGCCCGCGCTCCCCCAATGCGGTTGCGCGGCTTGCCGTGGATCCATACTCCCCCGATCCCCATGACTACCCCTGACGGCACCGGTTCGGTCGGCGACATCCACATCCACGACGAGATGAAGGAGAGCTATCTCGCCTACGCCATGAGCGTGCTGGTGGATCGCGCCCTGCCCGACATCCGCGACGGCCTCAAGCCCGTCCACCGGCGCATCCTGCAGACCCTGCGCGACCTCAACCTGACGCCGGGCAAGAAGTTCCTCAAGTGCGCCAAGATCGTCGGCGACTGTCTCGGCAACTACCACCCGCACGGCGACAGCGCGGTGTACGACGCGATGGTGCGCATGGCGCAGGACTTCTCGCTGCGCTATCCGCTGGTCGACGGCCAGGGCAACTTCGGTTCGATCGACGGCGACCGCGCGGCGGCCTACCGCTACACCGAGGCGCGCATGGCCGGCCCGGCGATCGAGATGCTCGCCGACATCGAGTACGAGACGATCGACACGCGGCCCAACTTCGACGGCCGCATGCACGAGCCGTGCGTGCTGCCCAGCGCCCTGCCCAACCTGCTGGTCAACGGCAGCAGCGGCATCGCCGTCGGCATGGCCACCAACATCCCGCCGCACAACCTCGGCGAGGTGTGCCAGGCGATCCGCCACGTCATCGACCATCCGGACTGCACGGTCGCCGACCTGATGCAGTTCATCCACGGCCCCGACTTCCCCACCGGCGCGGTGATGTGCGGCAACATGGGCGCCCGCCAGGCCTACGAGACCGGCAACGGCCGGCTGGTGGTGCGTTCGAAGATCACCCGCGAGACGATCGAGGGCAAGGACGCCCTGGTCGTCACCGAGATCCCGTACGGCATCAAGCTGGGCACCGTCTACGAAAGCATCCAGGCGGCGCATTCCGAGGAGAAGATCCCCGGGCTGCAGGCGATGCATGGCGGCGTGGTCGGCGACGGCATCCGCCTGGTGCTGACGGTGAAGAAGGGCGAGGACCCCGACATCGTGCTCAACCAGCTGTGGGAGCACACCAACCTCCAGTACCACTTCGCCATCAACCTGATCGCCCTCGACGGCGGCCGTCCGCGCACGGTCACGCTCAAGCGCATGATCGCCGCCTGGCTCGAGCACCGCCAGGAGGTCATCTGCCGGCGCACCCGCTTCCTGCTGGTGCGCGACGAGGCGCGCCTGCACATCGTCGACGGCCTGCTCGCCGCGATCGATGTCATCGATGCGATCATCGCTCTGATCCGCGCCGCCGATTCGGGCGAGCAGGCCAAGCAGCAGCTGATCAGCCAGCTGCACTTCTCCGACCGCCAGGCCCAGGCCATCCTCGACATGCAGCTGCGCCGCCTGACCGGGCTGGAGCGCGGCAAGCTGACCGACGAGCGCGACACGCTGCTCGCGTCGATCACCGACTACCGCGACATCCTCGCCCGGGTCGAGCGCCGCAACGGCATGATCAAGGAGGACCTGGCGCATCTCGAGAAGGCCTACGGCGATCCGCGCCGCACCGTGATCGGCGACCCGGTCGGCGACTTCGACATGGAGGACCTGATCGAGGACGAGCCGTGCATCGTCACGATGACCTCCAGCGGCTACATCAAGCGCATGCCGGTCGGCACCTTCCGGGTGCAGCGTCGCGGCGGCAAGGGCGTCACCGGCGGCCAGCTCAAGGACGAGGACGACGAGGTGGCCAAGGTGTTCAGCGCCACCAACCATCAGTATCTGCTGGTGTTCACCAGCCTCGGCCGCTGCCATTGGCTGAAGGTCTGGCAGGTGCCCGAGGCGTCGCGCACCAGCCGCGGCAAGCACCTCGCCAACGTCCTCGCCCTCGATGAGGGCGAGTCGGTGACCGAGGTCATCCCGGTGCGCGAGTTCAGCGAGGACCGCTTCCTGCTCATGGCCACGCGCCAGGGCCAGGTCAAGAAGACCGAGCTGTCCGCCTACGGCAATCCGCGCAATGGCGGTATCAAGGCGATCAAGATCGACGAGGGCGACGACCTGGTCGACGTGCTGATCACCAACGGCACCGACGAGGTGCTGCTGGCCACCGATGACGGCCAGGCCTGCCGCTTCAGCGAGACCGACGTGCGCGCCACCGGTCGCGACACCGGCGGCGTCACCGGCGTCGATCTGGCGCCGGAGGCCAGCGTCGTCTCGCTGGTCCGCCTGATCGCCGGCGCCGAGGTGCTGACCGTCTGCCGCAAGGGCTTCGGCAAGCGCACCCCGTGGGAGGACTACCGCCTGATTCGCCGCGGCTGCAAGGGCGTGATCAACATCGACACCTCCGAGCGCAACGGCCCGGTGGTCGCCAGCCTGCTGGTCGCCCCCGGCGACCAGATCATGGTGACGACGCGCAAGGGTCAGATCGTGCGCATGCCGGTCGACGGCATCCGCTCGACCGGTCGTGCCGCGTCCGGCGTCACCATCATCGACCTCGACGAGGGCGATGAGGTCGGCGCCGTCGCGCTGTGCCCGCGCGAGACCACCCCGCCGCCCGAGACGACGCCCGCCCCGGCGGCGAACTGAAAGCTGATTGCTCTGCTGGAACCAAGCTTTTCACAGGAGGCGCGGAGACGCTATGTACGGTCGAGCAGCCGGCACAGCGAGACCAGTGCCGCGTCGGCGCGGGCCTCGATCGCTTGCTACACGCGAGTCACGTCCTGAACATCAAAGGTCGCAGCTATCGATTGCGCGACCTCGACGATCAACTCGGGCGTAGGAACTTCGGGAAGGTTCGGGTTCATTGACAATCGGCGTGCTGCAGCACGACTGCCTGCGGACAGCGCAGAGGAATCCCATGCGACCCCCGATCCACCTCCTCCGTCTAGCCCTGATCGGCCTAGCCGCCTTCGGCGATGCGGCCGTGGTCACGGCCGATCCCGCGACATGCGCGGGACGGGTACACGCGCTCAAGCCTGGGGATACGCTGAGCCTGGAAGGCGGCACTTACAAGGGACCGCTCAATCTGACCGGACTGAAGGGGGCGGCCAATGCCTGGATCACCATCCAGGGTCCTGCCGATGGGTCGGCCATGTTCCTCGCTGATCCAAGGAACAACACCGTCGATCTGACCGACTGCCGCTACATCGCCGTCAAGAACCTCACGCTCGATGGCCGCGGCACCGTGGCTGCCTTCGGCGTCTGCGCCAAGGGCGGCAACGCCTCGGTCAGCCATGACATCCTGATCGAGGGCCTGACGATCAAGAACTACGACGGCGGGCAGCAGATCACCGCCATTTCAACCAAATGCACGGCGTGGAACTGGACGATCCGCGGGAACCGCATCCTCTCCGCTGGAACCGGGCTGTACCTCGGCAACTCGGATGGCGAATCCCCGTTCATCAACGGGGTGATCGAAGGGAACCTGGTCCAGGCCCCGATTGGCTACTGTATGCAGATCAAGCATCAGAACGCCCGACCGGCGCATCCCGCCATGCCGACCGGCCCCAGCCGGACGATCATCCGCCACAACGTCTTCATCAAAAGCGACCGACCGAGTCCGGACGGCAACCGGCCCAACGTGCTGCTCGGCGGCTTCCCCGATGTTGGACCCGGCTCGACCGACCTGTACGAGGTCTATGGCAACGTCTTCGCCCACAACGGCGGCGAACCGCTGCTCCAGGCCAGCGGACGCTTCACTATCCACGACAACATCTTCCTCGACGCGCCGAAGAACGCGGCCATCTCCTGTGTGAAGCACATGGCCAAGGACCTGAAGCTGGCGCACATCTACAACAATACCGTGGTCTCCGCCGCCGTCGGGATCCAGGTTGGCGCTCCAGCGGAGTCGATGGCGGTGGTGGCCAACCTGATCTTTGCCGGTTCGCCGCTGACCGGCACGATCAAGAACCAGCAGGCGAATGAATGCGGCAGCATCGCCGAGGCGGGCAAGTACCTCGTCGACGCCACTGCGGAACTCGGGAAGCTGAACGCCTATCCCAAGGCCGGGAAGGCCAACGGACCCGCCTATAGTCTCGCCGCCATGGTCGGCGAGACAGCCTGCGACCTGGACTTCAACGGTGAGGGCAAGGGTGCGTTCCAGCACCGCGGCGCCTATGCCGGCAGCGGGACCAATCCCGGCTGGAAGTTGGCTGCCGAGCTGAAGCCGAAGCCCGAGTCGACCGCGGGCGGCAAGCGCGGCAAGCGCCCGATCGGTCGGAAGTAGGCCTGGATCCGGCATCACCCCGGCAGGTAGGGTGGGTTTCTGCAATTGGTGTCTACAGAGCCGAACTGCCTGAAATGAAAAGCCCTCGGTTTTCACCGAGGGCTTCTGGTGCGCGATCTAGGACTCGAACCTAGGACCCAGGGATTAAGAATCCCTTGCTCTACCAACTGAGCTAATCGCGCATCGTTGTGCGGGCGGGGTTTGTATGCGGTAGCGCCCCCACGTCAATGACCTGCACTTGCCCCTGCGCGCAGGAGGCCAGGATCGCCGGCGATGACCACGCCGCGCCGCATCTTCCGCATCTACCACGCCTTGGGACGCGATGCCGAGACGGTGCGCGACTTCCAGCAGGCCCGCGGCGAGAAGGTCAGCGGGACGGTCAACCTGCTCATCGCCAAGGACGCCGGCAAGCTGCTGCGCAAATGGGGCGAGGAGATGGACGAGCTGTGCGGCGTGCTCGACGGCTCGCACGAAGACCCCTACATCATGGAGTCGACCCAGACCTTCTACTGGGGCTCGCTCTACGCCGTGGTCCAGGGCTGCGACTGGGAGACGCTCGGCTTCGACCAGGTGCGCCGTGACGCCGCGGCCTGCGGCATCTCCACCGTGCCGGAACTGCGCACCGCGGTCGAACGCCTGGTCGCCGTGGGTCCCGCCGCCAAGCCGGCCAAGCTGTTCCTGCTATGGAACGTGGCTGACAGCATCTACCGGCATCAGACCCCGGCGGACGAGCAGCGCTCGCTGGCCGAACTGATGGCCTACGACCTGCACGAGATGTCGGGGCGCGACTACCTCAAGCCGATCATCGAGCGGATCACCGACTGATGTCCGATCTCCTGGTCATCGCACCGCATCCGGACGACGCGGAGATCCACGCCGGCGGGCTGATCGCGGCGCATGTCCGGTTGGGCCGCTCGGTCGCGATCGTCGATGCCACCGCTGGCGAGCTGGGCAGCCGCGGCACGCGCGAGACGCGCGCGGTCGAGGCGGCTGCTGCGGCGACCGATCTCGGAGCATCGCGAGAGAACCTCGGCCTGCCCGACGGCGGGCTGGTCGCTGGCGACCTCGCGCAGCGCGCGGCCATCGTCGCGGCGATCCGTCGTCACCGTCCGCGCACCATCGTCACGCTGTCCGGCAACGCCCGCCATCCCGACCACATCGCTCTGGCTGACCTCGTTCGCGCCGCGGTCAAGGCCGCTGCGCTGCACAAGCTGGGCGAGCTGCCCGCAGTCGCCGACGTCCGCCTGTGGTTCGTCGAGGCCGAGCTGCCGCTGCTGCCGACCCTGCTGGTGCCGCTGACCGCCGCCGACTGGCAGCGCAAGATGCGCGCCGTGGCCCGCTACGGCAGCCAGCTCATCGGGTCGAGCGGGCCGGAGACGTCGATCAGCCGGCCCGGTTTCGCCGGCTGGATCGAGGCCCGCGGCCGCACCTGGGGCTGGCAGGCCGGCGCTGACTACGCCGAGGCGCTGAGCGGGCCGGAAGCGGCACGGACGGTGGACCTGTGCCTCGTCTGATCGTTCCGGATATACGGCAGCTGCCGGACCTGGTGGCCAACCAGATCGCGGCCGGCGAGGTGATCGAACGGCCGGCCGCGGTGGTGAAGGAGCTGGTCGAGAACAGCCTCGATGCCGACGCCTCGCGCGTGACCGTGCGCATCGAGGACGGCGGCCGGCAGCTGATCGAGGTGCTCGACGACGGCCACGGCATGCGTCCGGAGCAGTTGCGCATCGCGCTGTCGCGCCACGCCACCTCGAAGATCGCCAGCGCCGAGGACCTCTTCCGCGTCTCGACCCTCGGCTTCCGCGGCGAAGCCCTGCCGTCGATCGCGGCGGTCAGCGAGTTCGAGATCGCCAGCCGCACGCACGACGCCGACGGTGGCCAGCGCTTCGCCTGGGCCGGGGCCGAGGAGCGCGCCGGGGGGCCGTGTGCGATGGCGGCGGGCACCCGCATCAGCGTGCGCAACCTGTTCTGGAATGTGCCGGCGCGACTGAAGTTCCTCAAAAGCGAGGCGAGCGAGACCGGGCACATCGCCGAGCAGGTGACGCGCTTCGCCTTATCGCACCCGCATGTCGCCTTCCGACTCGAGGCCGACGGGCGGACGACTCTCGACCTGCCGCCGCAAGAGGAGCTCGACAGCCGCATCCGTGCGCTGTTCGGCGCCGAACTCGCCGGCGACCTGTGCGCCGTGGCTTCGGGCAACCCCGGGTTGGAGGTCACCGGCTTCGCCGCCCACCCGCGTCACGCCCGCCCGACCAGCAAGCGGCAGTACGTCTTCCTCAATGGCCGCTTCGTGCGCGACAAGCTGCTGCTGGCGGCGGTGCGCGACGGCTTCAAGGGCTTCCTCGAACCGCGCCTGCACGGCACGGTGTTCCTGCACCTCGACGTCGATCCGGCGGCGGTCGACGTCAACGTGCATCCGACCAAGCACGAGGTGCGTTTCCGCCGCGACGGCGAGGTATTCGCCCTGGTCAGCAAGGCGGTGCAGGCGGCGATCAGTGAGCGCCAGGGCGGCTTCCGCCTGCTGACGCCCGAGGATCGCGCCCAGCTGCCGGTTTCGCCGATCATCTCGCGCACCGTGGTCAAGCCGGCGCAGGCGCCACCCCCACCGATGGTGGTGGTGCAGGAGCGCTTCATGCCGGCGCCGGAGCCGCCACCGGAGCCGAAGCGCGAACCGCAGCGGCCGGTTGAAACGCCGCGCGCCGCCGAGCCGTCGACCGTCTACGCCCGTCCTGCGCCATCGCCGGACCTGCCCTCGACCGTCCGCCGCTTCTGGCAGATCAACGACATGTTCCTGCTCATCGAGACCGAGCAGGGCATCCGCATGGTCGACCAGCACGCGCTGCACGAGAAGGCGCTGTGGCAGGCGCTCGACGCCAGGGTCGGCGATCTCGCCGGGTCCGGCGTGCAGCAGCTGGCGGTGCCGATCGTGGTGCAGCTCACCGCGGCCGAGATCGGCGCCATCGCCACGCTGCTGCCCGAACTGGCCAAGCACGGCATCGAGGCCGAGCGCTTCGGCCCGTCGTCGGTGGCGATCCGCGCGCATCCCGCGGTGCTGGCGCGCTGCAACTGGGCGCGGTTCCTCGGCGAGCTGGCGGGCGATGGCGTCGGCGCGGTGGACAGGCTTTCGGAACGCATCCGCCACAGCGCGGCCTGCCACGCCGCGGTGAAGGCGGGGCAGCGGCTGGATCCGGTGCAGCAGCGCGAACTGGTGCGGATGCTGTTCGCCCTGGAAGGACTGGAGCACTGTCCGCACGGGCGACCGACGACGCTGGACCTGAGCTGGCCGGAGCTGGCCAAGCGGTTCCAGCGGTAATCAGCGCGTCAGCAGCCAGACCCCCGAGACCAGGGACAGCGCCGCTGCCGCCAGCCGCCAGCCGACCCAGGCGTTGAACAGCCACGGCTTGGCGAACGACGCCTCGGGATCGCGGGCCGACCGGCCCTCGCGGAAGGCACGCCGCTCGCGCAGCGCCCGTCCCGCGATGGCCAGCTTGACCACCGCGAAGATGACGAGCACCACGCCGACGGCGTGCAGCGGATTCACGCCAGCGACTGGGCCGCGGCGATGATGCCGTCGACGCCGACGCCGTGCTTCTTGTACAGCTCGTCGGCGAGGTAGGCGCTCTGGCCGAACTCGCCGTGCACGCCGAGCGTCTTCGCCTTCAGCTTGCAGCCGGCGCCAACCAGCTTGGCCACCAGCACCTCGCCGGCGCCGCCGGTCAGCTGATGGTCCTCGACCGTGACCAGCTTGCCGCCCATCTGCTCGAGCAGCTTCTTGTGCGTCGCGACGTCGGGCTGGTTCGGCGTGCTGTTGTTCAGCACCACGCAGGCGGTCCCGCCGGCGACCAGCTTCTCGGCCGCCTTGATCGCGTGGGCGACCAGCGAGCCGTTGGCGCTGATGACCACGCCGGGCTTGCTGATCGAGAGCGACAGGTTGATGGGTCCCAGCTGGCCGCCGAAGGTGGCCTTCTCGACGCCGCCGCCGACGATCATCGCCTTGCCCCAGGCGTAGCTGGCGCCTTCGGGCTTCAGCGACACGGCGAAGTTCTCGCGGCCGCAGAAGAAGATCACGCTCTCCGGCATCCTGCCGGCCTTGCGGGCGGCTGCGAAGCGGCTGATCGCCTCGCCCATCGCCCACTCGGCCTCCTCGGCGCTGGCCGGGCAGTAGGTGACGGTGTGCGGGATCGAGCCGGTCATCGCCAGGTACATCAGGGCCTGGTGGCTGGCGCCATCGGCGGCGTCCTGGAAGCCGGTGTGGCTGTACACCGCGATCACCGGCGCCTGGCTGAGGTTGGCCATGCACAGGGGCAGCAGGCCCTTGGTCACGCCGAACTGGGCGAAGGTGTCGACGACGGGGATGTAGCCCTGCTTGGAGAAGCCGGCGGCGACCGAGACCATGTTCGACTCGGCGATGCCGACCTCGAAGGAGTACTGCGGGTAGGCGGCGCGGAAGGGCGCCACGCCGGTCGAGCCCTGGAGGTCGGCGCTGATGCTGACCACCGGCAGGCCGGCCTTCGCCGCGGCGATCATCGCCTTGGGGAAGCCGCCCTGGATCTTGTCCTTCTTGACCGCCGGAGCGGCGGGCGCCGGGGCAGCGGCTGCCTTCTCCGCTTTGGCCTTGGCCGCGTTCTCGAGGCTCTGCAGCCATTCCTCGAACTGCGGCGGCAGCGGCTTGCCGCCGTTGATCTCGGTGACGAAGGGACGCAGCTTGGCCGGGTCGGAGATGGGGAAGCCGTGGCCGCCCGAGGCGCTCTTCTCGGTGCTGGCGACGCCGTAGCCCTTGACCGTCTTGGCCCACACCACGACCGGTTTCGTCGGATCGGCCTGTGCGGCGGCGATCGCTGACTCGACGGCGCTGAACGCGGCCTGCAGATCGTTGCCCTGGTCGCAGCGGATGACGTTCCACCCCTGGGCGGCGAAGCCGTCGAAGTAGCCCTTCTGGGGGAAGGCGTCGGCGTCGCAGCGGCCGCTGAGCTTGGTGTTGTTGTCGCTCACCACCATGACGAAGGGGGCGCACAGGCCCTTGGCGGCGAATCCCGGAATGGCGCTGACCGCCTCCTTGGCCTCGCCCTCGTAGAGCGCCCCGTCGGAGATGACGCAGATGGTGGTGCGGCTCGTGTTGGCCAGGCGGTCGGCGATGGCCAAACCCTGGGCTACCGGCAGGCCGCTGCCGAGCGGGCCGTTGCTGATCATCACGCCTTCGGGGAAGATGTGGCCTTCGCCGTGGCCGGTCAGCTTCGAGCTGATCGAGCGGAAGCCGCGCAGGTCGCCGATGCTCACGCCGGCGAAGCCGTAGTTGGCCTTCAGCGCGTAGACGCCGTTCTCGGTGTGGCCGGCGTCGTTGACGAAGTTGAACGACTGGTGCCAGGGGTTCTTGGCGAACATCACGCCGTGGATGGCGCTCATCAGCTCGGCCAGGGCGGCGGGTCCGCCCCAGTGGCAGGCGGCGCCGCCGACGACTGCATCCATGTCCATCAGTGCGACCGCGAGCCGGGTGGCAACCGGGCAGGCGACCTGCAGGGCCGAACCATCCGCGCGCTTGACGCTCGCGGGGTACTTCAGCGCGCCGGTCGGATTGCCGGCCAGCGGGTTGGGATAGCTCATTCCGGCGCGGTAGCGGTCCTTGGGGTCGATGGCAGCGGCGGGAGCGGTTTCGGCGCCCATGGCAGGTCCTTTCAGAGAGGTCGGCGCATGCTGGCCAGCCGCTGCTCAGGGCAAGTGCATCGAAGGTAGGGGGGTCCAGGGCTCAGCCCTGGCCGCAGCGTCAGCGAGGATCGGCCGCCGAGGGGTGCCGGGCGGATACAATGGCGAAGCATCCGCCCGCGATTTCGCCGGCCTGCCGGCGAAATCGAGCCCCGACAAAGGCCGGGGGGCAGGCCCATCAGGGCCGTGGGGGCGAAGCCCCCAAGCAGAAGAAAGACATCCACTCGCGCCGGTCCCAGCAGACTACCCTGAACCGGTGTTCAGGTGGGGGCCGCCCCGTACGACCGATGGTCGTGACGGGAGGTTGGCCCCCGGTGATAACGAAAGGCCAGGGGGATGTGGCCGGGTGTCGAACGCAGCAGATGTCCCCGGTATCGTATCCGCTCGGCGGTGTTTCCAAGCGCTGTCGGACTTCCCGACTTCTTGACTTCCGGACTAGCGGACAGCGTGGATGATGCTCTGCCGCATGCCGGTCAAGATCACCCTCGCCGTCGCCATGGGCACCTGCTTCGGGGTGCAGGACGCCATCGACATGGCGCTCGACCCGGCCTATCGCGGCAACCTCACCGTGGTCGGGCAGCTGGTGCACAACCCGCAGGTCACCGAGCGGCTGCTGGCCAACGGCGTGCGCATCGTCGAGCGCGACCAGATCGACTCGATCACCACCAAGGCGGTGATGATCACCGCGCACGGTGCGGCCGACGCGACCAAGGCCGACCTGCAGAAGCGCGGCTTCACCGTCTACGATGCGACCTGCCCGCTGGTGATCCGCCTGCACAAGCTGGCGCGCTTCCTCGAGCGCGAGGGCTGGTTCCCGGTGATCATCGGCAAGGCCGACCACGTCGAGGTCAAAGGCGTGGTCGGCAACCTCAAGGCCAGCGCGGTGGTCTACCACGAGCAGGACTTCGAGCAGCTGCGCGGCCATCCCCGTCTCGGCGTGGTCAGCCAGACGACCAACCGCCTCGACAAGGTGACCAGGCTGCTGACCGCGATGCGCGCGCTGCCCTGGGTCGAGGAGCTGCGCTTCATCGATACGGTGTGCCAGCCGGTGAAGGAGCGCCAGGCCGCCATCGCCACCCTGCTGCAGGCCGACATCGATCTCGGCATCGTGGTGGGGGGGCGGAACAGCGCCAACACCGCCAAGCTGCGCGAGGTCATCGCCGACAAGGGCATCGCCGCCTTCCACGTCGAGCGGCCCGAGGAGGTCGATCCGCGCTGGTTCGTCGGCCGCCGTCATGTCGGCATCACCGCCGGCACCTCGACTCCGCCGGATGTGATCGAGGCGGTCGAGCGTCGCGTGCGTGAGATCGTTACGCCCGCCGCCTGATCGCGGTTGCTTCCGGGGGCTGTTCCGCTTCTGCTGCCCGGTCCATGGCGGAACCGGTGACGCGAGGAATCCCGAGGAGACGGCCGGAACGGCTGCCGCACGGCAGCTGGACGCGGCGGCTGTACGATGCCGGCCTGCTGCTGGCGGGCGTGGCTATCGCCGCACTCGCCTTCAACCACTTCCTCGTCCCGCACCATGTCGCCTGCGGCGGCGTGGTCGGCATGTCGCTGGTGCTGAACCGCGCCTTCGGGGTCGACACGGCGGTGATCCAGGTCGCGGCCAACCTCGCCATCCTCGGCCTGGGGCTCGGCGTGCTCGGTCGCGGTGCTGCTCTGCGCGCCCTCGCCGGGAGCTTGCTCATGCCGCTGGCGGTGGCGCTGGCCGGCAGGACGCCGTGGTGCGACGATCCGTTGCTCGCCGCCCTGGCCGGCGCGGCCGGCATCGGCATCGGCGTCGGTCTGAGCCTGCGCAGCGGCTGGACGGTGGGCGGCTTCAGCCTGTTCGCGCGGCTGCTCGACCGGCGCTTCGGCCTGGGCGTCGCCCGGGTGCTCGCCCTGCTCGACGGCGCGGTGGTCATCGCCGCTGGGCTGGTCATCGGCTCGCCGCAGGCCGCGATCCTCGCCCTGGTCGCGGTGTTCACCACCACCAGAGCGGTCGACATGGTCAACGCCGGCCTCGCCCGGGCCAAGAGCGTCATGATCGTCAGCCGTCGCTCGGCCGAGGTGCGCGAGGCGGTGCTGCACGAGCTCGACCTTGGCGCCACCGTCCTGCCGGCCCAGGGCGGCTTCACCGGCACACCGATGGAGGTGCTGCTGGTGGTGGTGCCGCCGGGCGATCTGTGGCGGCTGAAGCAGCGGGTCGGCGAGCTCGACCCCGAGGCCTTCACCGTCGTCTCCGACGCGCACGAGGTCCTCGGGCACGGCTTCCACTCCCCCGGTTGAGGCCGTAGGGGAAAGGGGGAGCGCCGTCTTGCCGGCGGCGCATCGTCGCCATGCTGCTCCCCCTTCGGAGCTTCCATGGCCTACCTCGAACCGCTGATGCGGCGGAACTTCCTCGAATACGCCAGCTACGTCGTCGTCGACCGTGCCATCCCGGCTTTGCGCGACGGCTGCAAGCCGGTGCAGCGCCGCATCTTGCATACCATCTGGACGATGGACGACGGCAAGTTCATGAAGGTCGCCAACATCATCGGCGAGACCATGAAGCTGCATCCGCACGGCGACGCCTCGATCGGCGACGCGCTGGTGGTGCTGGCCAACAAGGGCCGTTGCCCGGACGACGCCGACCTCGGCTACTTCATCGAGCGCCAGGGCAACTTCGGCAACATCCTCACCGGCGACAACGCCGCCGCGCCGCGCTACATCGAATGCCGGCTGACCGCCCTGGCCAAGGAGACGCTCTTCAACCCGGCCCTGACCGAGATGGTCCCGTCCTACGACGGCCGCAAGGAGGAGCCCGAGGCGCTGCCGAGCAAGCTGCCGACCATCCTGCTGCTGGGCACTGAAGGCATCGCGGTGGGCATGGCCACCTCGATCCTGCCGCACAACCTCGGCGAACTGCTCAAGGGCCAGATCGCCATCCTCAAGGGCGAGAAGTTCCGCCTCCATCCCGACTTCCCGCAGGGCGGGATCATGGACGCGTCCGAGTACGACGATGGCAAGGGCAAGGTGCGGGTGCGCGCCAAGATCGAGAACGATGGCGAGAAGAAGGTCATCATCCGCGAGATCCCGCCCGGCACCACGGTCGAGAGCCTGATCGAGTCGATCGAGGAGGCGATCCAGAAGGGCAAGGTCAAGATCAGCGAGATCAGCGACCGCACCGGCTCCGAGGTCGAGATCGTGCTGGTGCTGACCCGCGGCGTCTACGCCGACGAGGTCATCCCGCAGCTCTTCGCCTACACCCAGTGCGAGACCTCGATCAATTCGAACATCGTCGTCATCCGCGATGACAAGCCGGTCGAGCTGAAGGCCAGCGAGATGCTCCGCGCCTGCACCGAGCGGCTGCAGGCGCTGACCAAGGCCGAGCTCGAGCACGAGCTGGCCAAGCTGATCGGCAAGCAGCACAACCTCACCCTCGAGCGCATCTTCATCGAGAACCGCGTCTACAAGAAGATCGAGGAGCAGAAGACGGCGGAGGGGGTCAGGAACGCGGTGATCAAGGGCATGGATCCCTTCAAGTCGCAGTTCATCCGCGAGCTCACCGACGAGGACGTCACCCGGCTGCTCGAGATCCCGATCAAGCGCATCAGCGCCTTCGACATCGAGCAGAACCGCAAGGACATCGGTGCGATCGAGGCCGAGATCAAGCAGATCAAGGCCAAGCTCAAGGACCTGGTCGGCACCTGCATCGCCTGGCTGGAGGGGATCCTCGCCAAGTACGGCCCGAAGTTCCCCCGCCGCACCAAGGTCAAGGGCTTCGAGAGCGTCGACAAGAAGGCGGTGGCCAACGCCAACCTGCGCATCGGCTACGACTCGTCGACCGGCTTCATCGGCACCGCGGTGAAGAGCGGCGATCGCGAGCTGAAGATCAGCGAGTACGACAAGATCATCGCGATCATGCAGGACGGCATGTACCGCATCATGGGCCCGACCGAGAAGACCGTGCTGGAAGGCAAGCTGATCCACCTCGACCGCTTCGACGAGGAGGCCGGCCTGACCATCACCGTGGTCTACCGCGACAAGGATCGCGAGCCGTGGGGCAAGGTGACGACGATCAGCTCGTTCATCAAGGATCGCGAGTACGAGCTGATCAAGGACCGCGCCGGCAAGATCGACTACTTCGCGGTCGGCACCGGCGGTGTCGCCACCCTGCACTTCGCCCCGGCCAAGGGCCAGCGCGTGCACGAGCAGGTCGTCGACCTGGGCGCGCTCGAGCCGTGCGGGGTGACCACGCGCGGCACCAAGCTGGCTGACAAGCCGGTGCAGAAGGTGGTCGTGACGCGACCCGCCGCCGGACCGCCGAAGGCCTGACATGGAGCGCGCGGCCGCCTCCCTCGGCGGTCTAGCCCGCCTCGCTCTCCCGCTGGCCGCCAGCACCGGCCTGGGCTTCTTCATGCACTACGTCAATCGGACGGTGCTGAGCTGGTACAGCCCCGACGCCCTCGCTGCCGCCCTGCCGGCCGGCATGCTGGCGTGGGCCTTCCAGGGGCTGTTCATCGTTTCGTGCGGCTACCTCGGCGTCTTTGCCGCCCAGCACCTCGCCGCCGGCGAGCGGCGCGAGGCCGGCGCCATGGTCTGGCCGATGTTCGTGCTGTCCGGCATCGGCCTGGCGCTCTCCTTCATCCTCATCCCGCTGCGCCATCAGCTGGCCGCCGTGTTCGGCACCGAGGGTGCCGTCGAGCGCGACCTGGCCGAGCTGCTCGGCTGGTACCTCGCCGAAGTCGGCCCGCTGGCGGCAGCCTCCGGCATCGCCGGCTTCTGCGGCGGAATCGGCCGCACCACCCGCGTCCTGACCATGAGCATCGGCGGAGCATTGGTGTGCATCGTCCTCAACCGCTGGCTGGTGCTCGGGGGTTTCGGCCTGCCCGCACTCGGGGTCACCGGGGCCGGCATCGCCAGCCTCGCCACCGCCGTGGCCATGCTGCTGGGCTGGCTGGTCTGGCTGTTCGCTCCGCTGCAGCGTGCCGAGCTGGAGACCTGGGCGGCGCGCAATCTCGACATGGCGCGGCTGCGCCGCTTCCTCTCCTTCGCCGTGCCGCGTGGCGGCACCGAGATCCTCGAGATGGTCGCCTTCGTCGCCTTCACCGCCGTGCTCACCCGCCTGGGCACCGACGCGCTCAGCGCCAGCAACCTCGCCTTCAACACCTACCTGCTGCTGATGGTGCCGGTGGTCGGTTTCTCACAGGGCATCAGCATCGCGGTCGGGCACGCGATGGGCGCCGCCCGGCCGGATCTCGCCCGGCAGGTGGTGCGTTCAGCATTCATCCTGGTCGGACCATATATGGCGCTGGTGGCGCTGGCCTTCGTCCTGGTGCCGCGATTGCTGCTGCTGCCGGCGCATCACGGCGATGCCATCCTGTGGGAGCGGCAGATGGTCCTGGCAGAGCCGGTGATGTGGTTCCTCGCTGCCGCGATGCCGTTCGAGATGATGCACTGGATCTGGCGCTCGACCGTGCAGGGGGCCGGAGACACGCGCTGGCCGCTGCTCATGCTGGTCGGCGTGGCGCTGGTCGTGCTGGCCGGTCCAGCCTGGCTGCTGCTGCCGTACATGGAACCCGGCCTGGGCGGGCTGCGCATCTGCTACGGCCTGTTCATCGTGTACGTGGTCGGCATCGCGCTGGCGATGTATCTGCGTTATGCCCGAGGCCCCTGGCCAACCATGTCAGTGCGGCATTGATGCTCGGGGCGTTGCCCCCGCGGCCATTGTCGCGACTCGGTTTCGTCGCATGCGCTCCGAAGCCGTGGGCGGATGGGCTGCGCCCATTGTATCCGCCCATCGCCGCTCGGCGGCCGGCCGCTTCGCGGCTTTGAAACGCAGAAACCCCGGGCGGGCGCCCGGGGTTTCGTGTGATCGCCGGTGATCGGCGTTCAGGCCTTGGCGGGAGCGGCGACTTCGGCCTCGAGCAGTTCCTTGACCTTGGTCGACTTGCCGACGCGGCCGCGCAGGTAGTAGAGCTTGGCGCGGCGGACCTTGCCGGCGCGGGTCACTTCGACCTTGGCCAGGCGCGGGCTGTTGACCGGCCAGGTGCGCTCGACGCCCTCGCCGGAGACGATGCGGCGGACGGTGAACGAGGCGTTGATCGCGCCCTGGCCGCGGCCTCGGGCGATGACCGTGCCATTGAAGACCTGGATGCGCTCCTTGTCGCCTTCCTTGATCTTGACGTGCACGTCGACGGTATCGCCGACCTTGAAGTCGCCCAAGGGCTCCTTGCGCAGCGAGGACTTGGTGGCGAGATCGATCAGGTTCATGTGGGCTCCGCTGCTTCCGCTTTGATGAGGGGCGGGACTTTATGTCGGCCAGCAGCCTGTCAACTACGGCGGTGGCTGTCCCGGGTCGGCCAGCGGAAGCGCCTCTGCCTCGGAATCGGCGTCGCAGGGATGCATATCATGCATCTTCGGCACCCCATCCCCGCCGTTCTTGACTGTCATGCGACCCCACCCAAGGTCTCGGCCTGCCGTGCCAGCCGCAATGACTGAACCCAAACCCCGTAATCCGTTCGCCGGCGCCAACGCCGGCTACCTGCCGCTGTCGGGCGTGATCCTGGGCTTCGGTGGCGGCTGGCTGATCGACCGGGTGGCCGGCACGCTGCCGTTGTGGACCCTGGTACTGGGCGTGATCTTCACCGCTGCCGGTCTCTACCACATGGTGCGCGAGGCGAAGCGATGAGCGCCCTGATCGCCGCCGTCGTGCTCGCTCTGGCGATCGCCACCGCCGCCAGCCTGCTGGCGCGCATGACCGTGCGCGGCGCCCTCGGCGTCTGCCTGGCTGGCCAGATGTGCGCCATGTTTGTCCGTCTGGCCGGCCTGGGCGGCATCGCCGTACTGCTGCACATGCGCTGGCCGCAGGACCTGCTCATCGGACTGGCTGGTGCAGCGGTCGTCCTGATCGGCGGATTGGCCCTGGACGCACGCCATCTGCTCCGCACGTTGCGCACCCCTACCGAGGAGCGAGTCCGTGCCTGAGCCGACTCCCGTCTCTGCCCATGATGTCGAGGTTGCCGGCCATCAGGCCGCCGCGCCCGCCGCCCACGCCGGCTTCGACTTCGCTGCATCGATTTCGCACCACAACATGCCGTATCCGGCGATCGAGCCGCTGCACGGCAAGCCGATCCTGATCTTCGATCTCGCCGGCTACGCGAAGAAGAACCTCGACTACTACCAGCACTCCTATCCGGACAAGCTGGCCGCTGCCGATGGCGCGCCGTACATCGGCTGGGCCACCGCCAAGGTCGGCAGCGAAGGCGCCGCGCCGCTGGCCAAGGCCATGGCTCTGGCCGACCACAAGTCGGCCCTCGGTTCGCTGCCGCAGTCGATGGCCTGGCTCAACCAGCAGATCTTCTGGGGCACCATCGCCCTGCTGGTCATCGCCGTCGCCCTGGTCGGCTTCGCCAAGCGCAAGCCGGGACAGCTGAAGCCGGAAGGCCGCATCCAGCACATGCTCGAAGCGGTGACGCTGTTCGTCCGCGACGACATCGTGCGGCCGAACTTCCACCACCACGCCGACAGCTGGGTGCCGCACTTCGCCGCCATCTTCTTCGCCATCCTCGCCTGCAACCTGATCGGCCTGATCCCCGGCACCGGCACCGCCACCGGCAACATCGGCGTCACGGTGGCCTTGGCCATCACCACGCTGCTGTCGATGCTGTTCTTCGGCATGAAGGAGCAGGGCGTCGGCAAGTTCTGGATCAACCTGGTGCCGGTCCCCTTCAGCCTCAAGCCGGCGGAGCTGCCGATCTGGCTGATGCTCGCCGGCATCGAAGGCCTCGGCCTGCTGATCAAGCCGGTGGCCCTGGCCATCCGTCTCTTCGCCAACATGTTCGCCGGCCACACCGTGCTGCTCGCCTTCACCAGCCTCGGCCTGATCATCAACGCCGCCCGCCCCGATCTCGCCGCGCTCAGCGTCGGGATGAGCGGCTTCGGCCTGGCGCTCGCCTTCGCCATCTTCTTCCTCGAACTCCTCGTCGCCTTCATCCAGGCCTACGTCTTCACCCTGCTATCCGCGGTGTTCATCGGCTCCTCGATGCACCCGGAACACTGATCCCCCGGAGCTTCCCATGTCAGACCTCTCCACTGTCGTCAACGCCGTCGCCCAGGTCGCTGCCGCGGCCGAGCCCGCCGCCAACGCCGCTGCGCAGGCCGTGTCCTTCTCGCCGCTCGGCGCCGGCATCGCCTTCGGCATCGCTGCCGGTGGCGCCGGCGTCGGCATCGGCCTGACCGCCGCGGCCGCCCTCTCCGGCATGGCCCGCCAGCCCGAGCAGGGCAGCGCGCTCAAGGGCACCATGATCCTCGGCATCGCCTTCATCGAAGGTCTCGCCCTGATCGCCATGGTGTTCGCCCTGGTGGTCGTGTTCCTCAAGTAATCTCCGGCTAGCCGCTACCCGCCCGCACGCCAGCCTGGAGCCCGCCCGTGGACATCAGCGCCTTCATCTTCGACCATGCCGCCAGCTTCGTCTGGTCGTGCGTTGCGTTCGTCGCCTTCGTCCTGGTGATCTACCGCTTCGGCGTGTCGGCGATCATGACGATGGTCGATGCCCGTGATGCCCGGATCAAGGCGCAGCTGGACGAGGCCGAGAGCCTCAACGCCAAGGCGAAGGCGCTGCAGGCCGATCTCGAGCGGCGCATCCGCGCCACCGAGGACCAGACCACCCAGACGATGACCCGGGTGCGCATGGAGGCCGAGCAGTCGAAGGACGCGCTGGTCGAGAAGGGGCGGGCCGAGGTCGAGGCGATGCGCCAGCGCGCGCTGCAGGACATCGAGGCCGCGCGCCACGCCGCCATCGTCAACCTGCGTGCCGAGGTCGCCGACATCGCCACCGATGTCGCCGCCAAGATCATCGGCCAGCGGCTCGACGACGCCCGCCAGGGCGAACTGGTCAAGCAGGCCATCGACGCCTACGAAGCGGCAGGCAAGCGCTAACTCATGGCCACCCCCGCCACCGTTCCCGGCGTCTACGCCCAGGGCCTGCTCGAGGTCGCGCAGCAGCGCGGCGTCCAGCCGGCCGTGGTCGACAGCTGCCGCGCCCTGGCCGAAGCGCTGACGCCCGCCGCCCTCGCCTCGCTCGACGATCCGCGGGTGGGCAAGGCGCGCGCCAAGGAGGCGCTCGGCGCCGTCCTCGCCGGCCAGCCGCGCGAGATCATCGACCTGCTGCGCCTGCTGGTCGACCGCAACCGCCTGGCCGAGGCTCCCGCCATCCTGCGCGAAGCCGTCCGCCGGGCCGAGAACGCCGCCGGCCTGGTGCGCGTGCGCGTGGTCAGCGCCCGGCCGCTGCAGGGCGACCTCGAAGCCCGCCTGACCGCCGCGGTCGGCGGCAAGGCCGAGATTTCCGTCGTCGTCAATCCCGCCCTGATCGGCGGGGCCACCGTCCGCGTCGGCGACCGCCTCGTCGATGCCAGCGTGAAGCGTCAGCTTCGCGAGATGCACAACCGCATGATCAATGCGCCCATCAGCGATGCGCTGTGGGCGAAGGAGTGACCTCTGTGATGAAGATCCGCGCCGATGAGATGTCCAGCGTGATCCGCAACCAGCTGGCGGGCTATGGAGCCCAGCCGGTGGTCGACGAGGTCGGTACCGTGGTGATGGTCGGCGACGGCATCGCCCGCATCACCGGCCTCTCCGGCGTCATGGCCGGCGAGATGGTCGAGTTCGAGAACGGCGCCTTCGGCCTCGCTCTCAACCTCGAGGAAGGCGTGGTCGGCACCGTGGTGCTCGGCGACTACGTCACGCTCAAAGAGGGCATGATCGCCCGCCGCACCAAGCGCGTGCTCGAAGTGCCGGTCGGCCAGGGCCTGCTCGGCCGCGTGGTCGACGCGCTCGGCCGTCCGCTCGACGGCAAGGGCCCGATCAAGAACGAAGGCACCCGCCGCGTCGAGAGCCCGGCGCCCGGCCTGGCCGACCGCCGCTCGGTCCACGAACCGCTGCAGACCGGCCTCAAGTGCATCGACGCGATGATCCCGGTCGGTCGCGGCCAGCGCGAGCTGATCATCGGCGACCGCAAGACCGGCAAGACCGCGATCTGCGTCGACACCATCATCAACCAGAAGGGCAAGGGCGTCGTCTGCGTCTACGTCGCCATCGGCCAGAAGCAGTCGACGGTGTCCGCCATCGTCAAGCAGCTCGAAGCGGTCGGCGCGATGACCTACACCATCGTCATCGACGCCAGCGCTTCGCAGCCCGCCCCGATGCAGTACCTCGCGCCGTACTCCGGCGCGGCCATGGCCGAGTACTTCATGTACAACACCTGGCTGCATGAGAACGGCCAGCCCAAGCTGGTCGACGGCAAGTACGTGCAGTGCCCGGTCAAGGATGGCGGTCGCGGCTTCGCCACCTTCTGCGCCTACGACGACCTGTCGAAGCAGGCCGCCGCCTACCGCGAGATGTCGCTGCTGCTGCGCCGCCCGCCTGGCCGCGAAGCCTACCCCGGCGACGTGTTCTACCTGCACTCGCGCCTGCTCGAGCGCGCGGCCAAGATCTCCGACAAGCTCGGCGGCGGCTCGCTCACCGCGTTCCCGGTCATCGAGACGCAGGAAGGCGAAGTCTCGGCCTACATCCCGACCAACGTGATCTCGATCACCGACGGCCAGATCTACCTGCAGCCCGACCTGTTCAACGCCGGCCAGCGCCCCGCGGTCGACGTCGGCATCTCGGTCTCGCGCGTCGGCGGCAACGCCCAGATCAAGGCGATGAAGAAGATCGCCGGCACCCTCCGGCTCGACCTCGCGGCCTACCGCGAACTGGAAGCATTCTCGCAGCTCGGCACCGAGCTCGACCCGGCGACCCAGCGTCAGCTCGACCGCGGCGCGCGCATGGTCGAGCTGCTCAAGCAGGGCCAGGCCGCGCCGATGGACGTGATCGACCAGGTCCTGGTGATCAAGGGCGCCGGCGAAGGCATGCTCGACGATGTCGAGATCGACCAGGTCGGCGCCTTCGAGGCCGACTACATCAAGTTCATGCACACCGAGCACGCCACCGTACTGGCCGAGCTGGCCAAGGCGCGCGAGTTCACCCCCGAGATCGACACGCGGGTCAAGGACGCGACCAAGCGCTTCCGCACGCTGTTCAAGGAAAAGGCCAAGTAAGGCGCCGAGCCGGACCACCCCATGGCCAACCTCCGCGACATCCGCAAGCGCCGCAAGGGCGCGACCAACACGCGCAAGATCACGCGCACCATGGAACTGGTGTCGAGTGCGAAGCTCAAGAAGGCGCAGGACGCCGCCAACGCCTCCTATCCCTTCTCGCGCACGCTGCTCAACCTGATGGAAGCCCTGTCGGGCGCGATGAGCGACGTCGACAAGCATCCGCTGATGAAGGAGCGTCCGGTCAAGACCGTCGCCATCTACCTGATGGCGTCGGATCGCGGCCTGTGCGGCTCGTTCAACGGCAACCTGGTGGCCAAGGCGCTGGAGCGTGCCAAGTTCCATCGCGCGCAAGGCCGCACCGTCCGCTTCATCGCCCTGGGCAAGAAGGGCGCGACCACGCTGCAGTTCTTCGGCGAGACGGTCGCCGAGACGCACATCAAGATCGTCGGCCAGGCCAATTACGATGCGTGCGAGAAGCTCGCCACCGCCGCCATCGCGAACTTCCTCGGCGGCACCTGCGACCTCGTCGAGGTGGTGTTCGCGCGCTTCCTCTCCGCCGGTCGCCAGGAGGTGCGGGCGCAGACCCTGCTTCCCGCCGGCACCAAGCACGAGGACGACGGCAGCGGCAAGGCCCTGTCCGGCGCCCGTCCGGCCACCGGCGCCAAGCCCGACTACATCTTCAACGAGGACCCCGAGGTCCTCTTCGCCGCCCTGGTGCCGCGTGCGGTGCGTGCCGAGCTGTACGCCTTCTCGCTGCAGACCACCGCCGCCGAGCACGCCGCCCGCCGCCTGGCGATGAAGAACGCCACCGACGCCGCCGGCGACATGGTCAAGTCGCTGACCCTCGTCTACAACCGCGGTCGCCAGGGCAAGATCACCCAGGAGATCGCGGAGATCACTGGCGCCGTCGAAGCGATGGCTTGAACCTCGAAACGCAGAGAACCACATGAGCAACACCGGCACCGTCGTCCAAGTCATCGGCTCCACCCTCGACGCCGAATTCGAGCAGCTGCCCGCCGTGTACAGCGCTCTCGAGCTCGACATCGTCGACCCCGGCACGGGCAAGAGCTCGCGGCTGGTCGCCGAGGTCCAGCAGCACCTCGGCCGCAACCGCGTCCGCGCCGTCGCCATGTCGACGACCGACGGCCTGGTCCGCGGCCAGAGCGTGCGCGACACCGGCGCCCCGATCAGCGTGCCGGTGGGCGACGAGACCCTCGGCCGCATCTTCAACGTGCTCGGCGAAGTGGTCGACAACGGCGATCCGGTGTCGGCCAACTGCCCGCGCCGCGCCATCCACCAGAAGGCCCCGGAGTTCGCCGAGCTGAACCCCGAGACCGAGATCCTGACCACCGGCATCAAGGTCGTCGACCTGCTCGCGCCCTACGTGAAGGGCGGCAAGATCGGCCTCTTCGGCGGTGCCGGCGTCGGCAAGACCGTCATCCTGATGGAGCTGATCAACAACGTGGCCAAGCACCACGGCGGCTTCTCGGTGTTCGCCGGCGTCGGCGAGCGCACCCGCGAGGGCAACGACCTGTGGAACGAGATGATCGAGGCCGGCGTCATCGCGGTCGAGAAGGACGAGAAGGGCCACGCCAAGTGGGACCCGCGCGGCTTCCCCATGGTCAAGCCCGGCGTCAGCCGCTGCTCGCTGGTCTACGGCCAGATGAACGAGCCGCCCGGTGCCCGTCTGCGCGTCGCCCTGTCGGCGCTGACCCAGTGCGAGCACTTCCGCGACACCACCGGCAAGGACGTGCTGCTCTTCGTCGACAACATCTTCCGCTTCACCCAGGCCGGCTCCGAGGTGTCCGCGCTGCTCGGCCGCCTGCCCTCCGCGGTGGGCTACCAGCCGACCCTGGCCTCCGAGATGGGCGCCCTGCAGGAGCGCATCACCTCGACCCGCAAGGGCTCGATCACCTCGATCCAGGCCGTGTACGTCCCCGCTGACGACTACACCGACCCGGCCCCGGCCAACACCTTCGCCCACCTCGACGCCACGACCAACCTGTCGCGCGGCATCGCCGAGAAGGGCATCTACCCGGCCGTCGATCCGCTCGCCTCGACCTCGCGCATCCTCCAGCCGCACATCGTCGGCGAGCGCCACTACCGCGTCGCCCGCGGCGTGCAGAAGGTGCTGCAGCGCTACAAGGACCTGCAGGACATCATCTCGATCCTCGGCGTCGACGAGCTGAGCGACGATGACAAGCGCCTGGTGGCGCGCGCCCGTCGCCTCGAGCGCTTCATGTCGCAGCCGTTCGCGGTCGCCGAGCAGTTCACCGGCATGAAGGGCGTGTTCCTCAAGCTCGAGGACACCATCCGCAGCTTCGAGGCCATCCTCACCGGCGAGTACGACCAGCTGCCCGAATCCGCGTTCATGTACATCGGCACGATCGAGGACGCGGTGGCCAAGGCCGAGAAGCTCAAGGCTTCGGACAAGAAGTAAGGCGCGACATGCCCGTCACCCTCAAGCTCGTCACCCCGGTGAAGGTCCTGCCTCCGCAGCCGGGCCACCAGGTGACCTTCTCGGCCAGCGATGGTGAGATCGGCGTCCGCCAGGGCCACGCCCCGCTCGCCGCCCTGGTCGGCCACGGCCTGGTCGAGGTGCTGCAGCAGGACGGCAGCAAGAAGTCGTGGGCCGTGCGTGGCGGAGTCGCCCAGGTGCTGCAGGACGAGGTCAACGTGCTGGTCATCGAGGCGGTCGAGGTCTCGGCGATCGACACGGCCAAGGTCCAGGCCCGGCTCGAAGCCCTCGCCAGTGGCGAGAAGGCCGACAAGGACGACGAAGCAGCGTGGCTGCGCGGTCAGCTGATGGCCGTGGCCCGCTCCAAGTCCTCCGGCAAGCACTGACCCGCCATTGCCCCTGGGTTCGTGGTTCGTAGTTCGTGGTTCGTGGTTCCGATCGGACCGCGCCCGAGCCACTCCATGTCCGATAGGCAACGATCGGCTCCAGACGCTGGCACGCACGTTTGATCTGGTTGCAGGGTGCGGAACCACGAACCACGAACCACGAACCACGAACGGATCGTCATGACCATCCCCTGGATCTCCGATGGCCCAGGCATGGCCGAGGTCGCCGCCGCCTGCGCGTCGGCGCCGTGGATCGCCCTCGATACCGAGTCGAACTCGATGCACGCCTACACCGAGCGCGTCTGCCTGGTGCAGATCAACGCCGGCGGACGGATGTTCGTGCTCGACCCGATCGCGCTCGGCGCTGCGGCGTTCGCCGCGCTCAAGGCGCCGCTCGAGGATCCCGCGATTACCGTCTGGCTGCATGGCGGCGAGTACGACGCGGCGGTGATGCGCCGTGACTTCGGCATCCAGATGCGCGGCGTGTTCGACAGCCAGCAGGCGGCCTCGATGCTCGGCTGGGAGCGCACCGGCTACGGCTCGGTGGTCGAACGCATCCTCGGCATCCAGCTGGCCAAGGATTTCGCGCAGTACGACTGGGCGATCCGGCCGATCGATCCCATGGCGCTCGCGTACGCCATCGACGACGTCCGCCATCTGCCCGAAGTCGCGCAGCAGCTGCAGCAGCTGGTCGCTGAGGCCGATCTGGTCGAGGAGACCGCCATTGCCTGCCGTGCGGTCGAGGATGCGACCTGGGGCGGCGGCTTCGATCCGGGTGGCTTCTACCGCGTCAAGGGCGCCCGCGATCTGGGCAAACCGTGCCTGCCGGTGCTGGCCGCGCTGTGGACCTGGCGCGATGGCATCGCGCGCGAGATCGACAAGCCGCCCGGCCGGGTGATCAACAACGAGACGCTGCTGGCCCTGGTCCGCAAGCCGATCGTCACCTGGGCCCAGCTCAAGCATCTCGGGGTGAAGAACAGCGTGCTGACGCCGCATGGCGAATCGCTGCTGGCATGCCTGCGCGAGGCCAACGCCCACCCGCCCGAACTGCCACCACCGGTCAAGCACCGCGAGGTCGAGCCGATCGAGGAGGAGCGCGAGAAGCGGATGAAGGACTGGCGCCGCGCCGAAAGCGAGAAGCGCGCTGTTCCGATGCAGGCGGTGTTGCCGGCCAAGGCGCTGGAGTACCTCAAGCGTTATGGCGCCGGCGATCTCACGCAGGTCCCGCAGCTCGGGCCGAAGCGCATCGCGTTGTACGGCGACAAGCTGCGCGAGTTGGCCAGGTAGTCCCTGGGAGCGCCGCACTCCGGTGCGGCTCGAATCGCAACTTCAAGGCCGCCTAGCAGCCGCACCGGAGTGCGGCGCTCCCGGCTAGTCGTCGCGGCGCGAGCCGAACACCAGGTAGGCGTACCAGGCGAAGTGCAGCGCAGCTGTGAGTGCGGCGGCCAGGTAGGTCAGGCCGGCGGCGAGCAGCACGCTTTTCACCGCGTCGTCCTCCTCGCCTGGGCGGGTGATGCCCATGCTGACCAGGGCCAGCTTAGCGCGCTTCGATGCGTTGAACTCGTTGACCACGATGATGGTCGAGCAGAGCACGGCGGCGCCGAACCCGTAGAGGCCGATCAAAGCGATGGTGTGGGGCATGGTGCCTTCGGTCAGGCCGCGGGCACCGGCCAGCATGAAACCGACCATCACCAGGATCGGGCCGAGCATCGAGCCGAAGTGCGCCGGATAGACCAGGATCGTCCGGCCCCACATCGACAGGTCGCCCTGGGCGTGCTGCAGGGCATGGCCGACCTCATGGGCGGCGACGCCAGCGGCGGCGGCGGTACGGCCGTTGTAGACGTCGGGCGACAGGGCCAGTTTCTTCTCGGTTGGACTGTAGTGGTCGGAGAGGAAGCCCTGGTGCTCGACCACGGTGACGTCGTTGACGTCATTGTGGCGCAGGATGGCGCGGGCGATCTCGGCCCCGGTCTTGCCGGAGCTGATCGGGACGCCCTTCCCCTTGTTGAACTGGTACTTCACGTAGCCGGAGGCGGCCAGCGACATGAGCAGACCGACGCCGCCGATGGCCATGTCGACGAGGCTGAACATCATGGTCGAATCTCCTTGGTGATGGGTGTTTTAGCACCCCGCATGCCAAAGAAACCCTATCCGGAGGCGCCCTCTACGGCCGGATCCTCCGGTGTTTTACCGTCTTGCAGCGCAAGCCAGCGTCCATCCACCAGCACCTCCGCCGGTCCGAACCTGGCCTTGTAGGTCATCTTGGCGCACCCCGCGACCCAGAAGCCGGAGTACCACCAGCGCAGACCTTGCCGTGCCGCCTCGGCGATCTCGGCCATCGCCAGGACGGTGCCGAGGCCACGGTCGCGCTCGGCCGGATCCCAGTAGCAGTACACGCTGCTCCAGGCATCGCCGACCACGTCGCACAGGGCGACGCCGAGCAGCCGGCCGTCGGCGGTGCGCGCGTGCAGCTCGCCGCCGCTGATGCCGGCGTCCTCGGTCATGAAGCGGGTCGGTGGCTCGTCATCCGCATCGCCATGCACCGTCTCCTGGTAGCTCCGCCACAACGTCAGGCGCTCGTCATCGATCCCGCGCGGCTGCCAGGTGAAGGCGAGGTCGGCGTTGCGTCGCCACGCCCGCCGCTGATCGCGTCGCGGCGTGAAGCCGGCCACCGCCACGCGGATCGGCTGGCAGGCTTCGCAGCCCTCGCAGGTCGGGCGGTAGAACATCGCCCCGTTGCGGCGGAAGCGGTTGTCGAGCAGCACCCGGTACAACCCGTCGTCGACCTCGTCGTCGACGTGGAAGGCGTGGAAGCGCCGCTCCGGCAGATACGGGCACGGCCCGGCGTCGATCAGCGCTCCTCGTATGCTGGGCATCATTGCCACCAGGGTCCGGGGTCCGGGGTCCGGGGTCCGGGGTCCGGACGCGTCGACACGGAGTATGACGAAAGGCGCAGAGCGGATGGTGACGGGGCCTGGTCTGGTTGCGTCGCTGCTAGGGACCCCGGACCCCGGACCCCTGACCCCGGACCTTCAGCGGCAATGATCAGTAGATCGGGAACTTGTCGCACAGCGCCCGGGCCTCGGCCTTCGCCTTGGCCAGCTTCGCCGCGTCGTCCCGGCCCTTGAGCGCGGCATCCATGATGCGCGCGACCTGCACGCACTCGGCGACGCCGAAGCCGCGGCTGCACACCGCCGGGGTGCCGATGCGGATGCCGCTGCCCTGCTGCGCCGGCTGGGTGTCGAAGGGGATCAGGTTCTTGTTTACCGTGATCCCGACCTCGTGCAGCTTGTCCTCGGCCTGCTTGCCGGTGACGCCCTGGCTCATGACGTTGAGCGAGAACAGGTGGTTGTCGCTGCCGTCCGAGACGACCTGCCAGCCGAGCCGCTTGAACTCCTCGGCCATGGCGCTGGCGCTGGCCTTGACCCGGCCCATGTACTCGGCCCATTCCGGGCGCAGCGCCTCGCCGAAGGCGGCGGCCTTGGCGGCGATGACGTGCATCAGCGGGCCGCCCTGGATGCCGGGGAACACGCGGCTGTTGACCTTCTTCATGTGCTCGGCGCTGCGCGCGAAGATCATGCCGCCGCGCGGGCCGCGCAGGGTCTTGTGCGTGGTCGTGGTGACGAAGTCGGCGTGGCCGAAGGGCGACGGGTGCAGGCCGGCGGCGACCAGGCCGGCGATGTGCGCCATGTCGACGAAGAGCAGGGCGCCGACCTTCTTGGCGATGGCGGCGAAGGCGGGGAAGTCGAGGGTGCGCGAGTAGTTCGACGCGCCGGCGATGATCATCTTGGGCTGGAACTCGACCGCGATGCGCTCGACCTCGGCCATGTCGATGCGGCCGGTCTCCTTGGATACGCCGTAGCTCTGGATGGTGTAGTCGAGGCCGGAGAAGTTCAGCTTGTAGCCGTGGGTCAGGTGGCCGCCGTGGTCGAGCGACATGCCCAGGACCTTGTCGCCCTTCTGGAGGCCGGCGGCCATGTAGACGGCCATGTTGGCCTGCGAGCCGGAGTGCGGCTGGACGTTGCAGCCGTAGTCGGTCTTGAACAGCTGCTGGGCGCGCTTGATCGCCAGTTCCTCGGCCTGGTCGACGAATTCGCAGCCGCCGTAGTAGCGTTTGCCGGGATAGCCTTCGGCGTACTTGTTGGTCAGCAGCGAGCCCTGCGCTTCGAGCACCGCCGTCGAGACGATGTTCTCGGAGGCGATCAGCTCGATGGTGTGCTGCTGGCGGTCGGCTTCGCGCTGGATGATGGCGGCGAGATCGGGATCGCTGCTGGCGAGGGGACGGGGGGCGGTGAAACGGGAGGCGGGGGCGGGGTTGGACATCGGGCATCTCCCAGTCGGGGGTTGTGGATGCCCAGGCGCGCGGCGGATACGTCGGTGACTCCCTCGCGGTTGCCCGCGTCCAGCCCGGCGGGCCGTCAGCGCCAGTCGTCACCGATGCGCGGGAGGATGCCAGCCGAGCCCCCGGCTCAAGCGCCAGCTGGACCGCCCTTTGACCGGCTGGACCGCCCTTTGACCGTCGAGCCCACCCGTGGCATGCTGCCGCCGGAGACCTCCATGACCCGCCTCGCCATCCTTGCCTGCGCCCTCGCCCTCACCGCCTGTGCCGGGCCGCCGCGCACCATCTCCCTCAACTACATGAAGATGGAGGTCACCGACGTCCAGGCGGCCGAGGACAAGGCGGCGATCAAGGCGATCTCCGGAGTGAACAACGTCGTTCTCGAGCACGCCCGTGACGGCACCGTCCGCGTTCAGGTCTACGCCCTCGATGGCAAGGAAGCCGGGGTGATGCCCAAGGTCGAGGAGTTGGGCTACACGCGGGTCAGGTAAGGTTGCGCGGTCCCGCTGGCGCGACGGGCAGGCTTCCTAGCATTCCCGCCCTCCTGCCATGCTGCACCGCACCGACGACCTGCGCATCGAGGGGCTCTCACCCCTGCTGCCCCCAGCCATCCTCATGGAGGAGATCCCGCTGTCCGAGCGGGCTTCGGAGACTGTGGCCACCGGGCGGGCAGCGGTCGTTCGTGCCCTGCGCGGCGAGGATCACCGCCTCATCGTCGTGGTCGGGCCGTGCTCGATCCACGATCCGGTGGCAGCGCTCGACTACGCCGCCCAGCTGAAGCCGGTCGCCGCCGAACTGGCTGGCGAGCTGCTGGTGGTCATGCGCGTCTACTTCGAGAAGCCGCGCACCACAGTGGGGTGGAAGGGCCTGATCAACGACCCCGACCTCGACGGCTCGTTCCGCATCAACAAGGGCCTGCGCATCGCCCGCAAGCTGCTGTGCGACCTCGCCGACCTCGGCCTGCCCGCCGGCTGCGAGTTTCTCGACCCGATCACTCCGCAATTCATCGCCGATCTGGTCAGCTGGGGCGCGATCGGCGCCCGCACCACCGAGAGCCAGGTGCATCGCGAGCTGGCCTCAGGCCTGTCCGTGCCGGTCGGCTTCAAGAATGGCACGGATGGCAACCTGCAGATCGCCATCGACGCGATGCGCAGCGCGGCGCATCCGCACCGCTTCCTCTCGGTGACCAAGCAGGGGGTGGCGGCGATCGTCGCCACGCGCGGCAACCCGGACACGCATATCATCCTGCGCGGAGCCACCTCTGGCCCCAACTACGCGTCCGAGGACGTGGCGCGGGCCTGCGCCGCCCTCACCGCGGCCGGATTGCCGGGCCGGGTGATGATCGACTGCAGCCACGGTAACAGCGCCAAGGACCATCGCCGTCAGATGGCGGTCGGCGAGGCGGTTGCCGCCCAGCTGCGCGCCGGCGCCCGCGGCATCGCCGGCGTGATGATCGAAAGCCACCTGCAGGCCGGACGCCAGAATGTGCCGAGCCACGGAGCGCCGGCCCAGCTGGTCTACGGCCAGTCGATCACCGACGCCTGCCTGGGCTGGAGCGACACCGTACCGGTGCTGCGCAGCCTGGCCGAGGCGGTCCGGGCCACGCGCTGACTCGCAATCCACTCGCTGGTCTGGGCTGCTGAACTTGCCTTGAGTGTCCGGCGGCGGACCATCGAGCCATGCCGCTTACCCAATGGTCCGAGGCATGGCGAACCGGCGACGAAACGGTCGATAGCCAGCACATTGAACTGTTCCGCATGGTGAACGGCCTGCACGACGCGATCGTCGCCGGGCAGGGCCGCGAACAGCTGACCGTGACGCTCGATGCCCTCGCCGCCTACGTCGGGACCCATTTCCAGACCGAGGAGCGGCTGATGCAGCAGGGCGGCTACCCCGGCTTCGCCGCCCACAAGGCCAAGCACGAGGAGCTCAAGAAGAACGCGGCCAAGGTCATCGACGACTACCGCAGCGGTCGTGCCGTGCTGACCATCTCGCTATCGCGTTTTCTCGCCGACTGGATCCGGCATCACATCGATGGCGAGGATCGGGCGATGATCCGCTACTTCCAGGCGAGGAGCACCCATCCGCCGGGGTGACCCGCTTCAGGCCAGCGGTTGCATCAGCCAGGCGAACAGGCCGCCGGCAGCGCCGCGGATCGAGCTCGCCTCTTCCACCAGATGCTCGATGCGGCGGTCGGCGGCGCACTTGACCACGCCGGCGACCAGCAGGCCGTCGAGTTCGGCTCCCGGGTCCGACGCCTTGCTGCCGGTGCCGAGCACGACATCGAGGCGGAACACGTCGGAGAGGAACGGCACCAGGCCGCCGATCGCCGCACCGCGGCCAACCACGTGGACCTGGCCGCGCTGGCTGAGCAGGTCGCCGTCGTCGCGCAAGTGGCGGGCACGATCGCGGAAGAAGGAACCCAGGCATTCGGCCGAGGCCCGGGCCGCGATCGACAGCTGGCGCTGGCGCTCCTGCAATTCCCCGAAGATCGACTGCTGCCCATCGGCCTCGCCGCCGGGAACCTCGTCGACATCGATCTGCCGCTTGATGTCCTCGGCACGCAACGGATCGACCCCGAGGGCGACGCCGATGCGGTCGGTGACGGTGTCGCCGCCGAAGGGGTGCGTCTCCATGTGCAGGAGGCGGCCCTTGCGGCGCACGATCAGGGTGGTGTGGCGGGCGCCGAGGTCGATCACCAGCTGGGTGCCGCCCTTGTTCATGCGCCCGGAGATGCCGCGGTAGAGCGCGATCGGCTGCGGGATCAGTCCTTCGAGGTGCAGCCCCAGCTGCTCGCAGATCTCGCGGAATTCGCCGAGCAGACCGCGCCGCGCCGTCACCCGCAGGGCGTGGCAGGTGAGGTGGTTGCCGATCTGCCCGACCGGATCGTCGCAGTCGATCTGGCCGTCGCGCGAGCGCACCGTCCAGTAGGTCGGCACGACGTCGAGCTGCTCGCGTTCGTCGGCGGTGGCGTGGGTGCGGGCACGGCCGAGGGCGAAGGCGCGTTCGTGTTCCGAGATGCGCACGTCCTCGCCCAGCGCCGACCAGCCGGTCACCGAGGTGGCCGACAGCGACGGATCGCTGCAGGCGATGAACAGCGAGCGCGGTTCGAGGTTGAGCGGCCGGCAGGTCTGGTCGAGGGCATCGCGCAACGCATCGACCCGGCCGGGCAGATCGAGGTCGGCCCAGCGTACCGGGTATTCCTTGTGCCGGCGCGGCTCCTCGCCGGCCCGCGGATCAAGCGCCGCTACCGTGATCGATACATGGTGACTGCTGACCAGGGCTATGACGATCAGGTTCTGCGGAGGGAGGTCGTGCATACCTATCCCTGAATCATCGCGGCGCGGCCACGTATGGAAGAGGGGGCAGGTGTTTCGCCACAGCAGCGCAGCGTCGCTATCACGATGTGAGAGGGGATGTGGCCGACGCGGACGAATCGCTTGCTCCCAACGAGTTGGTTGGAAATTGTCTCCGGAGACAGACATGAAAACGCGCTTCATCGTCGTAGGGACCGGTAATCGCGGTCTGGGCTGCTTTGCCAAGGGTTTGCTTGGATTTCCCAACAAGGGATTGCCGGAATTCGCCGAACGAGCGGACTTGGTGGCGTTAGTCGATCTCAATGCTGTCCGCGGGAAGGCGGCGGCTCGCGAGCTCAACCGCCCGGACATGCCGGTCTTCCGCACGGTGAAGGAGGCGCAGGCGCAGGTGCCGGCAGACTGGTGCATCGTCACCGTCACCGATCGCGAGCACCGCGACGTGGTCATCGAGGCATTGGAGGCCGGGCTGAACGTCCTGGTCGACAAGCCGCTCGCCACCAGCGTCATGGAGTGCGACGAGATCATCGCCGCCATGCACCGGACCGGACGGCAGGTCATCGTCGGCCACAACATGCGCTATGGGCGCTCGACGTTGCAGGCCGCCAAGCTGGTGCGCGGTGGGGCGATCGGCGAGGTGATCTCGATCGAGGCGGCCGAGTTGCTCGGCTATTCGCACGGCGGCGACTATTTCCACCGCTGGCACAGCGACTTCTCCAGGTCTGCCGGCCTGATGAACCACAAGTGCTGCCATCACATCGACATCCTCTGCTGGATCATCGACGACCACCCGGTCGAGGTATCGTCCTGGGGCGGCCGACGCTTCTACACTCCGCGTCCCGAGCTGGACCATGGCGAGCGCTGCGGCGATTGCCGGATCTCGTCAACCTGTCCGCACTTCTTCGACATGAACAAGTGGGACGGGGTCTACCGCCGCATCTACAAGGAAGCCGAGGGCGAGGACGGTTATGTCCGCGACCTCTGCGTGTTCAGCGACCGCCATACGGTCTATGACCACCAGACCGTGCAGATCCGCTTCGCCAAGGGCGGGCTGGCGGCCTTCTCCCTGGTCACGTTCTCGCCGACCGGTGGCTGCTATTTCAACATCACCGGCAGCAAGGGTCGTATCGAACTGGGCGAGAGCACCGTCGACGGCAAGCCGTACCTGCGTCTACAGGACGCCAGCGGCAAGTGGACCATCATCAATATCGAGGTCGACAAGACCGAGCACGAGCACGGCCACGGCGGCGCCGACATCCGCCTGATCGCCGACCGCTTGGGCCTGGGCCAGTCGGATCCCCTGCAGGTGGCCACGACCGACGAGGCGCGGCGGGCGGTCCTGATCGCCGATCTGGCGTCGCGCTCCATCGCCGCCGGCGGCATGCCGGTCACGCCGGCCGCTGCCGGGCGTGATTTTCCGCCAGCTCCGCCCAGGGCGAAAACGCTGCCTCGCGTATAGGACCAGCCATCCAGGCCGCGCTTCGCGAAGCGCGAACGCCGGATATCGGTCAGCGCATCGTGTAGAAGGGTTTCGCGAACCTGACGTTCACCGAGGCGATGCGCGAGAGGTCACCCTGGCAGCGGATGGTGTGCACCAGATCGCGGGCCTTGCTCTCGGGGTCGCGGCCGAGGGCGGCCTCGTCCGGTCGGCCCCACACCAGCCGGCTGCCGGCGCTGGCGTTCATCACGATGCCGCGCGCGCCGCGATCGTCGATCGGCGCCGCGCAATCGATGCTCGCGACCAGGTTCGGCTCGACCAGCGGCTCGACCAGGCGCCAGGCCTCGACTGCGGCGCGCAGGTTGCCGCCGCCCTGTTCGAGCTGGCGCAGCAGCGGACGCCGGCGGTCGGGGCCCTGCAGGCTGCCGGGCAGGACCACGCCTTCGCGGTCGATCCACACGCGGGTGCCGGTCGCCAGCACGCCGGGCATGTACGGCCGGCGCATGCCCAGCTCGACTTCCAGCACGCGGATCAGGCGGGTGCGGCCGGCGATGGTGGCGGTCTCGTGCTTGAGCCGGACGGCGCGCACTTCGCCGACTCCCGGCTGGGCCAGCAGATGGTCGGCGAGCTTGCCCATGACCCAGCTGTTGGTCTCGGCGAGCTGCTCGCGGCCGGGGAAGGTCGCCAGCCAGCCATCGATCTCCGCTGCGGGGCCTGCGGGCCCTCCA